>JBARMK010000358.1:0-9212 GCA_049802395.1 Candidatus Angelobacter sp.
GACTCTCAAGACTATGCACGCGCTTGAGCCACTATTGCGCGGGCGCGCCACGGAGAAACGATGAATCCCGTGTCCAGGCTGTTTGGCGCAGGTGTGGCAATCAGAAATGCGCTCTATGAGAGGGACATGCTGCAAGTCCACAAGCTTGAGCGGCCGGTTGTGAGTATCGGCAACATCTCTGTCGGTGGCAGTGGGAAAACGCCGTTTGTGATTGCCCTGGGAGAGTTGCTGAAACAGCGTGGCATAGAGTTCGACGTGCTATCGCGTGGCTACGGTCGTAGCTCGCCAGATATTGCTGTCGTAGATCCCAATGGCTCACCCGACCAATTTGGCGATGAGCCTCTCCTGATCGCCCGCAAACTGCAAATGCCGGTGATTGTCGGCGCTGACCGTTATCAGACCGGGCTGCTGGCCGAAAAAACATTCTCTAGCCGGCTTCACTTGCTGGATGATGGCTTTCAGCACCGGCGTCTGCACCGCGACTTTGACATTGTCTTGCTGCCTCAGGACGATCTGGCAGATGTTTTGCTACCTGTAGGTCGGTTGCGTGAACCGCAGTCAGCGCTGCGACGGGCGGACGCCGTGGTGACGTTTGAGCCTCTCGAACTGAGCAGCTTCGAAAAGCAAATTTGGCCAGCGCGCCGCAGCGTCACGTTACCCAATATTGGCGGCAAGGCCATTGCTTTCTGCGGAATTGGCCGTTCACGCCAATTCTTTGAGGCGTTGCGCACTCTAAATCAAGAAATCTCGGATAAGGTAGCTTTTGGCGACCACCATCGTTACCAGCAGCGTGACATTGACCGTTTATTGCGCCTTAAGAACACTCACGGCGCGGATGGGTTCGTCACCAGTGAAAAAGATTTGGTTAACCTGGGAACGCTTTCCGGGCAGCTCCAGCCGCTAACGGCGGCCGAGCTTCACATTGAACTCGCAGCTCCGGAGCAGGCCTTGACTCACATGCTGGAAACTCTGGAACAGCGTTGCGGCTGCAGACTTTAGCGGGGCATGAGAAAATCGTTCAGTCCATGCAAAAGACTCCAAAAGCAGCTGACCGGCTGGTTAGGATCATTGAGGGGTTCTCCAAGCTCAGTATCACAGTCCTGGGGGATCTGATCGCCGACGAATTTATTTATGGCGAAATTTCGCGTGTGTCACGCGAAGCGCCAGTGCTGATTCTGCGGCACCGTGAACGCACGGTGGTGCCGGGAGGCGCCGGCAACGCCATTTACAACCTGGCTGACCTGGGCGTTACCGTTCTGCCCGTAGGCGTGATCGGGGATGACGAAGCCGGCCGAATGCTGCTGCACTCCTTCCGGCAAAAGCATATATCTGTAAGCGCCATTCGCAGGATCAAAGGCCGAAGCACCGTGACCAAGACGCGCGTGCTTGCCGGAACAATGCACTCTCCGCGGCAGCAGGTGATTCGCGTGGACCGCGAGCCGGATACTACGCTGGACCGAGCTGCCGTCCGCGACATCACCTTCCAGGCCCGCGGTTATGTTCGCGCCTCAGATGCGTTACTGATTTCAGACTATGGCTACGGTGCGGCCACGCCGGAGATTTTTGACAACATCCGTTCCAAAGCTTCACTCGATGGGATTCCAGTGACCCTCGATTCGCGCTATCGCACGCTAGCCTACAGCGGGGTTACCGCGGCCACGCCTAATGAATCAGAGCTGGAAGAGCTGCTGCGCACCCGAATCGGCAATGACAATTCGCGCCTTTTGGCCACTGGGAGGGCCGTGATGCAGAAGATGAAGCTGCAATCCCTTCTAGTCACGCGAGGCAAAGACGGCATGGTGGTATTTTCCCGCTCCAACAAGCCTGTGCACATCCCGATTTACGGCTCCGACGAAGTGGCTGACGTGACGGGCGCGGGCGATACGGTAATTGCGACTTTCACGGCCGCTCTCGCCGCCGGGGCCGACGCGGAATTGGCTGCCCAGCTGGCAAACTACGCGGGCGGCATTGTGGTGATGAAGCGCGGCACGGCGACGGTGACCCGCGCCGAACTGCTCCGCGCCGTCATGGAGGGCTGACTGTCAGCGATTCCAAAAATCTTTGCCGCCGGTGAGTTGGCGGAGCAGGTCGCCAGGTGGCGCGTCGCCGGAGAAAAGATTGTCTTGACCAACGGCTGTTTTGATCTGCTCCACGTGGGTCATGTCCGCTATTTTCGCGCGGCCAAAGAGCTTGGCGGCAAATTGATTGTGGCGGTCAATTCAGATAGCAGCGTGCGCAAACTCAAAGGCGAGAGGCGACCTCGCGTCCGGGAGCAGGAGCGGGCCGAAATCCTTGCTGCGTTGCAAGACGTGGACGCCGTAACCATCTTCGATGCTCCCGATGTGCGCGAACTCGTCCGATTGATACGCCCCGATGTTCATGCAAAGGGCACAGACTACACGGAAGAAAGTGTTCCCGAGCGCGACGTAGTGATTGCCTGCGGCGGGCGTGTCGCTATTGTTGGCGACCCGAAAGACCACTCCACCACTGAGCTGCTGCGAAGGACAGAATGACGAAGATCCTGATCGTCCGCCTGGGCGCCATGGGTGACATCTTGCATACGCTACCTGCAGTTACCGGAATCCGCGCCGCGCTGCCGAATGCGACCATTGGATGGCTGGTGGAAGAGCGTTGGTCAGAGTTGCTGACCGCGCAGGGACGAAAAGCCAGCCCCAGCAGTATCAGCCCTAAAAAACCGGTGGTCAATCATGTGCACACCTTGGATACAAGGCGATGGCGCAAGCACTTCTTCCGCGCGTCAGCTACGGCGGAGATCTTAGGCGCAATGAAGAGAGTGCGGAAGATGCAGTACGAAATCGCGCTCGACTTTCAAGGCGCGATCAAGTCCGCGGTTTTTGCCAAATGGGGTGGCGCGAACGCCCTCGCCGGGTTTACCGATCCCCGCGAATCAGCTGCGAGGTTTTTTTACCGGCGTAAATATCCCCGCTCGGGAGAACACGTCATCGAACAGAACCACGCGCTGGCTGTAGAGGCGCTCAAGCCCTATTTTGGTAATGAGCTGAAATTATTCGCTCCGCAGCTTCCGCTGGATCCAATTTCGGAAGCCTGGGCGGAATCTGAAATTGCGCGGCTGGGCATTGCCAGCTTCGCAATCGTGAATCCCGGCGCTGGGTGGGGCGCCAAACAGTGGCCGCCGGAGAGGTTTGGCGAGGTCGCACTGGCGCTGGCGGCGCACAACATCAAGACCCTGGTCAATGTGGCCGCCGGGGAGGAATATTTGGCACGAGAGGTGGTGGCGGCGAGCGCGGGGAATGCTTTTGAACTGCGCTGCACCATTGGACAGCTAGTGGCCATTACGCGTCGCGCAAAGATTTTTCTGGGCGGCGATACTGGGCCCTTGCATCTTGCTGCGGCGCTGGGCATCCCCGTGGTCGGAATTTATGGCCCGACCGATCCGGCGCGTACGGGGCCCTTCGGCACCCAGGCCATTGCATTGCGCCATCCTGAAAGTGAGACCACGTTTTCTCATCATTCGAAAGCCGAAGCAGGAATGCTGCAGATCAGCTCCGAAGAGGTTATTTCCGCTGCTCGCCATCTGCTGGTAAACGGCCATGCCTAGCTGGGCTCGGGTAGCCACCCGATCACGCGTGCCGCTGGGATTCCTCTTTGCTGCGGCCTATCTGTGGTTTGCCTGGCCTACGTGGGTCTCTCTCTCCGCCGGCGCTGCTTTTATAGTGGTGGGGCTTCTGGTTCGCGCCATGGCCTCGGGGCACATTCGCAAGAACG
The DNA here is from genome assembly GCA_049802395.1 of Candidatus Angelobacter sp. Lineage (GTDB taxonomy): Bacteria > Acidobacteriota > Terriglobia > Terriglobales > Acidobacteriaceae > Angelobacter. The sequence continues at coordinate 3,748 of JBARMK010000358.1, forward strand.
CCGCTCTTGCCACCACCGGCCCTTACGCCTACATGCGAAACCCACTATATCTCGGCTCTATCGTGATTGCGCTCGGCTTCATCGTGGCTGCCCGTAACGTTTGGATCGGTATTGGGGCGCTTGCGATGTTCGCATTCATCTATCTGCCGGTGATCAAAGCGGAAGAAGCATACTTGCGTGCCACGTTTTCAGACTACGCTCAGTACGCCAGTCATGTGCCCCGGTTTTTCCCACGGCTCACGCCACATCGTTCCGATCCGGCATCGGATAGCGGTTCCTTGAGCTTTTCCGCTGAGCTTTACATGCGGCATCGCGAGTACAATGCGGCTTTAGGCTCTGTTCTAATGATCGGCGCGCTCATCTTGAAAATGACACTGGTACACGCTTGATTCGATTTCGAAACCGTCTCATCAAATTCACTTTTGTTGTCCTGGCTGTATTGCTGGGAGCCAGTGCCGTCGTCGCGTTTGCGTCCGCCCAAAGCAAGAAGAAGCAGGCGGCCCTTCCCTCGCCGCCGCCATCGCCAGTCGAAAAATCCGGAATGAGCGCTACTACCCTTGCCAAGCCGCGTTCGGAATATCAATTTCCCGTGGGACAAACATATGTCTATAGCGGCGATTGGCGCATCTTCAATGCCGGAATCGGCACTCTGCGGCTGGAACAGGCCGGACCGGAAAACCGTGTCGTGGGTACGGCCAACGCCATGGGAACGGTTGCTCTTCTCTACCATGTGCACGACCGATTCGAATCATTCTTCGATCCGGCAAGTTTTTGCTCGCGTAACACCTTCCGGCATGTAGAGGAGGGCTTGCGCCGGGTGGAAACCAATATCACCTTCGATTACCAGCACGGCAAGACTATCTTTGATCAGAAGAACATTAGAAAGAAAGAGACCAAACACGAGGAACATGAAATACCCAACTGCGTGACAGACTTGCTCTCCGCGGTCTATTACGTGGCTTCTCTGCCTTTGCAACCTGGTGGAATATATTCCTTTCCACTGAATGACGGCGGACAGACGCTCACGGTAAACGTTCGCGTGGAGGCGCGCGAGCAGGTCAAGACGCCGGCAGGAACCTTCAACGCCATACGCATTCAGCCAGAATCTGCTGCCGGATTGCTGAAAGACAAGGGCAAGATCTGGATCTGGTACTCTGACGACGCAGCCCGCACCCCTGTTCAGATGAAAGCCCGCATGACCTGGGGAACGCTTACATTCATGCTGCAACGCGTTGAGAAGAAATAGCTGATCGTTGCCATGACAAGCCCTTCGTACAGGTCTTCTATCGTTTTGGTGTCTCATGTAAGCGTAGTTCGTGCCCATTTGAACCTAAGAGCCCCGCTAAAAATCGCCCCGCGCCCGTTACCAATTCGCAACTTCAGTGTTCGTTCACCGCCCTGGACGTTGTAAAAAAGTTGTAAAATATGCTGATACCGCTTCAGCGACGTTGGGCTGAACCCGGGATACAGGGTTGTCCTCAGCCACGTCACAGGCTCCCCTGCCGCCCAAGAAGGTGGAAAAAGTTTGCGTATACTCGTCATCGAAGATGAGCCAAAAGTCGCGCGCAGTCTGGTCAAAGGCCTGGAAGAAGAACATTTTGCCGTCGATCTGGCTTCGGATGGGGAAGAGGGCCTGCAGCTGGCCACCGACATCAACTACGATGGGATTGTTCTTGACTGGAACCTTCCCCGACTTGATGGTCTATCTCTGCTCAGAAAGCTTCGGCAGTCAGGCTCCACCACTCGGGTGCTGATTCTGAGCGGTCGCCGTCAGGTTGCTGACCGTGTTTCTGGACTGGAGGCCGGAGCAGATGACTACCTCATCAAGCCATTCTCTTTTCAAGAGCTGCTGGCCCGCCTGCATACGCTGCTGCGGCGGTCCAACGAACTCCTGTTAAACACGCTAACGGTGGACGATCTGGAACTAGATCGGATGCGCCACACTGTTACTCGTGGCGGCAAGCCGATTAACCTCACCCAGCGGGAATACGCCCTGCTGGAATACCTTATGCGCAACGCCGGGCGAATTGTTACGCGCACTATGGTGGTGGAACATGTCTGGAACCTCGGCTTTGAAGGATTGACCAATGTGGTAGACGTGTACATCAGCTATCTTCGTGCGAAGATTGATCACGGCTTTGATAAGCCCCTGATTCGTACGAAACGCGGCGTTGGTTTCATGATCGTTTCCGCCAAGGAAAACGAACCTAAGGGGAGTTAGGGGAAGCCCTGCGCATTAGTTTCAGTGGGAAACCACCCTCGCCTGCACGTCCTTTCCGTCCAGCAGAAATGTGATCAAGCCAAACATATCGGTGCGGTACGTTTGCACGTGGTTTAGTTGCAGGCGTTGCAGGACCACTTGGCGAGGATGACCGAATGAGTTTCGATAGCCATCCGAAATCACGGCAAAACGCGGACGGACCGCAGCCAGAAACTCTGGCGTGGTAGATGTGGCACTGCCATGGTGCGCGACTTTCAGCAGGTCGGCGTGGGGAGACTCTGCGGCCACAAACCGCTCCATCTTCTTTTCCAGATCACCGGCCAGCAGGACGCTGGAATCTTTATAGCGAATCAGGAGCGCTAGTGAGTCATCGTTCGATGGCTTGGGTTTAGTGCGCCAGTTTGCTGGTGGCGAGAGCACGCGGACCGTGGTTCCACCCCAGGCCAGGACTTCAACCGCCGTATGCTGCCGAATTGCGATGTGGTTCGTCTCCGCCGTCTTATAAAGCGCCGTCAGGAGCGGCGTTTCCGGATTCACACCCACCCAGAGTTCCGCAGGTTGAAAATCTTGCAGCACGCGCGCCAGGCCCCCAATGTGATCGCCATGAGCATGTGTGAGCACGGCAACATCCAGGCGCGAAAGGCCGCGAGACCATAGATAGGGCGCGACCACATCTTCTCCGAAATCAAATTCGCTATGCACTGGGCCAATGTTGCCGCCGGCGTCAATCAGCATGGTTCGACCTTCGGGAGAAACAATCAGCAGCGAATCTCCCTGGCCAACGTCAATGGCGGTGATTTCCAATTTTCCGCGCTCCAGCCGGGGCGGCGAAGAATGGAAGGCCACCACGCCGGCTGAGGCGAATAGCGACACAGTGCCTGCCAGGACAAGTGCGCGCCGTTGACGTACTGTGACAAGAGCGACCAAGACTCCAGTTGCAGCCAGCAAAGCAACCATTACGCTGGCGTCGGGTACGCGCCATTGCGCGATATGGAAATGCGATAGCCAATGCAGGCAGTGCAACGTCCAGTGCAGAGCAACTCCGGCAATCCGTGCGACCAACCGTGCCAACGGCAGCGAGATGTAGCTCAGAGCAATTGCGACAACGCCGGAATTGAGCATGATTCCGGCTAGTGGCAATACCAGAATGTTCGCCGGCAGCCCGACGATGGCCGCACGATGAAAATAGACTCGCATGGGAAGCACCAGAACCGCCTGCGTAATTCCCGAAACCACTGCCAATTCATAAATCGCCAGCGTCGCTCCTGATGCGGTGGTGAGCAGATATTGAGCCGGCTTTAGGCCTATGAAACGCGCCAACCTGCCTGCCACCAGCCGCAAGTCGAGACGAAACTGGGCCAGCTTTGGGTGCAGACCTAGGTCATAGGCGGTGGAGTTGAGATGCCGCAGAGCTTCGCGATAAGGCGCGGATGTTCTCTCGAGAACCGGCAGGCCGATGCCGCTGATTGCCAGCAAGGCGAGGAATGTCAACTGAAATCCAGCGTCGAAAACCGCCATGGGTGAGAGTACCAGTACCACCAGTGCGGCGAAGCCCGTAGCATTCAAGGCGCTGCGGTCGCGATAGAGCAGTCGCGCGACCAAAAAGAGAGAGAGCATGAGCACGGCACGCATGATCGGCACGCCCATACCGGCGATGTAGGCATAGAAGACGGCCAGCGCGATGGTGATCAGCGAAGCTATCCAGTCCGGGCAGCGCATTTGCCTCGCCAGCCAGAACACCGCAAGCGCCAACAGCGCGACGTTCATACCGGACACCACCAGCAGATGGTAGACGCCGGTCTGCTGGAACTCCTCACGCACATCGCGCAGCAGGAGGGAGTCGTCGCCCACAATCATGGCGGCGAAGAGCGCTGAATCGTCATGGCTCCAGAGGCCTTTGTCGCGAAGATGCTCCAGGATGCTATGGCGAATCCGGCTGCGCCAGAACCCAAGACGCGTGCCCGAAGTCCCATCAAGCACCTGAATTTCATCCCCTTTCACTGAGGCCAGCGCGGTGATGCCGATGCCGTGCAGATAAGCTTCATAATCGAATGCGCCCGGATTGCGAAAATTACGCGGCAGGCGCAGCTTCGCACTCAGCCTGAGCCGATTGCCGTAAGCCAGATATGTGAATCGCGGCGCGTCCGAATCAAGGTCCTCCTCCTCGTCCGACTCGCGGGAGAAGACCGTAGCACGGATCCCCACCGACTGAGTGAATTTCACATTACCGAGTTCTATGGACTCAGTCTGCAGATCGAAGCGCTCGCGTGATCCGCCTCCGGTAAGAAGCACGCCATCATTGATAACGTGGGCCACAATTTCAACGCGCTCACCCTCCATGAACTCCGCGGGAGGAATGACATTGCGCGGCAATGGCGTAGCAATCCGCACAAATGCGCCCGCGCAAACCAAAGCCAACAATGCAGAAAGCTGGGCGAGCCGGGCACTCTTGCCTGCAACGCCAGCGATGGCGCACATTGCCAGTAGCGTAGCTGCCCACGCCCACAGCACTGGTGGCCGTGGCCAATGTCCGGCGAGCAAGATGCCGCAAGCGAGCGCGAATGCGGCGAACGCCAAGGGAACGCGCGGTTGGGATTGCTTCGGCCGGGCCATGAAATTCGCGAAAGAGCATACTCTCAGACTGTCTCTTTTCGACAAGAATTTTCTCGAAAGCGAGATGTTGAGAAATAATCGAGAATTAAAACCGGTTGTGCGAACCCATACTGGCAGCTAGAGTAAGAGCAGAATGGAGTTTGCTATGAAGAGCCCATCCGTGAAGTTTGCAACCCTACCGATTCTTGCGTGTGTTCTCTCCATCGCCGCCCACGGCCAGCGCGGACGGTCAAACCCTGTTGAAGCCACCGGCTGTGTGCGGCAGGGCGTCGAGGCCGGGTGCCTGATGGTTAGCGACAAAGACACCGGCATGCTTTATAACCTGGTGTTTTCTTCGGGTAATAAGCCGGAAGTGGGCATGGGAATATCTTTCACGGGAACGCCGCAACCAGGCCTGTCTGCCTGCATGCAGGGCCAGCCAATTCATGTGAAGAACTGGGTCAAACGCACGATGAATTGTGCAGCATCGGAAAAGAAGAAGGGCGACCCTTACTAGCGCGCCAGCCGGACTACGCTCTCAATGTGAAAGGTTTGCGGAAACAGATCGACCATATGGACCTCTTCCACGTGGTAGCCGGTCTCCAGCAGCAGGCGCACGTCACGCGCCAGCGTGGCTGGATCGCAGGAGACA
>JBARMK010000359.1:0-22853 GCA_049802395.1 Candidatus Angelobacter sp.
GAACAAATCAGGCTGACGGCCATACTTGATGCCGAAGTGGTCATATGCCAGGCGGGTGGCCACCCGGCCGCGGGGGGTGCGGTCCAGGAACCCGATCTGAATGAGAAATGGTTCATAAATTTCTTCCAGCGCGTCTTGCTCTTCCGCTAGTGCGGCAGCCAGTGTGCTCAATCCCACCGGGCCTCCGTTATATTTCTGGATGATCGTCAGCAGCAGCCGCCGGTCAATCTCGTCAAAGCCGTGCTTATCCACTTCCAGCATCTCCAGCGCGGCCTGCGCTGTGGCTTTGTCGATGCGCCCCTGGCTGCGCACCTGGGCAAAGTCGCGGACGCGCCGCAGCAGCCGGTTGGCAATCCGTGGCGTCCCGCGGGCGCGATGCGCCAGTTCGTTCGCTCCCTCATCATCAATGGCCACGCCCAGAATCTCCGCCGAGCGCTCGATGATGAACTTAAGTTCTTCAGTAGTGTAAAACTCCAGCCGCAACAGTATGCCGAAGCGCGAGCGCAATGGCGCAGAGAGCATGCCGGCGCGCGTGGTGGCCGCAACAAAAGTGAACGGCCTCACGTCAATGGTGTGGGTTCGCGCGGAAGGCCCCTGGCCGATGATGATGTCCAGCTTGTAATCTTCCAGCGCCGAATAAAGAATCTCTTCCAGCGCCGGCTGCAACCGGTGCACTTCATCCAAAAACAGTACCTGGCGGTCGCGCAGGTTGGTCAGGATGGCCGTGAGATCGCCCTTGATCTGTATGGCTGGCCCTGCGCTCTGCTGATACGCCACACCCATCTCATTGGCGATGATGGTTGCCAACGTGGTCTTGCCCAAACCCGGCGGACCATAAAGCAGAACATGGTCCAGCGCTTCGCCGCGAGACTTGGCTGCTTCCACTGCTACCGAAAGATTGTCTTTGACCTTCTGCTGGCCGATGAACTCGCGCAGGTAGCGCGGTCGCAGTTTCAGCTCAAACGACGCATCGTCCCCGGCCTGTACGGCGGACACCAAACGCTCTTTGTCGATCGGTTTATGCTCCGGAGTGGACACTCTGGCGATGGTAAAGCGAACTATAAAAAAATGCCAGAAGCAGAACTGCGATTCGAAAGAATTTCGGCAATATTTCAGGGTAGCTGGCTGGATTAACTTGCATTCCAAGTACCACAACCAGCAGAGACACGAATCGTAAAGGGCTCGCTAAATCTGCGAATCCTGCGTATTGCGGCGCCACAGATGAGAATTCTCGAGCCGAGCGGCCGCTAACGCCAGTGCAGGGAGCAAGTCCAAAGAATTATGCCTAAACGGTCCGTTCTTTCATGTATTTCTTTTGGTCCTCTTTCGGCAGCCGTTCTGCTCCTGGTTCTCGCCTCCCTCTTCTCAAGTGCCATTGATCGTGCGCACTATCTCGAACTCCGGAAGAAAATGGCAGAGAGGGCTGAGCAAAAGGACTGGCAGGCAGCGCGCCACTTGTTGACGGAAATGGGCCGCGAACTGCCGGCTCCCACGCCGCGTTACATGCTGACCGTGGCGTCAATTGAAGCCAGGTTAGGCCACAAAGCAGAAGCGGTCCAATGGCTGGAAAAGTATGCTGCTACCGGGCTCAGCTACGATGTCGCTAATGATGACGATCTGAAGAACGTGCTGGCCGAAACAGCCGGACAGAAGCTCGTCGCACGCATGAAAGAAAGCAGTAAACCAATTGCACGTGCAGAGTTGGTCTGCGCGCTTCCTCAGACGGACATTATGCCTGAGGACATCACTTACGTGAGATCCTCCGGCAATTTCATTGTGTCCAGCATTCAGCACCACACTCTCTATCGCGTATCGCTGCCTAAGGGGGGAAGCAAGGAGTGTTCAATGCAGGAGCTACTGTTGCCTGACGATGCAAAGCATTGGCCCATATTGGCCGTCTCCTCCGATCCCCGGAGGAACGTTTTGTGGATGACCGCTTCGGCCATGCCCGGGTTCATCGGCTTCCCCAAAGAAGACGAAGGCCAGGCACGATTGCTGGAGGTGGATGCGAACAGCGGAAAGGTCCTGCGCAGCTTTGATCCTGGTACGGCTGGTCCTGCAGTGCTCGGTGATATGTGCGTCACCGACGATGGCACGGTGTACGTGACCGACAGCATTGGCGGCGGGGTTTACCGCTTGCGCGGCGATCCGCAGACTGCGAAGCTCGAAAAAATCGCCGATGGGCTGTTCTCGCCGCAGACGCCTGCGCTGGCGCGAGACGGGAAGCGTCTCTTCGTCGCCGATTACACCATAGGAATTGCCGTGATCAATCTCTCCACCGCAAACCCAGCCGGTCCGGTGCATTATCTGCCTCATCCCGAAAACATTGCCACGGTCGCGCTTGACGGCATGTATCTCGACGGCGATTCCCTGATCGGCATTCAGAACGGCACAGATCCAATTCGGATTTTGCGTCTGAATTTGAATCGGGCGCAAACTGAGATTACCGGCGCGGAAGTTATCGAGCAGGCCAGCGAGCGCATGGGTGATCCTACGCACGCGGTGCTGGTGGACAGTTGGTTCTATGTCTCGGCCAACGTGGGCTGGAGCAAGATCGACGATAATACGGGCAAACTCAGGGACGGCGCGACCTTTACTCCGCCGGTGCTCCTGCGCTTTCCTGCACAAGCCCGAGCGCACCACGAGCCTCGCAAATAAACAAATCTTCTATCGCTTGCCGCTAATTCTTCTTGGCGGAGATGCTCAGGTCTTCAAAGCGCTTGGCTTCCACCGAGAGCGCCTCAGCGTTGGGAGCGTTCGGGACGGCCGCCAGATAGTCGCGAATCTCGTGTGCGGCCCCGGCAAAGTCCCGTTTGCGTGAAAGCAAATAGCTCAGCAACAGGCAGACGTCGGGATGAGTATGCTGAGTGTCGAGAGCTTTAAATTTTCTGCCGTTTCCCTCGGCGGCGTCGAAATTCTGAGCGTTGTAGTTGGCGGCGGCGCTAATGAAATAGACCAGCGGATATGCCCCGGCATTTAACTTCAATATCTTGTCGGTCAGCAGAATCGCCTGTTCCCACTTCTTTTCCTGCATTGCGATCACAGCTAGACCATACGTGGGACTGACGAACTGGGGATCGGCGGCCAGCGCCTGGGAATACTCGCCGCGCGCCAGATCAAGCTTCCCATCTTGGCGATGGAGGTCTCCCAGAAGCGTCCATGCCGCTGCAAACTGCGGATAAATATGTACAGCTTTGTTCAGCTCTTTTTCTGCTTCCGCAGGTTTCTCCAGCTCGTCTTTTTGCGCCTTCTCATAGGCGCGCATCGCGTCCTTAGGCGCTGCCATGCTGGTTACGCTGATGGTTGTCCCCGGGGCATTGCCAATGCGTTTAAGAAAAATTGTGCCGATATCGGTTTGCCACGAGTCTGGCGTAGTGCGCAGGATTGCAACGGTTGATTGATAGCCCGCCAGTACCGCCCTTAGTTCGCAGCTGGAAAGGTCCAGGGAACGTCGCGCTGCCGTGGCTGCAGTGGTACGAGGCGCCAACCCGCTGGGATTGGCCCGGCCATCGTTCTCGCTGGCGTCCTGAAACGTGGTGTTTACGCCCAGTTGAAACTGAAACTGTCCCTTGATGTCCGTATATGTTTCGCGTCTTCTCACGTTGTTGCAGACGCGCTCGATCGGCACGGGTTCCGGCAAAACTCCTCCACCCTCAAGCAGTACCTTGCCGGAAATGAACATCGGTTGTCCAACGGTGTCAGCAGGGACAGGCCGGGAGGTTGTGCTGGAAGGGAAGCTGGTGCGTGGCGGATTATTCGATGTTCCCGACCCGCGTTGCGCGATGGCGGCTTGTGTCAACGCTGCAAGCCCAGCCAATGTCCAGATCATTGAGCAAAAGGAGCTACGAGTCATTGCAGCCTCCAGGTTATGCTTTTGAGAAGCTCAGAACCAGAGAGGGGATGCCGTCCCCACCGGATAATGTTACGCCTTTTGCATATATGCGGCTTAAAAATCTTCGGCCTTTCTGGAACCTTTCTGCCGCTTGGCCGGTAAATATCGTTATGCGCTACCCGTGCGCCAACTCGTCAGTCCAAAGGATGAGTCTCGTTTAGGTCACTTTATGCAAACCCTCCTTCATGATCTTCGCTATGGCCTGCGCATTCTGGCCAGAAATCCCGCCTTTGCTGTTGCCGCAGTGATCTGCCTCGGTTTGGGGATCGGCGCCACCACCGCGATTTTCAGTGTGGTCAACGCGGTGCTGCTGCGGCCCTTGCCCTATGTGCAGCCGGATCGACTGGTGAAGGTCTACTCCGAATTCGGCAACTTTCCCGGTGGCGGCCTGAGAAGATTTTGGGTTTCTCCTCCTGAGTACCTGGATCTGAAGCGCGATACTAAGTCGTGGGAGTCGCTCGATGGCTGGGTCAATGGCGGGGCCAATCTCACTGGTGCAGCCCAGCCCGTGCGAGCAACCGCGTCATTTGTTTCTGGCGGCCTGCTGCGGTCGCTAGGCGTTTCGCCTCTGCTTGGACGAACGATCCTGCCGGAGGATGACGATCCCAAAGCCACCGCAGTCGTAGACATTTCTTATGGACTTTGGCAGCGGGTCTTTGGCGGGAACCGCGATATCGTCGGAAAAGATGTGCTGTTGAATGGGCAGAAGAGCATCATCATCGGCGTTATGCCCCGGAGCTTTATTTTTCCTCCCGGGGAAATCGATCCGCCCGAGGTCTGGAGTGCTTTGCAGATCGATCCCGCCAAGCCCGGCGGACGCGGCTCGCATTTTCTATACTTGCTGGGACGGTTAAAGCCAAACGTTACCGCGCAGCAGGCGCAGGCCGAGCTTGAATCTTTGGTGAAGTACTGGGGCGAAACCGGCTCAGCCAAAGAACACCATTTCAGTCCTGACAACCACACGATTGTGAGTTACCCGTTCCAGTCTGAGGTTGTCAGCAACGTGCGTCCGGCGCTGCTGATGCTGTTGGGCGCAGTCTGTTTTGTGCTGCTGATTGCGTGTGTTAACGTGGCCAACCTGTTGCTGGCGCGCGCGGAAGCCCGGCAGCGTGAGATTGCCGTGCGCACCGCAATCGGCGCCTCATCATGGCGGCTGCTCCGTCAATTCATCATGGAAGGAATTCTGCTCTCCTTCCTGGGAGCGATTCTCGGCCTGGGATTGGCTTTTGCCGGGCTATACACCATTAAGCTGACCAATGCTGGCAGCATTCCGCGCGCGGCCGAAATCGGCATTGACACCACCGTGCTGGCAGTCACACTGCTGGTTTCCATCTTTACCGGCATCATCTTTGGCATGGCGCCGATGATGCATTTGGCCATTAAGAACGTCCATGGGCTACTTAAGGAAGTGGCTGGAGGCGCCGGCTCCGGATCGGCAGCAGCGCAGAACTTCCGTCGGGGGCTGGTGGCTTTTGAGATTGGCAGTGCAATGTTGTTGCTTATCTGTTGCGGGTTGATGGTGCGCGCATTCTGGAAATTGCAGGAGGTGGATATTGGCATCAACCCACGGGGTGTGACTTCCCTTCGCGTAACTCTGCCCAGCGCCGTGTATTCAGACAATCAGAAGATTGAGAGCCTTTGGTCGCGTTTGCAGGAGCGTGTAACTAACCTGCCCTGGGTGCAATCGGCCGCGTTGGTTTCTGGATTGCCTCCGGTTCGCCGCGTCAACGCCAATGACACTGATATCGAAGGTTTCGTTCCGAAACCCGGCGGTCCCATCCAAAATGTTGATTTTTATCAGTCGGTGAGTGACGGCTATTTTGAAACCATGGGCATTCGGCTCATTGAAGGCCGCTTCTTTAATGCCTCAGATGCAAAGGGCTCGCCCGATGTAATCATCATCAACCAGACCATGGCGCGGATGTTCTGGGGGAATTCAAGCCCGCTTGGCCATAGAGTTCGTCCGGGAAGCTCAGGCCCATGGTGCACCGTGGTGGGCGTGGTTGCCGACGTAAAAAATGCCGGCATTGACAAGCCAACCGGGACCGAACTCTATCTGCCCTATCGCCAACCGCAAGGCGCGGGCAGCCCGGGCATGTACGTTGTGGCGCGAGGCAAGAGTGATTCCGTGGACGTTGCCGGCGCAGTACGGCGCGAGCTGCGGGACCTGGATCCCAGCCTGCCGGTTTCCAGCGTGCGCAGCATGGATGAAGTGCTCTCAGCAGCGCAATCGCGGCCGAGATTCCTTACTTTGCTGCTGACCGTTTTCTCCGGCGTGGCCCTGGCGCTCGCTATGGTCGGCATCTACGGCGTGCTCTCTTATTTAGTCGCCCGTAGAAGCAAAGAGTTTGGCTTGCGCATGGCTTTGGGCGCACCGCGACAGCATGTGCTTGGCCTTGTTCTCAAGCAGGGTGCGGTGCTGGCGGGCGTGGGCGTCGCTTTTGGACTGGCGGCGGCGCTGGCCTTCACCCGGGTGATGTCGAGCCTGCTGTTTGGAGTTCGCGCCATCGATCCGTTGACCTTTGTGCTGATGCCGCTGGCTTTGGCCGCGGTGGCATTGCTGGCCAGCTATGTGCCAGCCCGTCGCGCAACCAAGGTGGATCCGCTGGTGGCGTTAAGGTACGAGTAGCGGGCAACGCTCCAGGGCTAACGACCGTTCAGCTAGTTATTGCTGCTTCGCCGTGCTAAGCGTCTCCAATCGCTGCGCTTCTTTTTTCACTTCCGCTGCGTTGGGCGCATCGGGCCGGGCGGCCAGGAAATTCCGGTAAAGCTGCGCCGCTTCCACATACTGATGCTTGGCTGCCAGCACGTTGCCCAGCAGAAGCGCTATATCGGGACGCGTGTGCCCTGTATCCATTTGCTGAAACTTGCGCGCGCTTTGTTCTGCGTCGTCCAGTTTGCCAAGGTTATAGTTAGCAGCGGCACTGAAGTAGAACGCCATGGGATAAGCAAACGGATTCAAGTGGATTACCTGGTCGGTGTACTGGGCCGCGTCCGGCCATTTGTTCTCAATCACCGATATCGCCGCCAAGCCGAAATATGGGCTTACGAACTTAGGATCGCAGTCGATGGCACGGCTGTATTCTTTTCGCGCCACATCGAACTGGTTTTGCAATCGGTGGATCTCTCCCATCAGCGACCACGCGCTGGCATATTGCGGATAGAGAGTGACGGCCCGGGTCAACTCCTTGATGGCTTCGTCATAGTTTTTCTCCATCCCGGCTTTGCGGCCCTTCTCAAAAGCCGCGCGCGCATCCTTGGGAGCGGCCATGCTGCTGGTGCTGACTGTGGCCCCTTCCACGCCGCTCATGTGCGAGAGAACGATTGTCGCCACATGCAAAATGCTGATATCGTCTTCCACCCGCATCGGCACTGTGGAAGAGATAAAACCGGGTAGTGACGCGCGCAAATCACAATCGTCATAGCGCACCTGGCTTCTGCCTGCGGTGCCCGAGCTGAATCCGCGGCCGGTCACCATTCTGTCTGAATCGGCCTGGCTGGCGTCGCGGTCCTGCTGGTCGCGGCCCAGTTCAATCTGATATTCGCCTTTAGAGTTTGTGTGGCCCTCATGCCGGACGATGCCGCTGCATACCCGCTCAATCAGAATCTGGTCCGTGGGCCCGCCTCCCTGAATCAACACCTTGCCGGCAATATAGACAGCGCGTGGGTTTGTGCGTGGCTCCGCTATCGGTGAGGATGCGGTGGGCATGTCTACCGGTCCGCCGGCCCGCGCAGGATCATTAGCGCTGCCGCGTTGTGCGATAGCACAGGTGGACAAGAAAAGAAGCGTGGCGACGCAAAGATGGAAGCGAACGGAAGGAGAGATCATAAAATCCTCCGGAGACGTGCGGACGGAAACGACCCGTTCACAACTATGGTAGTCCAAAAAACGTAAAGAGCGGCTATTCTTTACGCGTATTTCCGAGTTCCGCGATGATCTCCTGCCCCAGCATCTTGCTGCCGTCATACATCACTTCAATCAACCGCGCGCGGGCGGAGCGAGCATTAGCCACCGCTGTGGCCAGTTCCAGGGTGGCAAACAGGCCGATGATCTCCCATTTGGTTTCGCTGGTTTGTACCCAGAGTTCATATTGCTTCCACTTGGCCATAAACAGTTAAGTGTCTCATATCAGAGAGGAATTGCGAGTCGTTGGCCGCGCGATTAGCACAAATAAAGAGGGCCGCAGAATTGCGCTCCCTCTTCATTGCTATCACGCTTTATCGGCTGGTATGCCGCGGTGTCGGTTCGGTCCCCGTGTCCATCCCCTCCCAGCCCGCCTTCTCGCCCTGGTTTTGTTCGTCGAGCCACTTCTTCAGCGGCGCAAAATAATCCAGGATCGCAGTAGCGTCCATCTGGCGCTGGCCGCTGATGGCCTCCAGGGCGTCCGGCCAGGGCTTGCTCTTGCCCATGCTCAGCATCTTGTTCAGCCGCTCGCCGGCCGCCTTGTTCTTGTAAATGGAGCAGCGATGCAGTGGCCCTTTCTGACCTGCGGCCTCGCACAGCGCGCGATGAAACTGGAATTGCAGAATTCGCGCCAGAAAGTAACGGGCATACGGCGTGTTGGAAGCAATATGATATTTTGCGCCGGGATCAAAATCCGCCTCGCTGCGCTCGAGCGGCGGAGCCACGCCCTGATACTTGGCTTTCAGGTCCCACCATGCTTTGTTGTATTGCTCCGGTGTGACTTGGCCGGAGAAGACTTCCCAGCGCCACTTATCAATCAGCAGTCCAAAAGGCAGAAAGGCAATCTTGTCCATGGCTTGCTTGAGCAGGTAGCCAATGTCTGAATTCTCGGACGGCACAGCGTTGAGCAGCCCGACCTCTTTCAGATACTCCGGCGTGACGGAGAGCGCAATGGTGTCGCCCACAGCTTCATGAAAGCCATCATTGGCGCTGTCTTGAAACAGAGGCGGCTGGGTTTTGTAAGCGCGCTGATAGAAATTGTGCCCGAGTTCGTGGTGGATGGTAACGAAATCCTCATCGCGGACTTCTATGCACATCTTCAGCCGCAGATCGTCCTGCGAATCCACGTCCCATGCGCTGGCGTGGCAGACTACGTCACGGTCCTGCGGTTTCAGAAAGAGGGACCGCTCCCAGAAAGTCTTTGGCAGCGGATCAAAGCCCAGCGACTTAAAGAAATTCTCGCCATAGTGGACCATGTCCAGTTCGCCGACTTTGTGGTCTTTCAGCAACTGCGTCAAGTCATAGCCTTGTCCGCCGGTGGCGGGCGCGACCAGCGGGTAAATATTGCCCCACTCCTGCGCCCACATGTTCCCTAGAAGATGCGCCGGAATCATGCCGTCAGGCCGTTCGGCGATCTTGCCGTACTTTTTGATGAGCTGCTTGCGCACGTAGGTGTGCAGCGACACATAAAAGGGCTCCACTTGCCGCCACAGGCGTTCCATCTCGGCGCTGAACTCCTCCGGCGTCATGTCATAGTTGCTGCGCCACATCGCGCCCGTATCTTTAAAGCCCAACTCGGTTGCGCCTTTGTTCGAGAGCTGCACAAAGCGGGCATATTTTTCTTTCATCGGCACGGAGATCTTGTGCCATCCCACCCATGCGTCCAGCAACTCGTCAGGATTGGTGCTGGTGGCCAGAATTCGGCTAAGGTCATTCAACGATAGGCACTTTTCTTTTGCATCCGCCGCGACGCCCGCGGCTGGAGGCTTGCAATATTTGCCTTTGCCGTACATGCCGTCCAACTTGCTCGCCAGTTCGGTCAGCTCCTTGCGTTCAGCGTCATTGTTCGGCGCTGGCGCCGTCAGGGACAACTTTAGCAACAGGAATTTGCGCGCGAGGTCGGGCGGCAGCTTCAGGCCGTCAAAACGCCGGGCATCCAGGGCAAGCTGCGTCACCACAGCGGTCAACTTTTCATTGGCCTGCGCCGACATTGTCTCCGTATCGTCGGTGATGAAATTCTCCTGCACCCATCCGGCGCGGCTGGCGCGGACGGTCAGGTCTTCAAGCTGGTCTTCAACCTTTTTCATGAACGCCTGTGCATCAGCGACTGTGGCGGTTCCCTTGCCGTGTGTGGACGACGCTCCGTCAGAAGATTTTGGGGAAGATTTCTTGGTCGCTGTTTGTCCCACTGCCATGCCGGTTGCCAGCACCACCAGCAGCGCCGATCTACAGATTCTGTGTGAAAACATTGCTCCTCCAAGTGGGGCACGAAACTGCCTAGGGTAGCCGTTCCTTGTGTCGGGATGCAAATCGGTTCCGCTGTATCGGCCGTTCAGCGCCACGCGCTCATGATATTGGCGGACCGGCCCGCAAGACCCAGCTTGTCCCCGCGATTGGAGAAATAGAGCGTGTTCAATTGCTTTGAATCCATATCTTCGAGGATGCTGAATGCTTTGAGCTCCGCGGCAATCTCCTGCGGCGTAAAAAAAAGCTGAAACGGCTCGCCAATGCTCTCCACCCGGGCGGAGAGCAAATCGCGGGCTGCGTGCTCCTCCGGCGGCAGCGCGTGACGCGGCAAGGCATAATCGAAAACCACGGCGCTCCCCGGAGGGAAAGCGGCAATCATCTCCACGGTGGCGCGAAAAGCTGGATGCGTAAGATACAGCACCACCCCCAGCCACGCAAAGACGGTTGCCGATGCGAAATCAAGTCCACTGATTTCCAGTTGCCGCCGCAGGCTCTGGCGCTCAAAATCCACCGGAACGTAGCGCAGGGTGGAAAGCTCGGGCAATCCGCTCGCAGCCAGCAGCTCGCGCTTCCACTGCTGTGTCGCCGGATGGTCAACCTCAAAAACATGCAAGCCCGGATGCGGGTTGCGATGAGCGAACGTGTCAAGTCCCGCGCCCAGCAAAACGTATTGCCGCGCTCCGCGGCCAACCGCCTGCGCAAGCTTTTCCTCAGCATATCGGCTGCGGGCAACAAGCCAGGCCCGCATTGAAAGTGAGTACCTGTCATTGATGGATGCGGCGGCTTCTTCCAGCACTGGCCGGTAGCGCTCACCCAAAATCGGCACCGCGATCGGATCTTCAAGCACCAGGGGACGCGAATCGTAAATCTGGTGTGACGCCCTGCGGATGGCTACGCTAAGAGCGGTTCGGGATGCTTTAGCCTCTTCCACTATGGGTTCCCCTTGCGATGAGTACACGAAGCGTTTCAGGGTAGGCTTTCGCTGCCACCGCTAGCGGTTGCGCTCTTCCCTGAACTGGATGATCTTCCGCCGGTCGCGCTTGGACGGTCGTCCCGCCGGAGCCGGAGAGTAATCGATCATGGCTTTGCGCTCCGCCCTCACTCTCATGCGGGATTCCTGGCTGGCATCGGTTTCACGATAGAGCGTCTGCGCCACTGACGCCGGCCCGCGCACCTCGCTGAGAAGCAAGACCTCGACTTGAAAATCTTCCGCAGTCTTGATCTGCAAGAGATCGCCAACTTTTACTTCACGCGCAGGTTTAGCAACGTGGCCGTTGGACACAATCCTTCCCAGCTCACATGCCCGTTGCGCTAAGGCCCGTGTCTTGAAGAATCTGGCGGCCCAGAGCCATTTGTCCATTCGAACGCTGGTCATGGTCTTTAGCATCAATAGAGAGCACAGGCTATCTCGCTCTGGTAATCGTCTCATATTCCAGTTCAACTCTCGCCATGGAGATGTTCTGGGCGTCCGAATCGCAGAGGTTCGAAGCTGAACGCAACCGGCCACGCTCGGGCCAAGTTGTAACTTGCAACCTCTCGGCCTCCTGCGCTTTAAAGTAACCCGGTAGATACTTCAAATCCTTTGCCTCTGCCCGATTCCGGCATGCGACTGTTCGAAACCGAACACTCAGAAGCGGAACCTGGCTGCTCTGGCTTGCGTATAACTATTGAGACTGGAGTGCCTTAGCGGCGCGCGTGCGTTGGGCCGTCGAATTGCCACTCTGCTTTTATTCGCAACATCTTGCCTACTTGCTCGCCGGAGGTAACTATGGGGACGCTGATTCAGGACATCCGCTACGGAATCCGCATGCTGTTGAAGAACCCTGCCATGACGCTGGTGGCGGCTCTCACGCTGGCATTGGGCATTGGCGCGAATACCACGATCTTTAGCGCAATCAATGGCCTGATGCTTCGTCCTTTGCCGGTGGCGAATGCTGAGCGGCTGGTTGTTTTCGGCGGCCAATCCCAGGGCAGTGACCCATTTAGCCACTTCTCTTACCCCGATTTTCAGGACATTCGCAGCCAGTCCGAAGGCTTCTCTGGCGTTTTGGGATATGCGCTCAGTCTGGCCGGCATGGAGGTTGAAGGCAAAGCGGAGCCGGTGTTGTTCAGCTACGTCAGCTCGAATTATTTTCAAGCGCTCGGTCTTAAGCCGGCACAGGGTCGGCTGATTTACGGTGCCGAGACAGAAAAAAATGGCGCCGAAAAGGTCGTCGTGCTCGGCTATAGCTACTGGAAAAAGCGCTTCAATGGCGATGAGTCGATCGTCGGCAAGCAAGTGCGAATGAACGGCCATTCCGTAACCGTGATTGGGGTTGCGCCGGAAGGCTTCCATGGCTTGTATTCCCTGGTTGATATGCAGGCCTATCTGCCGCTGGGCATGCGCACGCTGTGGAACCAGAATGCCGACAAGAACGATTACTGGACCAAGCGCGACACGCGTGACCTCGCGATTCTCGGGGTTCTGGCGCCGGGAGTATCGCGCCAGCAGGCGCAGGCTTCCGCTAACGTAGTGGCTCAGCGACTGAATCAGCAATTTCCCGACACACACAAGAACATCAGCTTGCGTCTTTATCCGGAGAGGCTGGCCCGCCCTGATCCTGATCCTGCCAACGGTCTGGTGATTGTTGGAGTGCTATTCATGGTATTGGCGGGTCTTGTGCTGTTGCTGGCGTGCTCGAACGTCGCCAATATCGTGTTGGTGCGGGCCACGGCGCGTGAACGCGAATTGGCCATCCGCACCGCGCTTGGAGCTGCCCGGGTTCGCATCGTCCGCCAGTTGCTGACGGAAAGCATTTTGCTGGGATCGATGGGCGGACTCCTGGGAGTTGTTGTTGGGGTATGGGCCAGCCGGCTGGTCAGCTCCATCCGCCTGGATGTAGCCGACATTCCCATCAAGTTTGACTTTAGTTTTGACTGGCGCGTGTTCAGCTTTGGTCTGGCGATCGCATTATTGACAGGTCTGCTGGTTGGCCTTGCGCCGGCGTGGCGCGCCGCCCGGGCGGATTTCAACCAGGTGTTGCATGAAGGCAGCCGCGGCATTCTAGGCTCCGGCAAATCCCGCATGCGCAGCGCACTGGTAGTGGCGCAGGTCGCCGTGTCATTGATGCTGCTGGTGGTGGCGGGTTTGTTCGTCCGCAGCGCCCAGAATGCCGAGCACAGCTATTTGGGTTTTGATCCGCACAACGTGCTCAACCTTACCATGGAGACGCGCACGATTGGGTTCGACATTCCACGTACGCAACAGTTCGTTCGGGCCATGGAGGACCGCGTTCGAGCGCTGCCAGGCGTGCAGTCAGCAAGCGTTGCGGCGTGCGTTCCAATGGGCTATTCCAATGAGAATAGTCCGGTCTACGTCGAGGGTCAGGCCGTTTCAACCAAGGATGTGGCGCCTATGGCGTTTTACAACGTGGTTGATCCTGAGTATTTCACCACCATGCGCATCCCGCTGCTCCGCGGGCGTCTATTGAACGAGCAGGACACGGACAAAACGCCTATGGTCGCGGTAGTCAATGAAGCCATGGCAAAGAAATTCTGGCCAAATCAGGACGCTCTGGGAAAACGCTTCAGCGCCAAGGGTATTTCAGGACCGTTCATTGAAGTGGTGGGAGTAACGAAGCAAGGTAAATACAACGATCCCGTTGACGAGACGACTCTGTTCTACTATCAGCCTCAGGCGCAGAACCCAACCACGTTTATGACGTTGCAGCTCCGTACTGCTACTGACCCTGAAGCCTTGATTCCGGCGGTAGAAGAGCAGATCCACAATCTCGCTCCCGGCCTTCCTCTGACCGACGTGCAGACCATGGAACAGTCGCTCGGCGGAGCGAACGGCTTTTTCCTGTTCCGGATGGGCACGCGCTTCACCGTGACGCTGGGCCTGCTTGGTTTGGTGCTGGCGCTGGTGGGCGTTTACAGCGTAATCTCGTATGCCACGTCGCAACGCACGCATGAGATTGGCGTGCGCATGGCTCTGGGAGCCGACCGTAGCGACATCCTGAAAATGGTCATCCGCCACGGATTTGTTTTGGTTGGCGCAGGATTGCTGGCTGGTCTGGCGTTGACCTTTGTGGCCGCGCGCGGAATCTCATCACTGCTGGTAGGCGTTACGGCGACAGATCCGCTCACGCTGATCCTGGTTTCCGTGTTGCTGGCCGTTGTAGGTCTGGTGGCGTCATTCATCCCGGCGCGGCGCGCTATGAATACCGAGCCGTTACAAGCATTGAAATATGAATAGTCTCCTGTGCAAAACAGGACCGTTTTGACCCCAATAGCCGAAAGTCGGGCCATTGAAACCATCCAACTCGTGACGTAAAATCGCCGAGGGCACACGCTTCAGTCTGAATGCTCGAACAAAACGTTTTCTCCTGAGACGGGGAAGCGTGCTTCGAAATATTCAGACCGAATTGGCCTTGGCGCCGTCCTTTCCGCGACCTCCGCAGCGACCAAAGATTTAAGGAGCGTACTGAATGGTCCTATCGGACCGTGATATCCGTCAGCACATCGAGTCCGGGAAAATCCGGCTTACCCCTGCCATCGATTTTGAGACCCAACTGGGAAGCTGCTCCATCGACCTCAAGTTGGGCAACGTGTTCAGCGTTTTTGAGCACAGCAAGTTCCCGTTTATCGATCTGCGCAACGGCGTCGATATGGACCAAGTAATGCGCCAGGTGACTGTTTCCGATGATGAGACTTTTGTGTTGCATCCCGGTCAGATGGTGCTGGGCATAACCAGGGAATCCATGGAGCTGCCTCCAGACATCCTGGCCCGGCTGGAAGGCCGCAGCAGCCTGGGGCGGCTGGGAATCATCGTCCACGGGACCGCGAGTGTCTTTGATCCCGGATGGGTTGGCAATGCAACGTTGGAACTTGGGAATGTCGGCATCATTCCGGTTGGCTTGTATCCGGGAATGAGAATATGCTCCTTTACCTTTGAGACCATGTCATCGCCGGCCGATGTTCCCTACGGAAAGCGGCGGGCCAGCAAATACGTGAATCAGACGTCGCCCCTGGCCAGCAAAATTATGGGAGATAAGCGCTGATCACGTCTTGCCGGTTTCGCTGGCACAGCCATTGCGCGCTTCCAACTCGGTCTTCGGTCCGGCTCTATGCTTAGCATTCTTGACTCGATTCAAGCAGTGTTGTTTGACATTGGATCCACTCTGGTCATGGGCCCCTCTATCAGTCCAAACAAAGAAGTGGTTAAGCATTTCGCGCTCAAGGCTGAGTTGGCGGCACAAATCAGCCGGATGATCATGTGCACGGATTTTAAATCTGCCTCCGATGTCTGCGACCTGCTGAGGCGCTGCGGGGTTCAGGTCAATAAGGATGACGGCGACTTTCTCTCCCGCCTGTGGCACGATCAGGAAACCGGCGCTATGCCGATTCCAGGGGCCCTTGATGCAGTTCGATTTTTTAAAGAGGCTGGGAAAACCGTGGGGCTGCTCTCCGACATCTGGCCGCCTTACTACCACGCGTTCACCTCGGCTTGCCCCGAAATCAATGAACTGGCGGAGGTGAAGCAGTTGAGTTTCCAGGCCGGAATGAAGAAGCCCGAAGCGGCTTTCTTCCAGTCTGCCCTGCGCGCGCTGAAATCCGCGCCTGAGCGGGTCTTGATGATTGGTGACACTTATGACAACGATATTGCCCCGGCCATCCGCCAAGGTATGAAAACAGCGTGGATACTATCCCGTGCCGAACGCGAAGTGCCCGCGCTGGCCGGGGTGATTCAGGGCCGGCTGCCCCGGCCCGATCTTACTCTCGCTTCCATCGTGGAGCTACAATCGGCTGTTATCCAGGAGCTATTCAGTGGCTATCAAAATACTTAAGGTCAGGCATCATGGGGTTGAGGAGTTGGTGGCGAGGATGAGGCGGGTCCCCCTTTCCGGCAATGCCAACGCACTGCCTTATAAAGACGCCGCTATCTCCGTGGAGCGAATCCATACGGACCATCTCGCTCCCGCCCAACACTACGTATTGCAGGACAATTTAGAACGCCAGCGGAACCTGAGACATGAGCTTGCCCGGCATGATGTTGACCTGCTTGGGTTGAATGGCTTTATCGAAATGGAAGTGGAAGGGCAAGAGCAACCGATAGGGCTGCTGCCTCCCGTGGTAGAAGAGTCCATTGAAGCCAATGGACATGTGGTCAATCTGATCTGTGACGGCATGCATCGTGTCTACCTGGCAAGATTGGAGTGGGTGATCCCACAGGTTGTCTTTGTCCGCGGTATTCCCAAAACATCCCCTTATTACGCTTATCCGAATATTCGTGGCTGGGATGATGTAGCGGTGGTTACACAACTGGCCGACGAGCGCGGTGAGAAGATCTTGAAGAAATGGCACAGGATCGAGAACCACAAATCCTTATACCGGGATTTCACCGGGCCCTTCTCGAATTTAAGTGTATCGCGGGGAAAGGGATAGACATGAGCGCTGATCGGCTGGTTGGCTTTAGAGAGCCTGAGCTTTGTAAGGCCGCGGAATCGCTATACTCCAGCCCTATCGTCTGTGATAAAGATCAACTCACCGTCTTGCAGCTATCGGACGTTCACTTCAATAACGAAGGGTCGTTCAGATTCAAGCGCGCTCCTGGCACTCCCGATGCTCCGTCTTTAGCAACCAAGGTCTCGGAGGCGCTATCCAGTGCGGGTCTCAAACTGGACGCAGTCATTATTTCAGGGGATTTTGCCTTCAAGGACACGCATAACGAACTGGAAACATATGCCAAGAAAGAGCTCGACGCACTGCGCGACCAGTTAGGAATTCCCTTTCAACGCTGGATCGTTATTCCCGGGAACCACGATATCAGTTGGGGCGCCGAGAAATACGCCAAAGCCTCCGGCGATCGATCCAGTATTTATCCCGACAAGACTAAAGACTACTTCGGCTACGTCTATCGTCGAATACAGCTTGAAAAAGCCAGTCCCCTCGCCGACGAGCTAAAGAAATGGGAATCTGACTCCGAGGACGACTGGAAATCCAATCCCATTCGCCATTACATGCCTTCTTACGCCGCGTTTCAGTTGAAGTCCGGCCAGTTTGTTGAAATACATGGCTACAATTCTTGTCTGGTCGAGGGGGCCGACTGGCCCGGCATAGGTTTTATCGGCAACGGCCAGCCGAAACTCTTTGAGTTCCTCAGTGGGTTGAAAGCGGCTTCAGCACCAATCAAGATCGGAGTGTTGCACCATCACGTCAAGGAAGTATCGCGCATCGTAAAACTTCCTGAAGGGGATGTCGCTGCCAGAATGGAGTTTAGCCTGATTGCAGACTCCAGGGCGCTCATAGACAAACTGATCGCCAACGGATACAGCATGTTGCTCCACGGGCACCAGCATCAACCGTTTATATCTCAGGAAACCCGCCCCTGCTACGGCAGTGATCCCGCTAGCGACACCTGGCACCGTGACTATCTCGACGAAAAGATTCTCATTTTCGGAGCGGGCAGCGTTTCCTTCTGGCCTCCGGATGACACTCGCACTGACAACGCTTTCTTCGTGCATCAGATTGATAACCAGGACCACACTGTTACAACGTGGAATTTCACCATGGGCGCCGGCGATGACCAGTTCCAGCGTCGCGAGCCGTGCCGGCAGTTCCTCAGAGGATCTTTCACGCCTGAGTTCATTCGCAAACGGCTTGGCATCGCCTTAACCCGGGTAGAGAAGGCCAATTTCGCGGCGGGTGATGTCAAGGTCCCGCAACCTTGTGACACTGTAGATCGAATGCTCGGGAATAGCGTTCACGAGATACTTGCCGCCATCGGCGCGCTCACCCGCAACGGCGAGAAGTATGACCTTAGTTTGCTGTTGACCCAGCCCGGCGACGACCGTAACCGGGGAGGCACGGCTAACTTGCCGGCGCGGTTTGCCAACCTTTTGCGCCTGGCATTGGAATTCAAACATCCCCTGTTTCCAAGTTACTGGACATTGCCCCCGAACCGTGAAGAGCAGCCGCACATCTTCAACACTATCCGGTGGGCATCGCTGAATCTTGCACAGGGAATTTTGAAAAAGGATTCGCAGAAGTTCTTTACCGATGCGCGATTCGAAAAGCAGGTGTTGAACGAATATCCAGGCGACATGGAGTTGCCACATGAGTTCTGCCCGGCCCGATATTTCGTGGGTTGTGTGGTGGTCCGGCAAGCGGCGAGCAAGAGGATTGAGTTGCTCCTGCGGAGTAATGATGAATGGAGGGCCAAGCTTCTTCCCGTGATAGAAATCTCGGATCTCAAACAGAAACAGTGGGAAGGTGGAACCACAGATTCCAAATCCGCCCTTGCTCGGCCGGTTTTCGCCGGAATAATCTCCCCGAATGCCGGATGTGAAATAGTGGAGTTACCCTCAGGCGCCGATAGGGTTGAAAAGAAACAAATCTCGCCTAGCAAGGGCGTATGGAATCATTATTTGTTTAATCTGTGCTTTATGAAATTTGATGCGTCCGCGCGAAAAGCGCTGGGCAAAGATGAATCATTCACCTTTGTCCCGATTGACGAAATAAGGGAAATTTGGGAGGGCGCCGCCAAAGAGTCGGAGCAAGGGAACAAATGGCTGGAAGATCCTGTCATGCGGGCGGCCGTCGCGAACCGAAAACTCATTACAAAAGTTCTGGACCTGCTAAAAAATCCGGATCCGAATTGGTTCTATGAGCTCAACTGACATCAGCGCCCAACTGCATTTCGAACCGCTCTACCTGGGTGAAAAGCTGCGCATCCTGAACCCCACCGGGAAGTTTGCGATTGTCACCCTCTGGTCCAAGGTTGATGCAGTCCAGATGATGCTGGAGGAGGCAGGCATAGATTTTTCCCCGGACACATCTCAGATCGCCGTGATCGCCAACCTTTATGGCGACGGCCTGCCGCAGATGCTGGCCAATCTGCTCTACAATCCGCAAATTCACTCGCTGGCGCTGCTGGGCAAAAACCTCTCCGATTCCCGGGATTCTCTGGTGAATTTCTTTGCCAAAGGCATCACCGACCTCGACCTGAAATACAACACCATCACCATTCAGGGCACAACCCGCCGCCTGCCAGCTCTCCTTACGCCAGAACTCTTTCCTCACAAGCCGCGAATTCTTGATCTGGGCGAAGACCTGAGGACCTGGGACCGTGAGGAGTTCAAGTGTTTTCTTCAGAGTGGAGACCAGAGTGGAAACTCCGCGGCGCAGGAGAGGATCAGCATCACCCTTCCGGAAATGAAGGTGGACACCAAGCCCAGCAATCCCGTAGCTCAGGACGTGGCGGCCGATACTCCAACCGAGGCCTGGCGGGAAGCTCTCTTTGTGCTTTCGGAATTTGGCCGGAAGAACAGCGTCGATACCGCGCAGGGCGATCGCCGAGAGTTGCTGAATCTGAGAGTGGTGATCCGCGATCCCCGGCCAGAGAGCGCCGAAACGTTGAAGGAATACGGACTCGATCTCAGCGAACTGCAGCGCTACCAGGAACAGATACTCAACCCGGCCTGCCCGCCCGATATCGATTACACATACGGCTCGCGGCTGCGCAGCCATTTCGGGCTCGACACGTTGGAGGAATGTGCCCGCATCTTAAAAGAGGAACGCGGCAGCCGGCATGCCTATGTAGCGCTCTGGGATACGCGAATTGACCTCAAGGGCGAGGAGGTCCCATGCCTGGCGAGTCTTTTCTTCCGGGTCTATGACGAGCGCCTGAGCCTCACCGCAACCTTCCGCGCCCATAACGCTGCTACGGCATGGATCATGAATTGCTACGGACTGATTCGCATTTTGCACCAGGTGGCCGCGGCAACGGAAATTCCCATTGGGCCGCTGGTGATGATCAGCGAGTCGATCAGCCTGCGCATGAGCGAGATGCAAAAGGTCCTGTCCGTCATCGACAGATATAAGAAGGGATACAAGCATTATCGCGAAGACGCGAATGGCCATTTTGAAATCACGCTCGATGAAGGCCGCATTAAAGTCGTGCAGCGCTTCCAGGGCATGACAGTCAACCGCTTTGAAGGGACCTCCAGCCAGGCCATTGAACACGAATTGGGAAAAGCACGCGCGATTTCAGAGATCAGCCACGCTATGTACGTTGGCCGTGAACTCCAGCGGGCGGAACGCTGCCTGAAGACTGGCGAGCCCTTCCTGCAATCCTGAAGTCAGTCCGCATATAGTTGAGTCAGTTTTGTCGATCGGAGAACACTGGTGATCAACAACCACCTTGCGGGTTCGGTGCAGCGCTTCCACAAAGAATTTGGCCTCACCTCTAAGAACCAAACTAAACATCTCTGGCTGTGCCTGATGGCCGAAGAATTTGGAGAGCTGACTCGCGCTGTGCTACGTGACCAGCCAAAAGCGGGAATTGAGAACGAACTCGGCGACATGGTCTTTGTGATGGAAGGATTCTGCCGGCTGTTTGGCTACGACCTGAACGCCGGCATAGAGCGCATCATCCGCAAGAATGATGGCAAGCAGCGGAAACATTTTCGTCCCGGCGAAAGCGGCAAGATTCGCGCAACGCAAAAAAACGCCGGCGGCAAAAAACAAGGCCGCCCTTAAGCGGCCCTGCGCAAAGTTTAGTTGCTCTTACTCTTCCACTTCCACCAGTTCGCCGCGCTCCGCCTTGGCTTGGCTGATAATCTTTTCCTGCAACATCGAGGGTACGAAGTCGTAATGCCCCATCTCCATGTTGAAGCTGCCGCGGCCCTGCGTCATCGACGTAAGATCGGCGCCGTAAGTCAGCATCTCCGCCATGGGACACTCGGCCTTCACGATGGTCTTGCCCGCCTTGTTGTCCATGCCCTGTATGCGTCCCCGGCGCGAGTTAAGATCGCCCATGATGCTGCCGGCAAATTCGTCAGGGATACTGATCTCGACCTTCATGATTGGCTCAAGCAGCGTGGGCTTTGCCTGCTCCATCGCCTTTTTGAAGGCGATGCGGCCTGCGGTCTTGAAGGACAGTTCGTTCGAGTCGACGTCGTGGTAGCTGCCGTCGTACAGGATCACGCGGAAATCCACCACAGGAAATCCCGCCAGATATCCGCGCGCTGCGGCTTCCACAATTCCTTTTTCCACCGCGGGAATGTAGTTGCGGGGAATCGATCCGCCAAAAATGTCGTTGACGAACTCAAACACCTTGCCGCGCTCCAGCGGCTCCATCTTGATCTTGCAGTCGCCATACTGGCCGTGGCCGCCGCTCTGCTTCTTGTGGCGGCCCTGAACGTCTGCCTTGCCGCGGATGGTTTCACGATACGGCACCTTCGGCGCTTTCAGAACCACTTCTGTGTGATAGCGCTTCTTGAGCTTTGAAACCAGCACTTCAATGTGCTGCTGGCCGGTTCCCGCGATCAGGAATTCCTTGGTCTGCTCATCGCGGAAGAAGCGCACCATTGGGTCTTCTTCCATCAGCTTGTGCAGGCCGTTGGAAAGTTTATCTTCATCGTTGCGCGACTTGGGCTCGATGGCGAAGGTGATGGCCGGCTCCGGCAGCGTGACGCCAGCAAAGCGTATGGGATTGGTCTTGTCCCCGAGCGTGTCACCGGTAAGCGTGTCCCGCAACTTGGCCACAGCGCCAATATCGCCGGCGTGCAGCTCAGGCACCGGGGAAAGGTTCTTGCCTTGCGGTATTGAGAGATGGGCCAGCTTCTCTGAGGTGCCGCGGGTAAAGTTTTGCAGTGTGGCATCATTCTTTACCACGCCGGAGAAGACCTTGAAGAAAGTAATACGGCCGGCAAAGGGATCATTGGCGGTCTTGAAGACATAGACCGAAGTAGGCGCGGCATCACTGACCTTGAGGTCGGTGGCGTGGCCATTGCCAGCGCTGGCGGGTTCAGCGTGCACCGCAGCGTGCTCGGCGGCGGTGGGGAAGTAATCGACGACGAAGTCCAGCAGGTGGTCGGTGCCGATATTGCCCAGGCCGGAGGCAAAGAGCACAGGGAAGATCCTATCTTCCCTAATGGCCTCATGCAGGGCAGGAATCAGGTGCTCTTCGCTAATGGTTCCTTTATCGAAGAACTCTTCCATCAGCTCGTCTTTGCCTTCGGCGACAATCTCCACCAACTTTTCATGGGCTTCTTTGGCGGCGACTTCAAGTTCGGCTGGTATCGGACCTTCTTTGCCTTTGCCATTGCCGCCCATGTCATACGTATAGGCCTTCATGGTAACCAGATCGATCACGCCCTTGAGGCTCTTTTCACTGCCGATGGGAATCTGCACCGGCACAATTAGGCGGCCAAAGGCGTTAATCAGGCTCTCCAGCGCGGTTTCCCAGTTGGCGCGCTCGCGGTCCATGCGGCTCACGCAAATCACGCGCGGCAGGTTGATCTCTTCCGCGTACTGCCAGACTTTTTCCGTAACCACTTCAACGCCGGAAACGCCGTCCACTACCACCAGCGCCGCTTCGGCGGCGGACATAGCAATCCGGGCTTCATGGGCGAACATGGTAAAGCCGGGCGAGTCGAACAAGTTGATCTTGGTGTTGTGCCACTCGAGAGACGCAATGGAGGTGGAGATGGTCATCTGCCGCGCGACTTCTTCTTCGTCGTGATCGGTGACGGTGGAACCGTCGTCAACGCGGCCCAGCTTGGACGTGGCGCCACCGGTGTATAACATCGCGGAAACCAGGGAGGTCTTGCCCGAGTGCGAGTGCCCAATCACCACAAGATTGCGGATGTCCTTGCCTTCGTAAACCTTCAAAAGTGCCTCCTTCAACAAACGGGGCCCGGCCAGATTAGCAGGCGATTCGAATTCGGAAGTGTTCTACTTGGACTGCTAGCTGTTGGTCAAGAGGGTCCGGGGCTCCAGCGGGACAAGATAAGTACCTGTTAAACAGATATTATCCCGCTGGGC
>JBARMK010000360.1:0-3296 GCA_049802395.1 Candidatus Angelobacter sp.
GTGGTGATGACTGCATGGGGCACCATTGATCTGGCGCTTGAGGCGGTTCGCCGGGGCGCGCGTGATTTCATTCAGAAGCCCTGGGACGACGAGCGCCTTGTAACTACTGTCCGCAATCAGGCCGAACTATGTCAGGCCTTACGCCAGGGACAAAGGCTGGAAGCGGAGAACAAGCTCTTCAGAAGCCAGGGGCGCCCAAGTTTTATTGCCCAGGCGCCTGCCATGCGCTCCATTGTAGACACCATTTCACAGGTTGGCCCGTCGCATGCCAACGTGTTGATTACTGGAGAGCATGGGACGGGCAAGGAAATAGTTGCGCAAATGCTGCATGCAGTCTCATTACGCGCTGACAAGCCCCTGATTACGGTGAACACCGGAGGATTGCCCGAGGGTACCTTCGAAAGCGAATTATTCGGCCATGTGAAGGGAGCGTTTACGGATGCCAGGAACGATCGCATTGGACGTTTTGAAATGGCCGATGCGGGTACATTATTCCTGGACGAGATCGCCAACGTTCCCTTACGCCAGCAAGCGAAACTGCTGCGCGTGCTGGAAACTGGCGAGATGGAGCGTGTCGGCTCGTCCCGCACACGTCAGGTGGATGTGCGGGTGTTGTCTGCCACCAATGCTGATTTGCGAGCTGCCTGCAGCGCTGGAGAATTTCGCGAAGACCTGTTTTTCCGCTTGAACACAGTTGAGGTGCGGATTCCCCCGTTGCGAGAGCGCAAGGAAGACATTCCAACCCTCTCCTCCCATTTTCTTTCCAAATATGCTTCGCGATACAAAAAACAGATTGACAGCTTCTCGGGTGAGGCGCTTCACAAACTCGCCGAATATGCATGGCCAGGGAATGTCAGGGAACTGGAGCATACCATCGAACGCGCCGTGATCATGTGTCGTGAAAATTCTATTCAGGTTCATCATCTTGGCCTACAGAATGAGGCCTATTCTTCTGTCCCGGATCTTTCGGAGATGAGCCTGGAACAAGTGGAAGAGTTGCTGATCAGCAAAGCCCTTGCTCGCTATAGCGGAAACATAAGCCAGGCCGCGGAAGTATTGGGTCTTAGCCGCGGAACTTTTTATCGTCGGATGGAGAAATACGGTCTTTATGCGCCTGATCCTGCGCGCAAAGAAAAACGCTAAACGCAGTAACCAATTATCCGAGCGCTTTGAAAAGCGCTTGCTTTTCTCCATTCTGCTTGCAGGTGTGCCTGGCGTGGTTTTGGGCCTTCTGCTGTTGTGGAGAACTGCCTATTCCCTCGATCACAAAATCGAAATCAGCACACTGATCGTTTTTCTCTGGCTGGGGCTGACCGAATCAGCGCGAGACCATGTCGTGAATTCTCTGCGCGTGCTCTCCAATGTCATCTCGGCAGTAAAAGAAGAGGATTTCTCTTTTCGCGCTACCAAGGCAACCCCCGGTGATGCTCTTGGTGATCTGGCCCTGGAAATAAATAATTTATCACGCGCCCTGGGCGAGGAACGCGCTGGCGCAATTGAAAAAACGAACCTGCTGCGCAAGATAATGGCTGCAACCGGCACCATTATCATCTTTGCGTTTTCTCCTGATAATCGGCTCCGGATCGTCAATCGCGCAGGCGCC
Organism: Candidatus Angelobacter sp.; assembly: GCA_049802395.1. Taxonomy (GTDB): domain Bacteria; phylum Acidobacteriota; class Terriglobia; order Terriglobales; family Acidobacteriaceae; genus Angelobacter. The sequence goes on from JBARMK010000360.1 coordinate 1,604, forward strand.
CTCTTCCTGGGAAAAAATGAAGAAGAGATTCTGAACCGCACGGCCCTGGAGCTCAAAATCGAGGACCTGGTGAAAGGCCCCGCTTGGGAGGTGGTCTCCCGTTCTGACTCCGGTGTAGAAAAGCGTTGGATCGTGCGGCGCGCCAGTTTTCGGCAAAGCGGCGAACCCCACAGCCTGATTGTCTTGTCTGAGGCATCAGAGGCTTTGCGGGCTGAAGAACGCGTAGCATGGCAACGGCTCATTCGCGTATTAGGTCATGAAATTAATAACTCGCTCGCACCTATCAGGAGCATCGCACGAACTCTTCGTCGCATGGCTTCTACGACTGAACTACCTATGCCCATTTCTGAAAACTTAAACCACGGACTGGAGGTCATTCATGATCGCGCAGATTCGCTGAATCGTTTCCTGCAAAGCTACACGCGCGTTGCTAAGGTGCCCAAACCCGAACGGCGAGCTGTTGCTCTTGATAGTCTGGTTGCCCACGTAGCTACATTGGAATCTCGCTTGGCGGTAAATATCGTTCCCGGACCCAAGGTCCAAGTCTCCGTGGATCCGGACCAGCTCGAACAGGCGCTTATCAACCTGATCAAAAATGCCGCTGACTCCGTTTTGCTCGTCTCGGAAAAGGAAATTGGACCAGAAGCCGTTACTGTGCTCTGGTCGGTGCATGCCAAAGACATTGAAATCTGTATTCGCGATGAAGGCATCGGGCTTACAGAAACGGAAAATCTGTTTGTGCCGTTTTACACGACCAAACAGACCGGTTCTGGCATTGGTCTTCTACTGAGCAGGCAAATTATTGAGGCACATCAAGGTACTCTCATGTTGAGGAATCGCCTGGATTGCTCAGGTTGTGAGGTAATGGCAAAGCTGCCCATGTGTATCATTAATCCGCTGGAAAAACCCCACACTGCCTAGCGTTCAAGGCGCTGTGCTCCGCAGAATACAGATTGAGTTCAGACGGCGTCGCCTTCCGGCGAATATTCGTGATGAAGTCCGGCCAAAACATCCCCACTCTAGCGCAGGAAGAAGTTCCGGAGGCCAGTTCACTGATTCCGCCAGCGGAAGGTGCCATCCACCGAAATGACGCGCCTTTCGGCTTCTAAGAATTCCCCGTATGGTCAAGAAAACTTCGCTGTCACCCGACGAATTCCTTAACCATAGAGGAGAGGGCTGATTCCTCTATTTGACACAGCTGACTGTTGAATTTGATGTGGGATACAGGAATGCAGCTGGATTCCAGAAAGTTGATTCCAGCAGTTTGCCATCCATCAATCCTAAAGCAATCGGATCCGGCTGGCGGAAACCGCAGCTCAGGAAGAGCTCTCTCTTTGCATCGTCGAAGATTTTTTCACCATTTTGTCGTAAGCAGCTTCTGCAGCTTGCAGCGGGTCTGTTGGCAAGCCACCGTTAATGGAGCCTGCACTTAGCGGAAGACTTCCATCGATGGCGGCACCGGCAAAGGCTTCCAAAGCTAACGCGGGGGCTATCGCGGCGTATGATCCCAGGGTCGCGCACACATTTACGATATCACCTTTGTCGTCCAGCATGCAGAGATCCAGACTCTGGCGTTTCGACTTTTCGGGCTCCTCCGAAAGCCGCGGCCAAACGAGCGTTGACGCAAGAAACTTTTGCCTATTTGTCTGACTTAAGAATTCAGCGGGCATATTTCTCTTTTAAAATCCAGCCT
>JBARMK010000361.1:0-12635 GCA_049802395.1 Candidatus Angelobacter sp.
GGCAGCCATGTGGCGCGAGCGCTGGTGGCGCAGGGCGCGGAGCTGCGGCTGCTGGTGCGGCCGACGAGCCGAACAGACAACATCGCCGACCTGCGGGCGGAAATCGCCATGGGCGATCTGCGCAAACCGGAATCGCTGAAGCAGATGATGGCAGGCTGCGAATTTGTTTTTCATGTGGCAGCAGATTACCGGTTGTGGGTGCGCGATCCGGAGCAGATGTATCGGGCCAACGTGGAAGGTACGCGAGCAATTATCCGGGCGGCGCAGGAGAACGGCGTACGGAGGGTGATTTATACCAGCTCGGTGGCGACCATGGGATTTACGCGCGACGGGCATATTGCGGCGGAGGACTCGCCGGTTTCTATCAAAGACATGGTGGGCCACTATAAGCGGTCAAAGTTTATGGCCGAGCAGATCGCGCTGGAGGCGGGGAAGAACGGTGCGAACGTGGTGGTGGTGAACCCTACGACGCCGATCGGCGAGTATGACATCAAGCCGACGCCGACGGGGCGCATTGTGGTCGATTTTCTTCAGCGCAAGTTTCCGGCCTATGTGGATACGGGACTGAACCTGGCTGACGTGAAAGAGGTAGCGCGCGGACATCTGCTGGCAATGGAAAAGGCCCGGCCGGGTGAGCGTTACATTCTGGGCGGTGAGAACCTGACGCTAAAGCAGATTCTGGACAAGCTCGCGGCGCTTACCGGATTGCCTTCGCCCACGATGAAAGTGCCGCATGCAGTGGCGATGGGATTTGCAGTGTTCGATCAGGTGTTCACGGGGACGATCATGGGCAAGGAGCCGCGGGCCACGATTGACGCGGTGAAAATGGGGCGCAAAAAAATGTTTGCTTCCTCCGCCAAAGCCGAGCGGGAGCTGGGCTACAACTGCGTGCCGGTGGAAGACGCGCTGCGCCGAGCCGTTGACTGGTTCCGGTCGCGCGGCTACGCTAAGCCGGTGGCGCAGGCGTCGACGGTGAACGCATGAGCAAAATTGCGATGATCGCCGCCATGGAGCGTGAAGTAGTGCCGCTAGTGCGCGGTTGGCTGCGTAGTACGTTGACAAATGGAACACGCAGCTTCGTCAGTTTTGAAATGGCCGATCGGGTCATCGTCATCAGCGGGATTGGCAGCAAAAACGCGGAGATTGCGGCCCGGGCGGCATTGGCGCGATACAACCCAGCGACATTGATTTCTGTCGGGCTGGCGGGGGCGCTGATTCGCAGCCTGAAAGTGGGCAGCGTGTTTACGCCGAATGTAGTGGTGGACGCCGCCGATGGAGCAGAGTATCGCTGTGCGGGTGAAACAGGCGGTGTGATTGGCGGAGTCTTGGTAAGCGCAGAAGAGATTGCCGGCACCGGTGCCAAGCGGAAACTGGTAGACCGTTTTCATGGGCTTGTCGTCGACATGGAGGCTGCGGGCGTGGCCAGAGTGGCTCAGGAAGCGCAAATCGGTTTTCGCTGCGTGAAGGCCATCTCCGACGAGGTTAATTTTGTGATGCCACCGCTGAATCAGTTTGTGGACGCCGAGGGAAAGTTTTATTCAGGCAGGTTTGTGGCATGGGCAGCGTTGCGGCCCTGGCACTGGGCAAAGGTGGTGGCCCTGGGCAGAAACAGCAATCGCGCGACGCGAGCGCTTTGCCAGTGGCTGGAGAAGAACGTGGCGGACAAGGCCGCACCGGCTGAAATTGCTACACTGGATAGAGCAGGGTTGTCGGAAGCGGTTCCAGAGAGACGATAAATTGTCCCCGTCGACGACGACTGCTGGGACACGCAGCGAATTTGTAACACAGGCAAGAGTGCCTGTGCCACACAGGAATAAAAGCCACGCGAGGGTTGCCTGCGGTCTAAAGATGCTGAATTATGCACGTCGTGTACCCGCGTCTAGCTCGGGATGGCACACTGTGAGGGGCAAGATTCGATAGATGGCGACGGTTATCAAACTCGAAGCGGACAGAGGCCAGGCGGTGGTTCCCACGACCATGCAGGCGGCCGTGTATCGCGGTAAGGATGATGTTCGTCTGGAGAAGGTGCCAGTCCAGGAGATCGGTGCGGGAGAGCTGCTGGTACGAATCCATACCTGCGGCATCTGCGGGACGGACCTGAAGAAGATTGCTACGGGCTCGCATTCGGCGCCGCGGATTTTTGGCCACGAGATGGCTGGACAGGTGGTTAAGACCGGCGATGGCGTGAAGAATTTTGCGGTCGGCGACCGCGTGATGGTGTTTCACCACATTCCGTGCGGCGAGTGCTATTACTGCAGCAAGAAGGTTTTCGCGCAGTGTCCGGTATATAAGAAGGTGGGTGCGACGGCGGGATTTGAGCCCAGCGGCGGCGGATTCGCAGAGTACATCCGCGTGATGGACTGGATCGTACGCAAGGGAGTAGTGAAGATCCCGAATGGCGTTTCCTACGAGCAGGCATCATTTATTGAGCCGGTCAACACCTGCATGAAGGCCATTGAAGCGCTGCAACTTCAGGCGGATGAAACGGCGCTGGTGATCGGCCAGGGCCCTATAGGTGTCATTCTGGCGGCATTGGCCAAACGGACAGGTGCGACCGTGGTAACTTCCGATTTGTATCCCCAACGCCTTAAAATAAGTGAGAGTTTCGGGTTGCATCACAATGTGAATGCCGGAACTGAAGATCCGGCGGCGCGGGTGCGCGAGTTGACTGAGGGACGCGGCGCGGATGCGGTGATCCTGGCGACGGCGGGAAACAGCCTGATACGTCCGGCGATCGAGGCGACACGGCCGGGCGGGAGAATTATGCTGTTCGCGCAGACACAGCGGAGCGAGGTGGCGATTGATCCTTCGGCGGTCTGCATGGACGAGAAGACGCTGATGGGTTCCTACAGCGCCTCAGTGGATTTGCAGGATAAAAGCGTGAAGCTGGTGCTCAGCGGGGAAGTGAATTTTGCAGCGCTGATCTCACATCGGTTCGCGCTGGCAGAGGCGGTGGAAGCGCTGCGGCTGGCTTCGCATCCGGCGCCGGAGTCGATGAAAGTGGTCATCCAGCCGGGAAGTGATTGGGAGAAAAGTATTTGAAGGGTCAAATGACAGCGGCGGTCCTCTATGGCAAAGAGGACATCAAGATCGAGAAGGTGCCGATTCCAACGCTGGAGATCGGCGAGGTGCTGGTGAAGGTGAACGTAGCGCTGACGTGCGGCACCGATTTGAAGGTCTACCAGCGGGGTTACCACGCGCGCATGATCGTGCCACCGGCGCTGTTTGGGCACGAGCTTTCCGGCGTGATTGAAGAAGTTGGGCCGGGCGTGCGCGACTTCCGCCGCGGCATGAAAGTGGTGGCGCTGAACTCCGCTCCCTGCGGCGCATGCTTTTATTGCCTGAAGCACCAGGAAAATATCTGTGAAGACTTGTTGTTCAATAACGGCGCTTATGCCGAATACATCAAGATTCCGCGCCGCATTGTTGAAACTAACATGCTGGCGCTGCCGGACGACTTGAGTTTTGAGTCGGCGGCCATGACAGAGCCGCTGGCCTGCGCGCTGCGTGGATTGCAGGAGACAGGCGCCGACATTGGCGACACCGTCACGGTCATAGGCGCAGGGCCGTTAGGGCTGATGCTGGTACAGGTGGCGAAGCTGACTGGATGCAAAGTGATTGCCGTGGTGAAGCGCGCGGAGCAGGCAGCTTCAGCCAAGAGATTCGGCGCCGATGAGGTGGTGCAGATCAGCAAAACGCGCAACCCCATTGATGAGGTCATTGGAGTGACTGAGGGACGCGGGTCAGACATTGTGATTGAGGCTGTGGGCCGTCCGCAGACGTGGCAATGGGCTGTGGACATGGTACGCCGCGGCGGTGTGGTAAATTTCTTTGGCGGGTGCGCCAGCGGCACCAAGGTGGAGCTCGATACTAACCGGCTGCATTATTCCGAGATCACGCTGAAGGCCACGTTTCATCACACGCCGCAGACGGTGCGCAAGGCTTTTTCCCTGATTGCGGAAAAGAACGTGAAGAGCACCGATTACGTCACCGGCGAAGCGCCGCTCTCAAAACTGAAGCAGGTCTTGCAACAGATGCTGGACCGCGGGAGCCAGATCAAGACCGCGATTATTCCCGGCCACTAAACCATGTCAGTATTGCCCACAAGCACTCCGTCCATGCCGCTGGGCTGGAACGCGCTGCCGGAGTCGTATCGCATTCCGGCGGCGGCGCCTTCATTGCCGGAAGCGCAGGCATACTGCGAGCGGCTGGCTAAGTCGCATTACGAAAACTTTTCCGTGGCCACGTGGTTTCTGCCCAAGCGACTGCGCCAGCATTTCTATAACGTCTACGCCTATTGCCGGATTTCCGATGACCTAGGCGACGAAGTGGGCAATCCGCAGCAGTCGCTGGAACTGCTGGGCCAGTGGGAAGCGGAGCTGAACGCATGCTATGCGGGTTCCCCCCGGCATCCCGTCTTTGTTGCGCTGGCGGAGACGGTACGGGAGTGCGCGATTCCCAAACACGAATTCTCAGACCTGCTGATTGCTTTCCGCCAGGACCAGACGGTCACCCGTTTTGAGACATTTAATGACGTGCTGGATTATTGCCGATACTCCGCGAACCCCGTGGGACATCTGGTGCTCTATTTGTGCGGCTATAGGGATGCGGAACGGCAGCAGCTTTCCGACCATACCTGCACCGCGTTGCAATTGGCGAACTTCTGGCAGGATGTGTTCGTCGACTACGGCAAAGGGCGCATCTACGTGCCGTTGGAAGACTTGCGCCGCTTTGGCGTGACTGGCGACGACATTGCTCAGCGCCGGGCAACACCGAAATTTATCGAGCTGATGAAGTTCGAAGTTGAGCGGGCGCGGGAGTGGTTTGCGCGTGGACTGCCGCTGATAAAAAAAGTCAATCGCGAGATGGCCATCGATCTGGAGTTGTTCAGCCGCGGCGGGCAGGAGATACTCAACGCCATTGAGCGCCAGGGCTATGACGTTTTGCGGTCCCGTCCGGCCATTTCCAAGTCCCGCAAATTGCTGCTGGTTCTGCGTGCGGCTGCGGGCAAACTTCTGTGAGCGATCAACTCAGCCATGCCTATGCGGTTTGCGGGGGCATTGCGCGCCGCGCGGCCAAGAACTTTTATTATGGCTTTATGGTGCTGCCTGCGGAGAAGCGCAACGCGCTAAGCGCGGTTTACGCGTTTATGCGCCATGCGGACGACATCTCCGACGAGCCTGGGGGCGATCCGCAACAAAAGCGGCAAAAGCTGGGAGAATGGCTGGAGGCGGCCAATGCTGTGTTTGGCGGCAAGCCAACCGACGATCCGGTGCTGATGGCGCTGGGCGACGCGCAATTGAAATTCAAGATCCCGCCTGAATTGTTTGAAAAGCTGGTGTACGGAACCAGCATGGACCTGGATATTCCTTCCGTGCCGGACGCGCCGGCAATCGTCTGCGCGACATTTGAGGACCTGAAACACTATTGCTATTACGTGGCGTCAGTGGTGGGGCTGGTTTGTATTCGCATCTTCGGTTATGAGGACGCAAAGGCCGAATTTCTGGCCGAAGACTGCGGGCTGGCGTTCCAGTTGACCAACATTATTCGCGACGTAAAAGAGGATGCGTCGCTGGGACGAATCTACATTCCGCAAGAAGACCTGGCGCGAAACAATCTGTCAGCCGCAAATTTTGCGCCAGTGGCACTGCAGGACACGGTACAGGCACAGCAGTTGCGCCCTGCACTGGAGTATGAGGCAGAACGCGCGCGGAAATACTATGAGTCAGCCAAGTGGCTGATGGAATTAATTCACGAGGACAGCCGCGCGGCGCTATGGGTCTTGGTGGAAATCTACAGCCGCCTGCTCAAGAAAATTACCGACCGCAATTATGATGTGATGACGGAGCGCGTGCGGCTTACTCTCTGGGAAAAATTGAAAGTGCTCTCGCGCGGATTTCTTCTCCGCATCGCATGACGGCAGATCCAGCAAAACGAAGCGTCGCCATTGTGGGCGGCGGCCTGGCCGGCCTGGCCGCGGGTTGCGCGCTGGCCGATGCCGGGCTGCAGGTGACGATCTTTGAGCGGCGGCCTTACGTGGGCGGGCGAGCTTCGTCTTATGAGCATCCGGGAACGGGCGAAGTGGTGGACAATTGCCAGCATGTGTTGCTCGGCTGCTGTACCAATCTCATCCATTTTTATGAACGTCTGGGCGTGAGCGATAAGATTCGCTGGTTTGACGAGCTGACGTTCATCGAGCCCGGAGGCCGAGCCAGCCGCATGGCGCCATCATTTCTTCCCGCGCCAATGCATAATGTCCCGGCATTTCTATGGGCGAAAATGCTTACGGCCAGGGACAAACTGGGGATTGCCCGGGCGATGGCGGTGATGAGCCGGCGGCTGCCGGAAGATTCAGGTGAAGACTTTCTTTCGTGGCTGAAGCGGAACAAACAGACAGAGCAGGCAATCGAACGCTTCTGGAAACCCGTGCTGGTGAGCGCGCTGAATGAAGACCTGGACCGCGTCTCCGTGCGTTATGCGACACAGGTGTTTCGCGAGTCTTTTATGAAGTCGGCTACATCAGGAAAGATGGGCCTGCCCACGATTCCTCTATCGGATCTCTACGGCTTTGCTACAGATTACATCCGCAAGCGCGGCGGACAGGTGATGCTGCGGTCATCGGTGACGGCGATTGGGCCGAAGCAAAATGGCGTGGGCGTACTTAATAGCACAGGCGAAAAACAATTTGACTTTGTGGTGCTGGCAGCGCCATTTCAGGGCGTTGCGAGCCTGCTGCCATCGGACGCTGTGGCGGGGCCGTTGAAGCAAAAGTTGGCGCATTTTGAAGCTTCGCCGATTACCGGAATCCATTTGTGGTTTGACCGCCAGATTACGCCGCTGCCGCACGCAGTGCTGCTCGACCGCACCATCCAGTGGATGTTTCACAAGTCGCAGATTCATGAGAAGTGCGGAAGCGATCACCAGGGCAGCTATGTGGAACTGGTGGTGAGCGCATCCAAGAGCCTGGTGCAGAAATCGCGCGAAGAGATTCTGGAACTGGCCACGCGCGAGTTGGCAGAATTCTTTCCCACGGTGAAAGAAGCGAAGGTGGTGAAGGCGGCTGTGATCAAAGAAGTTTATGCGACATATTCGGTTGTGCCGGGGTTGGATCAATACCGTCCCGGGGCTACAACCGGGTGGCCGCGCATTTTTCTTGCCGGCGACTGGACTGCGACCGGCTGGCCGGCGACGATGGAGGGCGCTGTGCGTAGCGGATATCTGGCAGCGGAGGCGATCACCGGACAAAAGTTTGTTGTGGCGGATTTGCCGGCAAGAGGGCTAACGAGGTGGTCGTAAACTACCGGAATTGCCGGCCTATGTGTTGCCGGAATTTTCCATGATACTCATTGCAAATGTTTTCCCTCATGCCAGAGTTCCTATTCCCGCACAATCAAATTTTCAGCAGTTCCAGCAGATAGCCTGCCCCGCTCTTGCAGTGCACCTGCTTATAGAGGCCGCATTCCTGAAGTAAAGGTGTTGCTCCGGAATAAGAGTCAGCAAGCATCATGACAAACTATCTGCTTATGCTAGTCTTTTGCTGGCGATAAATGGATATTGGGGCTCCATACCTAAAGCCTAAGAGTCCAGGCGTACTTGAAGCGAGAGAATGAATATGAGCGATGAAATGTTACCAAGCTTTAATGAATTGTCGCGTTATATGGCGCGGAACCATATATACCTATCGGTGAGAAAGGAGGATTATGCGGCTGCTTGCCGCTCTATGCTAAATGAGAAAGACAGTCCCTTCCCCCCAAAGGTGGTAATCGTGGTGGGCGCGGGGGCGAGTAATGATGCGTGCGGTCTTCCTACAGGTGAGCAGGGCGCGCAAGCGCTGAGAGACGCTTTCAAACGCAGGGTGCAGATAGACGAGAGGCTGATTGACGAAGAAATCCATCGCATTACGGTTGAATACCGGCTTGATCAACGGGACTTTGAGGCCGTGCTTCTGGCCCTCAGCAAATTTGACCAGTCATCCGTGCTGGCCGAGTTGAAGACAATTTACAACCGCAGGCATTATCCGTCATTGACCTACGAGGTGCTGGCGCATTGGCTCAAACACCGCTTTATCGATGCCATTGTGAACTTCAATTTTGATGAACTTCTGGACGAGGCGATTAACGATGAGATTGGGCCAAGAGGCTACTATCGAGTGATCAGTGACGGCGATTGTCCGGGGAATCTCGACAACTGGCTGGACCAGCGAGAACGCTTCAAATTCCCCCTGTACATCAAGCCTCATGGAACCGCCAGCCATAAATCGACAATGAGATTTACGCGGGCTTCCTATTCTCTTCTTCCCGTTGACCTTGTAGGACTCTTAACGAAGCTATTCGAAGGAAGCGTAGAGATCCTGATCGCGGGCCATGCCATGCAGAGTGTTGAATTCAATGACATTCTGGGGGTTGGAGTAGGAGGCAGTAAGCTCAAATTTTACGCTCTGGGACATGAAAAACCAAAGTTTCGGATTGCAGGCTCACCCGGCTGGAGCGACTGCGAGTTCTGGGATACGAAGCCGACAGGCGGAGTGGGAAAATGTATCAACCACATCGCAACATGGGTGGAAGAATCATTTAATCCTGGGTTTGTACCGCGCTCCATTAACCGTCATAGGCTTATCGACCAGTTGTTTCACAGAGAGGTTGAAACCAGACAAAATGAGATTGTGAAGGAGCGCTTCAGGTACCTGCAAGACAGGGTCTATGTCGAGATTGCATTGGCTGTCTCCAAGGCCAAGGGGTTTATCAATCTGGAGCACCTGGCGCGGGGGCGCGCGGGCCAATATTTCAGAGAGATGACAGAGGCGGCAAGTAAGTTGGAAAGTAAGCCGGAGCCGATCTCGATGTTGGATATGTGCCGAGATTTGGGATTGGATGATTTTGGATATTCCAATGATACGGTTTGCTTGCGAACTCGCGGGAACCGTAACAACCGGCTGGAGCGGCCGACTCTGAGCAGCGACGAGTTTGAGATTGCAGCAGTTCAGCTTGCAGAAACCACGCGAAATCATTTGAGCGAGGAGCAACAAAAGAAACCCCTCAATCACCAGGAAGTGCTGCGCGAGATCTTCATGCACATGTACCGGGGGGAAGAAGTAGAGGTTTCCAGCAACACCAGGCCAATCACGAATCATATTTTTGCCAGCCCTGTTCCATTGAGAACTTTTACCAGCCTGCATGCGCAGACGGACAAGATGCTGAGAGCGGAGAATTGGGACGCTATTCTGTGTACCGCTGAGTCAGGGAAGTGGCTGCTACAAGAAAGATGGAGCACCCTGATTAAGAAGTGCAGAGCGGGAATAGCGATCATCGTTGCCGATGAAACATACCGTGAAAGACTGGAAAATGAGTACAAGGATAAATTGGGTCTCCTACCCCGGCTGCGCTGGCTGCCATGGTGGATGCACAACAGGCATGCAACGGTACTATTGAAAGACCGGCAGCCGGTGCAGGCGATTTTCTATGAACGCCGCTTGAGAACGTCGCATATTGCGCCGCTGTGGCTTGGAGAGCCCGACGCGAAGATCGCCATGCACGCCTTTGTGGCTTACTGGATAAAAGCGCAGCAATATGGCAAAAAAGTCTCGGAAATAGAAATCAAGCCCCAACAGGTAGAAGAGGCATCGCAAGGCTTAATCGAAGACTTATATCGACAGCCACCAAAAGATGGGGCTTAGCGACTGCTTCTGACCGGACACTGGATGTCCCTGCCAGTGCAGAACGAGCGTTCTACTCCGGACAAAGTATAGACTACTGCACCAACAGCAGGACGCCGATGCAGACCAGGGCGGCGGCGATCCATCGGCGGCGGTCGACATTTTCATGGAGAAAAACTTTTGCCAGAATTGCGGAGCTAATAAAGGTGAGAGAGGCCGATGCAGGCGCGACCAGGCTGGCATCGCCCCAGGAAAGCGCCGTAAGCAAACAAAAAAAACTAAATATGAGGCAAGACAGCGCGATCAGGAAGAGCCTCTCGCGAACGATGCGGCCAATCGCGGCGATGAGGCCTTTCTGTGAGCGTATGGCGTCGAGGTCGCCAATGCGCTTCATGGCCGCGGAGAGCAGCACGTCACCCGTGCTGGAAGCCATGACGAGCGTGGCGATCGCGATCCAGAGCTTAAGCGAGTTCATGCTGTCCTTTGGAGGCGGCGAGAGGAGGATCGGCGTGGCGCTCAGTGAGCGAAGGGCCGCGGGCGACCAGGCCGACACCGCAAGTAATCAGCAGCACGCCAGCCCAGCGCCACGGGCTGACAGCTTCATGCAAGAAAAACCGCGAGAGAAAGGCCGTGACCACGTAGCCGAATGCGCTGGCGGGCAGAACGAAAGTGAGATCGGCCCAGGAAAGCGCAGTGAGATAAGAGTAAAAAAAACCGGCGAGGAAGGCGATGCCCAGAACTATCCAGGGATCCAGGAAGGCGTTGAAGATGTGAACCCAGTTGCTGGGGTGGATTTCCCCCAGGTCATTCATGCCGCGTTTGAGCAGGACGTCGCCCGTACCGTTGCAGCAGGCGATGGCCATGTAGATAAAGATTTTCTTGAGCTTCACGCGGATATCCGTCTTGAACCCGCGTGGTGGCGGGTTTTACCCTGGCATTTTATCCGACCAGAAATTTCCAAGCTACAATCACGACAAAAGCAGCTAAACCGATGGCGTATCCGATCATCCGTGCTTTGCCGACTTTTTCCTGTTCGTGCATCACCGACCTCTAGGATAGGCGAGCGCCGGATGGATAACTAATCTCCGGCAACCTCAGCCCTGCGCGCCTTTTCCGCGATGCTTTGCTTCTGCGCGACTAACTCTTTCGTCGCTTTATTGCGAGCGGAACGCAGCTTCATGAATGACTTCGCTTCCTTGTAGAGCCGCTTGCGCTCCTCGCCATTGAACACCGCTTTGCGCACGATGCGGAAGACGGCTTTGGGGCGGAAATAATATTCGTCGTAAAACTTGTGAACCATTTCCATCACGTGCTCGCGCGGAAGGCCGGGATATTCAATCTGCGCCACCTGGTGGCCACCGTCATCGACCATCCGTTCGGTCCCGACGATAAATCCATTTTTCTTGGCAAAGTCATACATCTCGGTTCCCGGATACGCATGTGCAATGGAAACCTGAATCGTCTCCACGTCGAGCTCTTTGGCGAAATCGATTGTCCGGCGAATCGACTCTCTGCTCTCGCCGGGCAGCCCCAGGATGAAATCTCCATGCACCTTCAGCCCAAGTTTTTTGGTGTCTTTGGTGAACTGACGCGCGCGCTCCACGGTGGCGCCTTTCTTCACGTTCTTCAGCACCTGCGGGTCGCCCGACTCATATCCCACAATCAGCAGACGGCAGCCGGCTTCGCGCTGGGCTTTCAGTGTTTCGTAGTCCGTCGTCACGCGCGACGTGCAACTCCAGGTTAAATTCAGCGGTTTCAGCTTGCCACACAGCTCCACCGTGCGCGCTTTCTGGATGTTGAACGTATCGTCGTCAAAGAAATATTCTTTCACGTATGGCCAGTATTCTTTGGCTTTGGCCATCTCACGCGCTACTGCGTCCGTTGAGCGCTTTCTCCACGGATGCCCGCTCAGCGTCTGCGGCCACAGGCAGAAAGTGCACTGCGCCGGACAGCCGCGCGTGGTGTACAGCGCCACAAACGGATAGAGCAAGAACGGCACGTTATACCGGCGCACATCCATATCGCGATAGTAAACGTCAGTCACATCCGGCAGCGCGTCCAGGTCCATCACATCCGGACGGTCAGAGTTATGCACTACTTTGCCATTCGCATCGCGGTACGATATCCCAATAATCTCCGATAGCGGCCTGCCATTCGCATACTCCACCACCGTATAATCAAATTCCCGGCGGCAGACAAAATCGATTGCCGGGCACTCATTCAGTGAGCGCTCCGGCAGCGTGGTCACATGCGGCCCCACAAAAGCGATCTTCAGCTTGGGGTTCGCCTCTTTCATCTTCGTCACCAGCTTGATGTCGCCGGGGAATCCGGGCGTTGAGGTAAACAGCACCAGGAATTCATACTGTTTGCCCAGCTCAATGGTCTCTTCCGCTGAGACGTGGTGCGGCGGCGCATCCAGCAGCCGCGAGCCCTCCAGCATCCCAGCCGGATACGCCAGCCATACCGGATACCAGTAAGACTCAATCTCGCGGGTGGCCGGCCAGCGTGAACTGGCGCCACCGTCAAAGTTCTCAAACGACGGAGGATTCAGGAATAAGGTTTTTAATGGCATGTCTGTCCTGCCTTATATTAACATCTTTGCCCTGCGCTAAAGTCCAAAGAATCCAAGCGGTTACAGGCGGCAGGTCAATGGTCGATTGGTGCAGGGAACGGGGCTTTTGGCGTCTTCGCGCCCTCGCCCAGGTGGCCCGATTCAGTGGTTCCAGTGGTGAAAGGCGGGCACGACCGCCACGGCTGCTATGCAGGTCTCTATTCTTATTAGCCTTGGCAATTCTCTAAATCAGTATCATCCGCGGTAAGCTTTTGGTTTCGGCCTCAATTGTCTCTGCGCCTCCACGTCTCCGCGGTGAATGCCCTCTTTCTGATCAGTGTCATCAGTCTTCATCAGGGGTAAGTTTTTTGTTGCTCCTATCCTCAACCCATCTGCCTCCATCCGCGGTAAGCTTTTGGTTTCGGCCTCAAT
>JBARMK010000362.1:0-3010 GCA_049802395.1 Candidatus Angelobacter sp.
GGCTCGGTAATACCGTCACTAAAGGCAATGAACATGTCGCCCGGGTACAGCTCTACGGTTTCCTCTTCATACTCTCGATCCGGGAATAGGCCCACCACCGTTCCGCCTGTTTCCAGCCGTCGGATTGAGCCATCGCGCGCCAGGACAATCGGCGGCAAATGGCCGGCATTGGAATAAGTCAAGCGGTGATGGATGTCGTCATAGAAGCCGAGAAAGAGCGTGGCATATTTTTCCGGTTGGGTGCTCTGGAACAGATGCCGGTTCAACAACCAGAGCATTTGCGCTGGTGAGGGTGGCGCCACGTGGGCCTCAATTGCCGCCGCCCTGGCCTTGGCGCCGTAAGCGGCTGCCGTGCCGACGGAAATGAGCTGTTCCTGCTCATACGCGCGAACGGCGGAATGTATGGTAGCCATCAGAAGCGCAGCGGAGATGCCCTTGCCGCTAATGTCGCCCACCGCAATACCGACCTGATCTGGTCCGTAAGAAAGAAAGTCATAGTAATCCCCGCTCACAATGCGAGCGGGGCGGCAGATGCCATGCAGTTCCAGAGTGTTGGTACCGGATATCGCGCGGGGAAAGAGCTGCGCCTGCACTTCGTGCGCGATCTCCAACTCACTTTGCAAACGCTCTTTTTCCTTCTGCTCAAGTATCAATCGCTGCAGAGATTCAGTCATGGAGTTGAAGGAAACCTGGAGCGCGGCCAGTTGGTCACGCTCCTGCACCCGGATGCGGTGGGTGAAATCTCCGCGGTTGATATGCTGCGTAGCTTTATAGAGGTTGGCGACGGAGTAGGTAATCTTCCGGGTCAGGCTTATCCCAATGATCAAAGCCGCCAGCACCACCACACCGAACGCGATAGCCAGCACAATTAGCACGATGCCGACTGAGCCGCTGCGCACTCCCATGGAGGCCGTAAGATACGAATACACCGTCGAGAGCCGCGTGGTTCCGCCAAGTATTTTTGTGCGTGGCGAGCCCGTCGACCAATCGGTGGCTTGAATCGGTCCGCCAAAAACGAACTCTCGGTCAAACGGAAGCACGGGACCGCCGGGAGACCCCGCGCTGATGCGCTCTGGTGACAAGATTTCCGCTCGGACATTGGCGCGGCCCGCGGAAGATATGTTCTCCGCCTTGGCGTTGTTGAGGTCAAAGTCGACTGAGCTAAGCGTGAGCGAACCCAGCTTACTCGCAATCTTGGCCAGCAGTTTCTGGTCGAACGGAACACTGGATACAACCACGGCAGGGCCGTTTGACGTGGAGATAGAGTGGGCGGCACGAAGGTAGATGTTCCCGTGGTCGCTTACCATGCCGGTGAACCCATCATTCAGCCAACTGGGCAAGGATGACGGCGGGAGCACTATGATGGATCGCCCCGGGAACGATGGATCGTTGGCCACGATCTTTTCCGCAGTGCTGCTATGCCGAGTGATTTCTTCCACAGCCGCAGCATTGGCGGCTCCCAGGCGTAGTTCTTGTCCTTTGATCTCCGATACGGCGATGAATGTGGCCAGGTCTCCCAGGACGAGGTAGCCGGACCCCAGAGCCATGGCTACTGCGAGCGCCACAGGCACACCGCCTATGAATAGATAGGTGACAATAAGGCGGTTGCGGACGCTCCACATAACGTGGTTTCGAAACCAACGAAGCGCAGTGATCAACAGTAATATGCCAAAGGCCCAGCCGAGGAACGTGATCCATCCGTCAAGGGAGCTTCCAATCCCAGACGCGCCCGCAAGCCTCAGCAGCAATCGCAGCAGAAGCAAAACCGCTTCCGTGCCCGCCACATAAACGGTGAAATGCGCCAATCGAGTGCGCGGAACCATGCCCCAAGAGGCAAGTTGGCGCGTGATTTTTGACCAGGCAGGCAATCTTCATCGATTATATCGGGTGGGAGAGGGGCTGATCAGAAAGAAACAAAGACCGCAAAGGAGTCAATTTAGAGCCTTGTGACGACGTCCTGATGGAAGGCGACACTGTAGATCAAGCTCAGGTTTCCAGCCGCGTTTTTGAGGCGGCCATAGGCCCCAAGAGCATTGATTCCGAAAACATTCCGCAGACGTGGCAGGCTGGGGGAAAGGATAATGAACCAGAGACAGGACGGAAATAGAAGCCATAGCTTTAATTTCGCCAGGGCAAGAATCGAATATAGCCTGAATTCCGTCGCTGCTTGGACTAACTCCTGGGCGATCAACTGCTTATCTTTACCTCGCGAATCGCTCTTCTGATCGCTAAATGCTTCCATGTTGCCCCATTCAATCAGCACCAAAGCGTTGTGGCACATGCGTAAAAGGTACTCGCGCAGCAGGTGGATGCGCTTGCGCTGCCAGGCGATAAATTCAGGCGGCGAAAGCCGGAGCCGGAAATTAGCTTCCTGGGCTGGATCAAGCAGAGATTCGAGTTCGCCTGCTTCGGCTGGTCGGAGAAAGGGTGTCACGTCGTCGATGGTTCGTTTAGGGAACTTACCCAGGCCTTGAAAAGCTGTAAACCCGGCAAAAACTAGCAGGCAGCCAATCAACGAAATTGTAATGAGGTCGAAAATCATCGTCCTAAAATGCCCTTCGCTGCCCTGGTGTAGCGCCTAAGCTCAAAGATCATCTGCTCGGGAGTGATCGCCGTAACGTCCGCCGTCGGTCTTGAGGGTTCAGTCCGAAGGAATGTCGTCAGCCAGATAAGCACAGCCATAATGTAAGCGATAGGAGGGGTGATTCTGACAATGGGGTCGAGTTTCGTTCCGAATTCGGAACGTAATAAGTAAACAATGAGGCTTCCGGCGGCGGCAATGCCAAACCCCAGAACCACGCCAAAGGCATGTTGGCGCCAGCGCATATGGAAAAAACGGACCAGGATGATAAAGAGGCAAAATATGCCAAACTGCAGGAATCCAACGGCAATCTCAAGGGAAATCAAGGTTGAGGTAAGCAGGCGTGTCTCCGCCGCCGGATGCATTGCGGCGCGAAAAATGGCGACCAGCAGCATCAAGATCCCGATACCCGGAAACAGCAGCTTGAAC
>JBARMK010000363.1:0-1847 GCA_049802395.1 Candidatus Angelobacter sp.
ACCAAGAGTGGGTTGCTCGCTCCGGTCGGCGACGTGGACCGGATTCTTCAGACGGTGGTGAATAACCTTGAGGTTACCAACAACATTGACCTGCCGGTACGCACACGCGTCCTGCTCACTGCACCACTGGAAACTTTCAGCGTGGGCAACACCATCGTGATCAGCCGTGGGTTGGTGGACGTTTTACCCGATGAGGCCAGCTTGGCTGCGATGCTGGCGCACGAGTTGGCACATATCGTTCTGGGTCACAACACTGGTAGCAAGTTTGCGTTCAAGGATAAGGCGAACCTGACTTCGGTGCTTGCGCGTGGGTTATCACACATGGTGTCCCGTCACAACCTGGGCAGTGGCGATGAGTTCAACGATGACCCGGCTTATCAGGACATCGTTTTCAAGCACAGCCCCCAAGAAGAACAGGCGGCCGACAAAGAGGCGATTGAGCTGCTGAAGACCTCGCCTTATGCTGAGAAGCTTGACAATCTCGGCTTGTTCCTTAAGGCATTGCAGGGGCGGGCTCCGCAACTGACCGCGCTACTGACCACGCACCTGGGCAATCCTCTGGCGGAAGGCGGAACGGTGAATCGGCTCTCCGCTTTGGCCAGCCGGGCCCCGGCGCTGGACAATTCCAAACTGGATCAGATTGCGGCATTGCCGTTGGGGGGCCGCGTGAAGGTCAATCCCTGGGATGACACGGCGGAAATGCTGAAAGCGGCCCCGGTCGCCATCAACTCGGCACGCGACAAAATGCCGTTTGAGGTCACGCCTTTCTTCCCGCGGTTGACCCGCTACGGTTCAGCCGCTCTGACTGCGGCGCTGACCACCGCATCAACTAAAGAGTAGAGCGCATACTCCGCCGACGAGCTCACCCTTCTCGCGTTTTTGGCAAGAGAGCTGCCCTCAGCGTAGTTGAAGGGTGGGAGCTTTGATCTCGCGTTAGCTGGCTTTCTGCGGCGATGGCGGCAATGGCATGCAGGAAGCGATTTTCGCCCCAAAATATTTCGTGCGCGCCATCAGAAGCTTCTCGATTTCCACTTCTTTCAGCGGCTGCTGGCGCCCGAGCAAGTGCGTGACTAGGGCAATCTGCGCAAAGTGCTCGACCGTTTCCATCTTCATGTAGGCGTGCTCCAGCGTGTCACCGTAAGCGACTACTCCGTGGTTCGACATCAGAATCGCATCGTAGCCGGGAACAAACGGTTCCAGCGTCTCGGCCAGCTCTGAGGTCCCGGGCGTCCCGTAACTCGCCAGCGGTATGCATCCCAACCCCATCACCACTTCGCAAACCAACGGCTCGGTCAGAGGGATGCCGGCGGCCGCAAAGCCCGTCGCGGTCGGCGGATGGGCGTGCACGATGGCCTGAACGTCCGCCCGCGTGCGGTAGATGAGCAAATGCATGCCAATTTCGCTGGTTACATTGCGGCGACCGGCGACCTTCTTGCCGTCCATGTCCACGATCACCATGTCTGTCGGCCGCATTGCGCCTTTGCTAACGCAGGTGGGAGTCACCAGAATTCGGCCGCCCTTCAGCCGCACCGAGAGATTGCCATCCATGGCGGCCACGAACCCGTGTTCGTGGAGCATGCGCCCGTAACGAACGATTTCTTCCCTATATTTGCGTTCCGTTGGCATGGTTACCCTTGCATGGCTACCTTTGGGAGAGATGATAAATAGCAGGGCGCAGTTGACACTGCATAGTACCAGTCCGTACCGTGCGGAGACAATCCAAATTTCGAAAAAGGCCGTTACGATGGGCCTGATACCGCGAACGGCGCGGATCGAGCGCCTGTCCCTATAATCGGAAAGCGTGCTGGTCTCCGATTTCCATTACGACCTTCCAGAAGAATTGATCG
>JBARMK010000364.1:0-12535 GCA_049802395.1 Candidatus Angelobacter sp.
GAACGATCCCTATGCTAACTGGACGTTGGAAAGCCCACGCCGGATCAAGCCGCCCGAACTGAACCGCATGACGATGAACCAGTTACCCCATCCACCGAGCCGTGAATCCATTCAGGAAGGCGATCTGCTGCTGGCGATCATTCACGGTGATAGTGCGGCTGGCTGGCGAGATCCTAAAGCCACGCAAGCTTTTTTGCTGTACAACATCGTTGGCAAAGAATTATCTGTACGAAACCACAAAAAAGCGACGTTGTCCGTCGCGCACAACCGAGCGCTGCCGCCATTGCGCGGAGATGTTATCAGCGAAGTATTTACGGAACAAACAGGCTTCGTTTATTGGTTAGGTGGCGAGTACCTCTGGTTCCACGACGGCAACGCGGTAGCCGGAAAAATCGCCGGCGGTCAAACTGCAACGAAATAG
Source organism: Candidatus Angelobacter sp. (assembly GCA_049802395.1). GTDB lineage: Bacteria > Acidobacteriota > Terriglobia > Terriglobales > Acidobacteriaceae > Angelobacter. Next base: position 422 of record JBARMK010000364.1, read on the forward strand.
ATTCCTGCGTTAGGTGCAGCATGTCTTGTTGCCGTCACTGAAAGAAGCCGCTTCACGAACGCGCGCGCTTCAATGTTAGCTTGATGAGGACGGTTACAAGCACTGCCAAAATTGCTATCCCAATCACTACTGCAAGAATTGAGCCGAGAACCAGTGCGGCAACCAGGACTGCCAGCGCGACTACCGCAACCCCAATGCCGGTAATGAGCAACTTAAAACGCTGCCAAAAGCTCAAGCGCGGAGAAATAATCGGCGCCTGGCCAGGCGGCCTGGAAGAAATTGTGATCTGCATTCGGCGATTCATCTTTACCAATAATTATATGCCTGTCGAGAAAAGGAACGCTGGTCCATCGCTACCGCGATGAACGTCTGCCAGATTTCTACGCTGTTTTAGCCTTCGCCATATCGCGAACAATGTCAAAGCGCAAACCTGACCAACCGGGGCCGCGTCCTTGTCCGGACTTGCGCGCCATCCAGACAAAGGTGCCGCCGTCGGACGAACGGGTACGGCGGAAGTAGCGGTCTACCAGGATCCCGGCGCGTGAAACCATGCGATCAGCCACAAAGAATGGATGTTGCGGCTCCAGAATCAGGGCATGCGCCTTCAAATTGACAAAGCCCGTTGACGTGGCGATCTCCATAGTTCCGCGGCGCAGGAAAAGTTCGTTTTGCGGCGACTGCACAGGGACCATGGGAATCCAGTTGTCCGGTACCGAGGTTTCCAGCGTGTAATAAAGGCTAGGTCCGCCGGGCTTGGCTGTGGGTGGAGGTGGCGGAGGATCAGCCTTGATCCACGAGACCGCTTTTGAGAGTTTTCTTAGACAAAATACACTTTCCCGTAACTTCCTGGAAATAAGAGCAAAATTTTTCCGGTTATCCCATACCTCTTCTTGCCGATAATCTCTAGAGAGAGCCGGAAGACGACCCGGCATGCGCCGGAATGAGGGAATTGGGGCTTTGAACACTGAAAAACAAGACATTTCTGAGCCAAAACGGGAGATAATTGCCAGTGCATTGCAACTACGAGACCCAGTTTTTGACGATCTGAAAAGTACAGGGTTCGATCCGGATTCCCTATGGAATCGAGTGGATGAAGATCTGGAACTGCTGAGCGACCTGATGGCGGTCCTGGCGGCAGAGGTTCCAGTGATGCTATCGCGCATTGATGCAGCGATTACAAGCGGAAACACGACGGAACTGGAAAAAGCTGGGCACAAAATCAAGGGGTCGCTGCTGCAGTTTTCTGCATCGGGTGCGGCTGCGGCCGCGGGACATCTGGAAGAGCTGGGCAGAGTGAGCACGGTGGCTGGGGCTGAAGCGCTCCAGCGTGCGCTCAAAGGTGAGATCAACCTTTTAATGACGAAGCTCACCTCTATGGTAAACCGCATTCGCAGTAGCCGTGCTAACCGGCACAAAGCCGGGCAAGGCGAATAAAAAAGAGGTAATCGGAGAAATGTCAACAGGAGTCATGAATGGCCGGCAAACGGCGCTCATGAACGTACTGCTGGTTGAAGACAACGCAGTGGATGCGCGGTTAATCTCTGCGCTGATACACGCGCCTTCCGCCACGCTTCACTGCCGTCATGTAACCAGCCTGGCGGCAGCCCTGGGACATCTGAGCTGTGATCCATTGGATGTTATTCTGCTGGACCTGAATCTCGACGATAGTTTCGGATATGAGACTTTTGCCCGGATCAAGCAGGCAGGATCCAAGGCTGCAATCGTAGTCCTGAGCGGCTCCGACGATGAAGAGCTTGCCATTAAGACGGTGCGCGAAGGCGCGCAAGACTACCTGGTAAAGGGCTCTTTTGACGGAAAGCTGCTGGTACGGGCGATGCGATATGCTATCGAACGCAAACGTACGGCGGAAGCCCTGCAGCAAAGCGAGACGACGGTCCGCGCAATCTTTGAAAGCTCCCTCGACGGGATCGTGATTTTCGAAGGTTCCGGCGTATGCGTGGAGGCCAACGCAGCCGCGGCGGCCCTGTTAGGCGTGCCGAGAGAAGAACTTATTGGCCGGCGGATCTGCGATTTTTGCGAGCAGGGTTTTGCCGAAGAATGGGAGAAACTGCGCCAAGTGGGCAGCGGACGCGGCCAGCTTTGGGCCCATCTGACCAACGAGGCACGCCGGCTGGTGGAGTATTGCTTTAGCGGGAATGTCCTGCCGGGGCAGCATCTGGCCATGTTGCGGGACATTACTGAAAAGCAGAACCTGGAAGACCAGCTGCGGCAATCACAAAAAATGGAAGCTGTGGGCCGGCTGGCAGGCGGCGTGGCGCACGACTTCAATAACATACTGGGAATTATCAGCGGCTACGCTGAGTTGCTGCAGTTGAACGCCGCCCATGACGCCGAACGTGGACGAGCGGAAAAGATCATCTCCGCCACGGAAAAAGCCGCATCACTCACGCGCCAGTTGCTGGCGTTCGGACGCAAGCAGGTGATGTCACTCAAGCTGCTGGATGTTGCTCAGGTGATGGAAGGCCTGAGCAGCATGGTGCACTGCCTGATGGGCGCGGGCGTCCAAATCAACATTCAGGCAGCCAAGGAACTGGGATGGGTGAGAGCGGACCAAAGCCAGCTGGAACAGGTGATTATGAACCTGACCACCAATGCTCGCGAGGCGATGCCGGAGGGCGGCACATTGAGCATCGTGATCGAGAGATACCAAAGTGGCGGGGAGTCTCCGGAATTGCCGGCGGGCGACTATGTTCAACTGTCAGTGAGCGATACGGGAGTTGGGATGAGGCCGGAGGTACAATCTCGCGCGTTCGAACCGTTCTTTACCACCAAGAAGACCGGTTCCGGACTCGGGCTCTCGACGGTTTACGGAATCGTGAAGCAGAGCGGGGGATACATTTCCGTACAGTCAGAGCCACAACATGGATCGACGTTCAATGTCTATCTGCCTTTGTTCACCGAATACAATGAGATGGAAGCTCCTATAGTGTCCCGACCGGCCCCGGTGAAGACGCATGGATACGAAACGGTTCTGCTGGTGGACAATGAAGTGGACTTAAGAAACGCCACCGGCGAGTATCTGGAAAGCTGCGGCTACCAGGTGTTGACTGCGGGCGATGGCAAAGAAGCCATCGAAATTTCCGACAGCTATGAAGGACCGATTTCGCTTCTGATTTCCGATATTGTCATGCCGAGGGTGAATGGCCGCGGTCTTGCTGAACATGTGCGCAAAACCCGCCCTGATACCGGCGTCCTTATGATCTCGGGCTACCCCAACGACGATATGCCCCGCCACGGTATCGCGCTGGATCCTTCCTGCTTCCTGCAAAAACCGTTCACGTTCCAGGCGCTGGGAGCAAAGATCAGGGCAATTCTGGATAAAACAGCAATTAGCCATTAGCAATAGCCTTGTCTCGAAACTCCTATCACCCAGAGTTGTGCTTTTCCAGTTCGCTCCTGGCAGCTTATCGTCATTTGCAATTCAGGCAAAGGACTAAGAGCTAAGGGCTAATGGATAACGGTCGCTTGCTAATGGGCTTTTCCTGCTGTGTTACATTCATTTCAGTTCTCCTATGAATGAACGCGCTACTCCGCGCTGGATTGACGTTCTCTGGCTCATCTTTCTTGGCGGGCTTGCGCTTATTCCTCCCATCGCGGAGCTGCACAAGCAGATCATCCTTCTGATAATCGGCGTTACGCAGCTGCTGGAAAACCAGTTCATCCGGTTGGCGGGAAGGCCCGGACCGGCGTTGACAGTGCTGATCAAAATTGCGTTGGCAACGATCCTGATCAACCACACCGGCGATCCGGCGGCCATCAACAGCGACTACTATCCGATCTACTACCTGCCCGTGATGACGGCGGCAATGTATTTTGGGCCGCTGGGAACATTGCTATGGACGCTGGCGGCGTCGGCCGCGTACTGTTCTTATCTCTATCAGGCACAGCACAGCTTTACCATCACGGCAGACAGCATTTCTGAACTGCTGGTGCGCGTGCTGTTTTTCTTTTTCGTAGCCATGACGGTCAACCGCTTTGTGGTGCAATATCGGTTGCAGGTGCAGCGACATCAGGAGCTGTCAGAAAACCTGACCGAGGTAAACCGCAACCTGAAGCTGGCGCAGGAAGATGCGCGGCGCGCGGAACGGCTGGCGGCGCTGGGACAGCTCTCCGCGGGGCTGGCGCATGAGATACGCAATCCGCTGGGCGTTATCAAGGGCTCGGCTGAGATACTGACGCAAAAGCTTGAAAGCGCTGATCCTCTGGCAAAAGAACTGGCGGGATACATTTACACCGAGGTCAATCGCGTGAGCGCGCTGGTGAGCCGCTTTCTGGATTTTGCGCGTCCTTCCCAACTTAACCTTGATAGAGCGGACATGATCCAGATGGTGGAACGATGCCTGAAAACTGTTTCTGAACATGGTGCATGTGCGCGAGTAAAAGTAAAACGCGACTTTGCTCCCGGGTTGCCGCAGGTCATGCTGGACCATGACCTGGGCGACCAGGTATTTGTCAATCTGCTAATGAATGCCTGCGAAGCCATGGGCGAGCCGGGCGGGGAACTTAAAGTCAGCATTCATGTCGCCGACGCAAAAGCCGGCGAGACGGGCGTGGCGGTGGAGATCCAGGATAGTGGCCCCGGAGTGCCGGCGGAATTGAAAGAGCAGATTTTCAATCCGTTTGTGACTACCAAGAAAACGGGAGTCGGGCTGGGGCTGGCGATAGTCTCCAAAATTGTTGACGCGCACGGAGGGTCGGTAAAACTCATCGGCTCGCCGGAACGGGGCGCATGTTTTCGGGTTTACTTTCCTGTCGGGGACGTGCCAATACAAAACCTTACCGCGGATGAACCCGGATGAATGCGAATCACAAGAGATTACCAAAATCGCCGGAAGTGCTAAAAACGAAAATCCAAGCCGAGCCATAAGCCACGCCTTTGAAACACGGAGGAAGCGGAGGAGGAGAGAGGCGCCAGAATCGACAAAGTTGTAATCAAATGGCAAACATTCTCATCGTTGAAGACGAACCGCGCATGCGCCGCCTGCTGGAGATCAGCCTGGGCGAGGATGGGCACAGTGTCCACACCGCAGAAGACGCGGAAAAGGGCCTGAGCCACCTGCGCAAAGCTACCGTGGATCTGGTAGTAACCGACCTCAAACTTCCAAGCATGAACGGCCTGGAGTTCCTGCAGGAAGGGAAGCGTTTGAATGCGGCGTTGCCTTTCATCGTGATGACCGCATACGGCTCAGTGGAAACGGCGGTTGACGCCATGAAGGCCGGAGCCAGCGACTACGTACTAAAACCCTTCACCATGGCGGAGTTGAAGCTGGTCATCAACAAAGAACTCGAAGTCCAGAAGGTGCGAGAGGAAAATCGCAGCCTGAAAGAAGCTCTGGGCAAGCGCTATCACTTCCAGAATATTATTGGACGCAGCAAAAAAATGCAGGAGGTACTGGCCCTGGTGGAGCGGGTGGCGCCCACGCACTCTACTGTACTGATCGGCGGCGAGAGCGGCGTGGGCAAAGACCTGATTGCGCGCGCGATCCACCAAAATTCGCGGCGGGCTTCAGGACCGTTTATTAAGATCAACAGCACCGCTATTCCGGATACGCTGTTTGAAAGCGAGCTGTTCGGTTTTGAACGGGGCGCTTTCACCGGCGCGCTGGCCAGCAAACCGGGCAAGTTCGAGCTGGCCGATAAGGGCACGCTGTTTCTGGATGAGATCGGCGACGTGCCCGCGACGATACAGGTAAAGTTGCTGCGCGTACTGCAAGAGCGTGAGTTTGAGCGCCTGGGTGGAACAAAGACGCTGAAAGTCGATGTGCGGATGATCGCGGCTACCAACCGCGACCTGCGCGCGGCGCTGGAAGAAGGAACATTCCGCGAAGACCTCTACTACCGGCTAAACGTGGTGCCGATTGATATTCCGCCGCTGCGCGAACACAGAGAGGATATCCCCGATCTGGTGAATCATTTTCTGACGCGCTTTGCCATGGACAATGAGAAGGAGATCGGAGGCATCACGCCCGCAGCGGTCAGCGTGCTGATGGATTATCACTGGCCGGGAAACGTCCGCCAACTGGAGAACACCGTGGAGCGCGCGGTGGCGCTGACGCCAGGAACAGTGATTGATGTGAAAGACATTCACCTGGATTCCCGGCAGGGCAAAGCCGGCGCTGCGACGCCGTCGACGGCGGACCAGTTTTTGCCCGAAGGCACGACGCTGGAGCAGTGGGAAGACAACATGATCAAGGAAGCTTTGCGCCGCGCCAACGGCAACAAGAGCCAGGCTGCACGGTTGTTGGGCCTGTCACGGAATGCGCTGCGCTATCGGCTGGGAAAGCTGGGTGTGGCTGACGAGGAATAAGTTGGAACACCTGCCGGGCTAGCGCTTACGCGCGTCAGTGCTGGCGCTGGAGATGGGCGCTTCGCGATCGTAGAGAAGATTCAAGGCTTTCACGATGCCGCGTTTGCAGGCGGGCGAGGAGTCATTTTGCAGGATGAGTCCGGCCTGATGCTCGAAGACAGCAACGGCCTTCTCGCGCGGGAGATACACGCGCTGGTGGGGGTCGGAAATGATCCATGTATCGTGTTGCCGCTCAATATTGAGTTGCCGCTCCACCACATTTCCCGGAACAGCCCTTTCGTGCTCTAGAGTAAGAACTTCGTTTACCCTGAGGCCGATGGTTCCTTCGTCGCGCCTGATCTTGATTTTCAGAACTTCTACGTGCTCCAGCACCGACAATGGACGGTCAGGATCGAAAAGCTGTGAATCCACAAGCTGTTTGGCAAGCGCTTGTTCGCTTTGACGCAGTGCGGCGGCAATCTCCTGCTTGCCGGGCTTACCCCTCTGATGAATGACGGCGACAACTGAAGAAAATTCTGAATTGCCATCATCGGGGGGTAACAATGCTGGCGGAGGCGAAGATGTTGTATCTGCGATGATGCCGGTTTTATTTGTCGCCAATGGAGAAGGCTGGCGGTCGGGCTCCGGCGCAGGCGCATCATTCGGTTCAGTGAGTTGAGCCAGCAGATTCAGGTCAGCGCCTGGGCCCATTACATAACGGAAAAAACGCGGGCGGTCGCGCGCCGCCCAATAGTCGCCGGTCCAGGATTCGGTGATGATTCCTGAACGCACGGAACTTAGGAACGAAGTATCTTCCGGCGAGAGCACAATTCCCACATGGCCCAACCATACGACAAGGTCGCCGGGTTGCGGCGTTTTCACACGTTTAAAGTCAGGAATGCCCCGGTGAAGAGTGCGCGACCCTTCATAGGGATAGTTGAGGCCCGCCCGTGAATACAGCAGATGCACCAGATGGGAACAGTCAGGTTTAGGCCGAACGCGCGGGCCGGATTGCAGCGCAAACTCCGCCAGCGCTTGCCCCTGTTCGGCAGAGAGCAGCATGGGCGTAGTTTCATCAGGGCGCGCGTGCGCCGCTGGGCCAACCATGGCGGTCCAGAGCCACAAATTCAGAATGACGAGTTTGAGTGTTGATCTCATGGCACGGCGCCGGTTGTTATTGTGCGATGACTTGGACTTTGGCGGTGAACAACATGCAATAGAACCTAAACCAGGAGTACATGAACGCTGGTTACTTCAGGATCGCGGACATAGAAGCAACGGCCATCCGACTCATGCGAGTTTCGGATGGCCGTTGTTGGCCAGACTTTTTGTTAGGGCAATGGATACTAGTTACCGGCGGCCCCAGAGCGTGATCTCGGGTTTGCCCGAGTTGGGATTGGCTTTGCCGTACCAAATCTCAAAGCTTTGCACCAAGCGGTCGCCTTGCAGCTCGATAGCGCGGCTCTTGCCTCCGGCGCGGATCACGTCGCGCACCTGTAGCGTTTGGGGTTCACCGTCTCCGTAATGAACGACGATGTGGTCGAATTCTATGGGCGCGTTGACGACGCGAATCTGCAGATGACGATAGCGGCCCGCGGCCTTTCCTACTTCAATATTGTCGTGGTCGTGCTGGCCGTCAACATGCGACTGACCCAGATAAATCCAGTCCGCCGCACGGGCCGACGGAGCGACATAAATCAAGAGCGCAACGGCAAAAAGTGGAATAAGGATCTTTTTCATTTGCGATCGTTCTCCTTTTGGACTGCGGTTTTTACAGCCGGAACCGTGCTCATCATGGGGCCCTACTGATAGTTGGTCAAGTTATGAAATTGGTTCCGATGAATGAAACACGGAGACGAGAGGGAAGTTGCCCTGCGAGTGAACGTCTTTTGGAATGTGGCGTGGGATATAAGGCACGCACGCAATCTAGAACGCCGAACGCGAACCTTCGCGTCCTGCTGCTACCCGGTAGGGGGATTAAGACGCTAGCTAATTCCTGCTGGGCTTCTTCGGAGTCAGATCGCAGGCCTGTTTCACCTGGGCAAGATCGAGTCCGGCAGGTGAGAATTCCGCGATCTCCGGGCCACGGCGTCCGGGAATCTCTACCTTGAAGATGCGCGCTCCAATCAGCTCGCGCGTGGTTCCTTTGTCCATCGAGAGAAAGCGGCCGCGAATCCAGTTCCAGCCGTGCGAGTGGTGCGTGTCATCAACGCGGACCAGGACTTCAATCTGCGGCTGTCCCCAAAAGCCGGGGCGGTTGGGCGGGCCAAGCGGAATGCCGGGGTTGAAATCGGCATAAGTGTACTTACGATTGGTGCAGACGAGCTCGATGCGCGGCTTGTAATCGGGGCTCAGGCTGAGATAGTTGTCCGACAGCAATTCAAAACGGACCTTCTTCGCGGCGGTCATCTTGTCTTCAGAATGAAACTCAATCCACTTACCACCCACGCTGACGCCGTCACTTTCGCCCTGGTACGGGCTCATCACCCCGCTCTGTGCGCCCGCCGACTGCGCCATAGCGCCGACTATAAACAGCGCGCCAATCACGGTTAGGCCAGCAAAGACCCGGCATGATCAAACGGCGACGATTCGTGCTCAAGAGTTGCGATGCCTTCACGGTATCCTCCGCACAATGTATTTTTGCCGAAATTTTTAACTATGTCGAACCCGTGAATCAAACCAAAGTTGCGATTGAATTTTGTGTGGGACACTCTACCGGTGGCGGCGAAGTCACGCGGTATATCGGCCGCCACGGCACCAAACGCGTGGCCAAGGCCGTGCTCATCAGCGCAATTCCGCCGCTCATGCTGAAAACTCCCAACAATCCTGGCGGATTGCCCATTGAAGTATTTGACCAGCTGCGCGCCGGCGTTCGGGCCGATCGTGCGCAGTTTTTCCAAGATCTCAGCGTGCCGTTTTATGGCGCCAACCGTCCCGGCGCCAAAGTTTCAGATGATCTGCGCCGCTCGTTCTGGCTTCAGGGCATGGGTGTGCGGAATCAAGGCCGCATATGACTGCATCAAGGTATTCTCTGAAACCGACCTCACTGAAGACCTCAAAAAGTTCGATGTGCCCACGCTCATTCTCCACGGCGACGATGACCAGATTGTGCCTATCGGCGCGTCGGCCATGCTCTCATCCAGGCTGGTGAAGGGCGCGATACTCAAAATCTACCCAGGCCTGCCGCACGGCATGTGCTCCACCCACAAAGACCTGGTCAACGCCGACCTGCTGGCGTTCCTGGGCCGCAGCGCGCAAGCCGCAGCGTAAATCGTTAAAGCCCGGTTTCCTGCCGCAGCAAGCTTAACGATAAGGTAATTATCCCGTCACATCAAGTATACTAATTCCGCCGTGACAGGGCCGAATATTTTGCTTCTTTCGCCAGTTTTTCGTTGCATTCTTTTCAGCGATGCGGTTATAAGCAGAACGGGACGCGCTCCGGTTGTGGCCGGAACACGCCCCTAACCAAAGCACCTGATAAGAGGCGACAATGGCTAAGAGCAAGGTTACACACTCCCGCATAAAACGCACAAGGAACGCCTTCCCTGAGATCAAGGGCAAGATCGTCAACACCATAGAACTGATGCCCACAGAAAACGGGTACTCCATCGGCATCATGTTCCAAGACAGAAAGTTTCTCAGCTTCGATATTGAAGTTGAATCACGCATCGCTATTGCGCCAGAGTTGTCGGACTGGAAAACAGAAAATTACAAACCGCTCAAGCGATGGCGAACTGTTCACAGCTAACCAGACCCCGCCGAAAAGCGGGGTTTTTTAATTGGCTCCTAGGAGTAATATTGCCGAATGACCGACTTTGAAACACGCCAAGCCTTGATTGCTATTTGCGAGACCTTGAAAATGCAGGCTGTTTACTCCGCTTCTCTTCACCGGAGCGCCGTGCGCCTGTTTGAAGCATTAAAGAAGGAGTTGCCAAACCTTGGAGAGGCTTACGATTCAGTAAATCCAGAGATTCGAGATTACCCCGGAAGCGCCGAGCTGCTTCAGAAAGTTGACGCGCTGCTTGCACAATTGCAGAAGACTTCATAAGTAGGATGTCCTTTAATGGAGAAATGCGCCTTTTGTCCGACAGTTGCAACTCTCACCGCTGAGCATTGTTGGGGTGTCTGGATTTCTGAACTGATGCCTACAGATGTATTTACCATTGTTCGACGAGATCCAGACGGTTCGTTCAAGCAGTGGCAAACGCCTGATTTGAACGCAAAAGTCAAAGTGGTATGCAACCGATGCAATAACGAATGGATGAGCGATCTAGAGGGAGAAGCCAAAGCAACTCTAGGAAACATGATGCTGTACGGCAGTCCGGTTTCACTGATGCCTATTGGCATTGCTTCAATCGCTGCCTTTGCGTTTAAGGGAGCTGTTATTGGCACGTTTATGCATCCGGAGAGAACCAACTTTTACTCCGATGCTATTCGCCATCGGTTTGCTAAGGATCGCACCTTGCCCGATGGTTTCCAGGTTTGGATCTGTAGCCTTTCCAGACAGCGAGGTGCTTTCAAGAGTTACTGGCACGAGACTCGTCCCAATGCCCGATACAATTTCCAGCTCGATGTATTCACCTTCGCCGCTGGCTTTTTCGCTCTGCAAGCTGTCGCTTTCAAGTGGACAACAAGACACGATAGAAGGCATAACCCTCCTCTTTTTCTTACCCAGAATCCTGCGTTTGATGATATCTCCGTTCCCTTGTGGCCGAGCAACGGTTTGGCTATTTCTTGGCCGCCTCGAAAGCATCTGCCTGAGGCATCCTTTGAGGATTTCGTCACTAGATGGGCGAGAACGAAATTTGGATTGTGAAGGATCGTTGTGCATAGCTCGCTTCCCGCCGAATCGTGCTAAAATTCGGCTAGGGAGATCAGTTTTGATGAGTGAGAGTAATAAGAAAACTCAGCAGACAGGCCAGCATCAATTCACACCTTCGCCAGAAGTAGCTGAAAAAATGCGCCCGATTTCCCGCAGTGCGTTCCACAATATTTTGCAGAGAGCGGCTAAACCGCTCTCTCGCAAATCCTCTGCAAAAAAGCATTGAATATCAAGTTGCCTTGATCCCTGCGGTTGTACCTGAATGTGTATTCGTCAAGGTATGTTTGCAGGTACTTCTTTGAAACTTGGTGATACACTCCGCCGATTCCCCGCTTGATTAAGGCCCAAAGTCCGTCAATCGTTTGCGTGTGAATCTCTCCCATCACATACACCTTCTCAGAGTGATTGATGCGGTGATGCGTGTATCCCGCTTGCGCGAAATCGTTGTATCCGACCCAATCATCCGTGAACACGGTTGATTCAGGCAGGATGCGCTCTTTCGCAATCTTCAAGAGATTTTGCTTTGTCGCATTCTCCGCAGTGAGAGCGATTGCGCGTCCCTGCCGTTCAACGATTCCCACAACACACTGCTTAGGCGAATCAGCCGAAGGACGGCCACGCTTCCCGCCGCGCTTGCGTTTAGGACCAAAATACGATTCGTCCATTTCCACGCTAAGCCCCTCCAAGCGCATATCCGGTTCCGAGAGCAGAGAACGAATCTGCTTGAACATGCGCCATGCGGTTTTATAGGTGACACCTGTTTCGCGCTGAATCTGTTTCGCGGAAATACCGCAACGAGTGCTTGCCATTAAGTACATCGCGTAATACCAGAGCCGCAGAGAGGTTGTGGACTTCTCAAAGATCGTTCCCGCCATGGGAGAGATCATCGAACCGCAGTAGTCACAAGCGTATGCTGGCCGACCTGTAACACGGTGATGTTTGCGCTCAACTCCACACTTCTCGCAATGCGTGATGCCGTTAGGCC
>JBARMK010000365.1:0-5001 GCA_049802395.1 Candidatus Angelobacter sp.
GCTTGAAATGAAGCTATCAACGGACTGCCAGGGGCTGCTGCCGGACTGTTTCCAGCCCAGGTGGTCAGATCACAGAAGCTGTAAGCAGTACCGACCTGAGCGATCAGATTGATGCGGCCCGTGGTTCCAATGTAGGCCCAGTGCGGAGAATTGCCGCTATCCATAAAGAAAGCCAAAGCGCTGCCTGAGGCGGCTACCGGTGCACTGGCTGCCGACGCGGTAATGTCTGTGTACGCCGGTGCGCTGATGCTGTTTCCATAGAGCTGATAAATATGCTGATTGACGCCGATGTAGCTCCACATCTGCGCATAATTAGTAGCTTGAAATGAAGCTATCAACGGACTGCCAGGGGCTGCTGCCGGACTGTTTCCAGCCCAGGTGGTCAGATCGTAGAAGTTGTAAGCAGTACCGACCTGAGCGATCAGATTGATGCGTCCCGTGGTTCCAATATAGGCCCAGTGCGGAGAATTGCCGCTGTCAAAAAAGAAAGCTAACGCGCTTCCTGAAGCAGCCGGGGGAGCGCCCGCCGCGAGAGTCAAATCTATATAACCAGTTGGGACGTTCCCGTTCCCGTATATCTCATAGAGATGCTGATTGGCTGCCTCGTAGAAAATGTGGTACAGCCCGCTGGCATCAAAATAGGAGTTCAGTGAGCTGTTACTGGCTGGGTTCGGCGGCGGCGGCGGGACAACGTTAATCGAGAACCCCGTGCAGATGTTTCCAAAGGTGAAGCAGGCTCGCCCCTGAACTTGCGTCTGCGTCGCCAGAGCTGCGGGCGCGGTATACAGACAGCTTGTGCTCATCGTCCCGACGCCAGAAAATAGAGAGCATGTAGATGTCTGCGGAACCGTGCAAGTGTTGCCGCCAGAGGTCAGGCATCCCAGGCTGGGTGTGAACTGCTGCGACTGCGAGACGGTCAGCGTGGGATTGACCGGGGTCACCGCAGGAGTAGTAGTGACTGGGCGCACAAGGACATTCTGATTCACCGGGGTGCTTGGTGGCGGCAAGGAAGATGTTATCGTGACCGGAATTATTTTGAACCTAAATGGGATCGGAGCGGGAACAGGAGCGGCCGTCATAGTCCCCGTGACTGTGGTGACTCCATTTACATTCGGGCCGCTGATCGACGCCAGCGTAAAGGTCACGGTGGGATCGCTAAAGCTAAGGACGGTTGCGGCGCCGAATCCCGTACCGGTAATCGTGACCGGAGTGCTTTCGCCGGAGTTGATCGTCTGCGGGGGGGACGTCGCGTGTACTGGAGGCACTAACGACAATGGAAAGGTATCACATATTGCGTGAACAGGATCACCAAAGGCGTCCACAGTTCCTCCCACACAAGCACTAATCGTTACGGTAACCGCCTGCGTGGGCGGGAAGCTGCTGGGAATGAGATAGTCCGTGGTATCCCCGTCCGGAAGAGGGAAGGTGAAGACACCCGGGTTGCCCGCAAACGTAAGGACTTTCTGGCTCCAGGTTACCAGTCTGTTGTCTGCCTTCTGCGGCCCGGTTACTGTCGCCACAAACCTAAACGCCCTGTTCTCCTTCGCCTCAAACGGCGGTTCATTCAGACCCGGAAAGGGTGTCGTCGTCAGTTTCACCGTCGCAGTGGGGATGTGGATCGGGAATATTCCACTCTTCGCCACGGTAGGGTCAATAGGGTTGGTAGCTTGAATGTCAACAGTGAAATCATTGCCCTGAAATGCATCCTGGGGTTGGACGGTCACCGTGCCGTCGGCGTCAACTGTTACGAAGTCCCCCCCGGACGTCTCAGCTGTTTTTGTCCAGGTGACGGTAAAAGCGACGTCCCGTCCGCCCTGAGTCGTGATGGCATTGTATTTAACTTTCTCGCCCCCAAGCAATTCGTCTGGGTTAGTAGGGGGCTCAAGATCCCAATTGCTGGGCGGGATGCTCACGCCAAGTACTTCGACAATGATTTGCGCCGAATTACAATCTGTGCCATGCTCGTCAACTTTGCACCCGGTAATCGTATCCACCTGCTGGGCCGGAACGGGCGGGGGTGGCGCGGTAAAGGTGATGGAAGTCCCCTGAGAAGGCGCCACCGGTGAGGTGGTTCCGGAGCTGCCGGTGAACGTCCAGTTCGCAATTTGGTTGCCGTTGAGGTTGAACCGCTGGGGCTGGGGGTCACTAGCTCTAGTGTGAAACACGACAGGTAGGACTTGGGCGGTTTGGAACTGCGGTTCTGCGGTCGTCGCGATCAGGGGATAGAAACCAGGGGGCGGGGGGACCCGGAAGCTCTCCACATTACCCTTAGGTATTGTGCCAGTGTCCGCAAACTGTCTGTCTGCTGACGGCGGATCTGAGCTAACCCCATAACTTAGTGGATCCCACAAACAATCGGTGTTGCCAGTGCAGAAGCCGGAAAGCAGCGTCATGACCAGGCCGTGCCGTCCAGTAGTCTGGTAGTCTGCGCCTTCAACCACAGACTCGCTAAAGCCCTGGCAGGTGGCAACTGATGTATTTGGTGCGTCAAAGGAAAGGCCCAAGGTTTCAATAGCTGCTGAATTCCGTTTTAGCGTGCACTGGGCGGTACCAGAAGGGTAGAGACGAATGCTGTCTGCGTCCACTCTTTGTGTTTGGCTTTTAGTAAAGACAATCCCACTTACAATGGTCGTACGCGACAACACGACCACCTGTGCGTTCGCGGTGGCTGAAAGCGTAACGGCGCAGGCGAGCAGGAAGAGAGCGGACAACAAGCGGTTGATCACTGCTTGTCCTTTTGGCTCCTCTCAGGGGTTCTTGTCTTAGGTACAGTCACCTCTGCATGAAAAGAGGAGTGAACATAATTATCCAGTTTGTTGAAAGAATTATCTCCCAGGGCTCCCCTGAGCTTTTCAACATGGTCACTGACGATCTTCTTGCGCTCTTCAACCAGTTGTATTAACTCCGGCGGCGTCGGACCTCTCACACCAGGGGCCCTTTGGGCCCGGTCCTTCTCGACGGCTGCCTGTATCTTGGCGTCCTGCTCTTTCAACGCCCGGAGGCACTCAACTGCCGTCTCCTGCAGGATCTGGCCTTCGGCGTCATTGAGCCCGGCGCCTTTCTGCTCATGCGTGCGCCACAACGCAGCCTCTGCGTGCTTCCCGGCCTTGTCATTGCTGTCGGCAATTTGGTCAAAGTCCGAAATGTTATTGAAGAGAAACTCAAAAGATGCATTTTGAAGGACTTCTGCAGGGGATTGTATAGGTGCAGTGAGCAGAGGCGAGTTCTGATCGGCAGCAGGCGGATTGGCTGGAGTCGCCCGTTGGGTGGGACTCAGCCCACCGATCTTCCCGGGCGCAGCCTGCCCTGAATTGGGGAGCGTACCCGGTGCGCTGCTCTCTCCAGGGTTGGAGGGCTTCGGGCTGGAATCCTGGCTATTGGCCGCGTCCTGGCCAAGTTGCGCATTGCTTGTTTGGGCGTAACCCGCTGCCGGCAGCGCGCAGATGGTTACCAGAATTGCCAGTAGATATACTTTTGGCGCTCGCATTTTATAGTTCCTTTCTCTTGAAGAAGAGCATTCCTCTTCATTCCACGCAACCAATAAACTTGTGGCGGGTGCCATAATAGATTACGTAAAACACGTAATTCAGGTTGCAGACCTTAACACCATTTAGAAACAAAAACAAATTTCTTGGCGAATTGTTCCGAAATTGTAAAGTCAATCATTGATCACCGGCTCTCCGATTAGAGCTTCTTAATGATAGGTTGTGGATGGAGGCGCCGGCTTAGGTACAATCATCTCTGCATGGCAAGTTGGTAATTAGCTAAAGACGTGGGAAGTTGGGCGATGTACTGCTTCGCAGTGGATTCGATTGTGGAAGTCAGCTAAACTCAGGGTAGCGTCAGGGTGCGCAAGATCTTTGACAACTAATTAGCGATCAGCTTTCAGCATTCATGGAAAGCAAGCCCGAAAGTGGGAAATGCGCGTTTCAGCCCGTTCGGTCGAGTGGCACTTGCGCCTTTATTTCAACGCAAGGTGTAAGGAGGGCGGCCATCCGGCCGCCGAAATCATACTGCCAGTTACTTTGTGGGTTAGCTTTTTTCGGCCTTCGGCTTTGCCTGCTTCAGCATGTCAACTTTGTCGACATGCAAGGTGCCATTGTTCAGCGAGCCGGTCACGCTAACATGATGGCCTTCATGGCCTTTCAATGCATCCGGGTTGTCAACGTTGACAACGCTCTTGTCTTTTTCGGAGACAAAGACCAGTTTCGACCCGCCATCAGCACATTTTTTTGTGCAATCGGCGTTGTCAATGTCTTTAGCGCCGCATTTTTCATTGCTAACCCAGCCGGCCATTTTGCTGGCCTTGGGGGCTTTGGGATCTTTAGCGACAGAAACTGAGACCAGGAACGCGACTGCAAGTAACGTCAAAGCAATTTTTCTCATGGTGAATTTCATCTCCTCAGAGGATTTACGACCGCAAGGCGGTCGGTGATAGTGGTGAGACTATGGAGTCCGTCCCATCGCAAAAGGTTACAGAAGAGTTCTATATGATCGGGGTGTAGAAACGCAAATTAGGATGGAAGATGCCAAAAGCCCGAAGGGTTATTTCTTCTCTCCGGCCGGCGTCGTTGGCAGCGTATAAATCACTTCCCCGGGCTTTGCATAGCGCAGCCGCTCACGCGCTTCTTTTTCAATAGTTTTAGGATCAGTCTTTAAAGCTTTTATTTCTTGTTCCATGGCACTATTGTGCTGCTGGAGGGTCTTGATCTGGCGATCAAGGTCTTGTGATTCATGTCGCTTTTGTTGATACACCATGAGTCCGTTGGCGCTGAAAACAACGTAATATGCAACGACACAGAGCACCACGCTGATGCCGGCTGTCGCAAGCTTATGCCGCAGCCGATAGAGCCGTTGCCTTCCGCTATGAAATAATTTTTCCATTCTGCGCTTTATTGACCAATCCAATCACGAGCAGCCGTCGCCAGTTTTTCCAGCTCCGATTCCGAGCCAGCCTCAGAGTAAACCCGCACTACCGGTTCCGTACCTGATAACCGGTAA
>JBARMK010000366.1:0-14640 GCA_049802395.1 Candidatus Angelobacter sp.
TAAAGGAGTTTGCATCACGTTTTGTGACCGCAACGTCATACTCGCCCTCGGGCAGGCGCACATATTCATAAGATTTCCCGATCAAGTCTCCATCCGAGACATTCTGGTTTGCTGAGGTTGAAACGACCCGATAAACAGTATCAGGGAGATTAGCTCCGCCATATAACAACAAAAGCCTGTCGTCTTTGGCGCGAGCGAAAAGACACCCTGAACCATGATAGCGAATTACGGGAATCGGCCGTCCCTCAAAAGCTCCTAAAAGAATTGGCGAGTCATCTTGAATAAGGTTACGGATTCGGTTAGGGAGACTAGCATCGTTTAAGCAGAGCTCTTTTCTGCCCCAAATGTCAAGAATCGCTTTTGTAAAAGCAGCTGCAAAAGACTTGTCGCGAGGAAGCGAGGAAGCCATTATATTCAGATACAGTCCCCGCTCATTATCGCTATCGCCGCGTCTCTCTACTTGAATGTTCTTAGCTGCTCCAGAATGACATGTATCAACGAATGCATAGACCGTAGCACCAACGGGAGCCCCCTCGAGCCAACCCATAGCCTGTTTGGTAAACGACACAGAGGTCAAGTCAGGATCTTCATGAGTCGTATCGGAGGTGATAATGCGGAGATCGGGCGTGATTACCGATCCGTCGCTGTCAACTTGTTCCCCATGAGAAATGAAGAATACGACCGACAATGTATCTTTAGCGTATTTGGGGAACTCTCTTGTGAAGAACTTATCCAGCGCTGGTTTAGTGGTCTCGGCCGGCGTGCAGAGAGGATGGACCTTCGCACTCTTCCCATATGTTTCGTAAAAAAAAGTTTTAATGTCTTTACAACGTTGTTCGATTTGGCCCCCGATAGTCTGGGAGCGTTCGATCTGCGAGTCGGGTTTGTAATCGGACGAGATGTAGTCAGTGACGCCCACTACCACAACGTTGATCGGGCGGACGTCAGGGTCATCGCCAAGAGGGCGAACCTGAGACCAAGCCAAAGTGCATGTGCCAATCACCACGAGGAAACCAAGAGCAATAATCCAGCGTTTCATTCCGACGGTCCTCCCTGCCCTTACTGTTTGTAGAGGTCTTGAAGTCGCTTACGAAAAGCCGCATCTTGCTCTGCAGTTTCCTGATCAGGACCACCCATTGCACCCTTAATTTTATCGGGAATAGACGTAAGTCCGGTGCTGACCTCGCCGATAAGCATGCCGGCAAGTGCATTGACTCCAGACACCTTAGTCTGTAAGTCGCCAATCGAACTTCTCAGATTATTCCAATCACCATTTTTCAGCTGGTCATCGATGTTTTGAATATATCCGAGGTTCGCTTTTGCAACATTGAGCAATGTGATCTGCACAAATGCGTCTGCCATCGAATTGATTTGCTTGCTGATAGCATCACCGCTAAGGGCTTGTATATTCGGTTTTGCAATGTTCCACGCGTACGTCAAGGCCTTTTTATCATCCAAGCTTATGTCGGATCGCGCCAGAATGGAGCGCATCATTACAATCTGTTCGTCAGCCGCAACGCAATAACTCAAAAAGTTCCGAACAGTCACCAGATCAGATGCAGCTTTTTGTAAGGCATCGAAATTAGGTTGTTGTTTTTCGAGAGCTGCTTGTCGAGCGTTAGTCAGTGCAGTCTGTGCGTCATTCTTGCTTTTATTGCCATTACTTTTCCCCCATATCGCATCAATAATCGGTTGAACGGCTGGAAAAGCGGTTTTGACCGCTGCGCTGACTGCATTGCCAATTTTCTCACCAAGAGATGCTCCCGCAGGTTGAGGTGCCGGCGTCGTTGCCTGTGGCGAATTAGCGAAGCTATGTGAAGCAAGGACTGGAAATAGGATTAGTACCGCCAGTTTCGCGACAACGTGGTTTAGCCTGGTCATATATCCTCCAATTTTCTAATCTCGGGTCGCACGTACTCATTAAATTCAGCAACGAATTAATTGAAGGTTTTCCTTCATTTATCCGTTAAAAGCGGGCTGGATCGACAACACGGTCTGAGACCAACACGAATGGGGACTTTGGGCCTAAAGGGGTGTGGTTTGCTTATATAAATCGATATTAGGTATCTGTCAAGATTTTTTGCTAGGTTAAATCTTTTTCATCTAAAACGACTGATGATGAACAGTTGGCAAGACTAAAGGCTGTCCCCTGATATCGAATCTTTCCAAGGCGAAGTGGAACCCCCACCGCCAACTGCCAACAAAGACACCCTTTCCTGCGGAAACGTCGGTAGCTGTACTTACGAAAAGATGCAAAGAGTTTTGGCCACTGGCGATTTCTCTCAGCACGCGAAGATGAACATGGCCTGTTTCGTGCTTTATTTGCGGATAGGTTTTGTCCTAAGATGGAAAATGGTTGAACTTGGCCCAAAATCAAAAAATTGAGTTCCCTGCGGGGAATGCAGCAGCGCCGTGGATTATAAAAAAACACTCAGCAATCGGCGCTCAGCGTTCAGCCAGAACCGAGAACCTTTTACCGCAAAGGACGCCCAGCCACCCCAGCAAACCAAAATCGGGCTCGCCGGGGGCCCGGTCACGCAAAGGAAATCCGGGCCGGATGGGACAAAGTCACGCCATTCTGGGATGACTTGGGATGAAGGCGGGGGGAGGGGCGCGCTGAGCGCGTCTATCGCCGTAATCCCACCACACGAGCCAAAAGTGGGCTCGTCAGGGGCCCCGGTGAATCCCCGGAATCGGAACAGCGGGAAATCGAGGCATTGGGAAATCGGGACATCGGCGGTCGAATATTGAGTGGCAGAGTGCGGGAGCTAGGGAGAAAGAAAATCTGGGCCAGCAGTTTGCCCCGGTACTCCCGTAACCATTCCGTTCCCTGAAGTGGGCTTCCTTCTTTAACCCGTTGATTCTGTTGAGAAGATTAGGATATACACATAAATACTCTCGCCACGGCAGCTTGCGTTGCGTGATAATCTTTAAGTAGGAAGTTTCGAAGGGGTAGGAAACCGTATAGGCGGCCCCCAAAAAAGGCGAATCAGTGACCCAGAGCAAGGAAAAATTCGAATCTCGCAAGCTCCCAATGATGCCCATCCGCGACGTGGTCATCTTCCCGTATATGATGACTCCGTTTATCGTGGGCCGTGAATCAAGCGTGCGCGCTCTTGAAGAAGCTTTGGCCTCTGATCGCAAGATTTTTCTGGCCACGCAGCATGATGCGAGCATTGACGAGCCCAAACCGCACGAAATCTATACAGTCGGCACTATCGCCAATATCGTCCAAAACCTCAAGCTCCCCGATGGCAACATCAAGGTCCTGGTTGAGGGCGTGGAACGGGGCAGGATCCTCAAGCTCACGAACAATGAAGGCTATTTTGAAGCCGAGGTCCGCACCACAAAGTATCCCGCCGAGCCCAGCAAAATTCTGGACGCCGCCATGCAGCGCGTCCACACTTTGTTCGATCAATATGTAAAGCTCTGTCAGTCACTCAACCTGGAGCCGGTGATCATTACCGGCATGAACGATCCGGCCAAACTGAGCGACACCATTGCCCAGAACCTGCAGCTTTCCATTGAGGAAAAGCAGGAGCTGCTGGAAATATTCGATCCCGCAGACCGGCTCAACCGCATTGCCGACGTGCTTGATATCGAAATCGAAAAACTCAACATGGACCGCACCATCCAGACGCGCGTCAAGCGCCAGATGGAACGCGCCCAGAAAGAGTATTACCTCAACGAGAAGATCAAGGCCATCCAGAAAGAACTGGGACGCGGCGAAAAGAGCGAGTTCGATGAGTTGAAGAAAAAGATCGACACCGCCGGCATGCCCAAGGACGTTCTGGAAAAGGCCATCCAGGAACTAAAAAAGCTGGAAGCCATGCCGCCCATGTCGGCTGAGTCCACTGTCTCGCGCAATTATCTTGACTGGCTGCTGGCGGTCCCGTGGAAGAAAAAATCCAAGGAGATCCGCAACATTGAGCACGCGGAAAAAATTCTTAACCAGGACCATTACGGCCTGGAGAAGATCAAGGACCGCATCCTTGAATTTCTTGCTGTGCGGCAGTTGGTGAAGAACCCCAAGGGATCGATTCTCTGCTTCGTTGGCCCTCCGGGCGTGGGCAAAACATCGCTCGGCATGTCCATCGCCAAGGCCACCGGCCGCAAGTTTGTCCGCTTGTCTCTAGGCGGCGTGCGCGATGAAGCTGAGGTCCGCGGCCATCGCCGCACCTATATTGGCGCTCTGCCCGGCCAGATCATTCAGATGATGAAGAAAGCCGGCACCAAAAATCCGGTCTTCATGCTCGACGAAGTGGACAAGATGGCTTCTGACTTTCGTGGCGATCCCGCGGCGGCGCTGCTGGAAGTCCTGGATCCGGAACAGAACTGGATGTTCCAGGACCACTATCTGGACGTGGAATACGATCTGTCACAGGTTTTCTTTGTGGCCACGGCGAACGTGCTGCACACCGTTCCCGCGGCCCTGCAGGACCGCATGGAAGTTCTCCGGCTCCACGGCTACACCGAACTGGAAAAAGTTGAGATCGCCCGGCAGTTCCTGGTGCGCAAACAGCGCGAGGCCACCGGCCTTACGGAAAAACAGCTCCAGTTCACTGACGATGGCCTGCGCGAGATCATCCGCTCATACACACGTGAAGCCGGTGTTCGCAACCTGGAACGCGAAATCGGCAACATCGCCCGCAAGGTTGCGCGCAAAGTGGTCAAAGGCGGTACGGATTACTCCATTGTACTGAACGCCGACAACGTCAACGAATTTCTGGGCGTTACCAAATTCCGTGACACACTGGCCCATGAAAAGAGCGAGGTCGGCCTGGTTACAGGATTGGCCTGGACTGAAGTTGGCGGCTCGATCCTGAGCACGGAAGTAGCGATTGTGGACGGCAAAGGCAAGCTCACCATTACCGGCCAACTCGGCGAGGTAATGCAGGAATCAGCCCACGCTGCCATGTCTTACGTTCGTTCCCGTGCCGGCAAGCTGGGACTGCCCAAAGATTTCTATCGCAACGTTGACATCCACATTCACGTGCCCGAAGGCGCCATTCCCAAAGATGGTCCTTCCGCGGGCATTACAATGGCCACGGCCATCTCCAGCGCTCTGAGCAAGATTCCCGTGCGCCGCGATATCGCCATGACCGGCGAGATCACGCTGCGCGGCAAGGTCCTGCCCATCGGCGGCCTGAAAGAGAAACTGCTGGCCGCTCTGCGCGCCGGCATTAAAGAAGCGATCATCCCGAAAGAAAACGAAAAAGACCTGCCTGAAGTCCCGGAAAACATCCGCGGCCAGATGAAGATTCATTTGGTGGAAAACATGGATGATGTTTTGAAGGTTGCCCTGGAGCGTCCGCTGCCTGACTTACCCGAAGAGACCACGCAGCCAATCCCAGCGGTGCAGCCGGAAATCTCAAGGGAAAGGTATTTGTAGAATTTCATTGGAGCTTTCAAAAAGCCCGCTCGATGTGAGCGAGCTTTTTGTTTTGAGGCGAATAGCGCCCGTAGATGCGAAAACGAATCAGCTCAGACCGGAAGGTCTGGGTGCGCATAAGACGGCAATTTCACTCTTACGCCAGCATGCTTTCTCCTAGCGCTAGAAAACCCAAAACGCAGCATGAAGACGATGCCAGAAGCCGGAGAGTCCGTTGCGGCAAGCGATCACGAATCTGCATTCCGATGGTCATGGCCACGGCGCCCTTGGTCATGATCGCCAGCGTTCCGCCCAGCCATGTGCCCAGCATCATGTGCGACTTCAGCATCAGGGCCGCGGCTGAAATCTGTCCGGGATCACCCCACTCGGTGAGGAAGAATGAAGCAAAGCACGCCAGAGCTCCCTTGGCCCATGTGGAAGGCTGGAGTTGGTCGTCGGAAATCGGTTTGGGTTTTTCTGTCCAGATCAGGGCGGCGGAGACAAAGAAAGCTACCGCGCTGATGGCGTAAGTCCAGTGCGATTGGAAGCGGATGATGGCCGTTCCCAGCAAGACGGCCACCAGCATCTTGGCAGCGCTGGCCAAGGCAAACGCCACAAAGACCAAGCCGGCGCGAAAACGGAGCGTGAGCGACGTCAACGTATAGATTGACTTATCGCCCACCAGCTCTGCGATCAGCACCGTCCAGAATGCGAGCGGAATGATGTACCCCAATGAGATGCCGTCACTCACAAACAAACGCTCCTGGGATCATAGCCATTCGATCTTCAGAACGGCGTGCAGCTCGATTCCCTGCAGTTGTGAAACACCCATCTGCCCGTGGACCTTATCAAAGAATCCTACACCGGTGATTCTGCACGGAGTAGGATTGACCTTGGTTTTGAATGCCGGCATGGTTGCTTCCATGCCTTCCTTCGGGGTGACAAAAGATTCCGGCATCCTGACGTCTGCCATTACATTGCGCAATTCCGGCGGCGCGGCCGAACGCGGGACCAGCATATTACCCATAGGCACAAAGTCCTTGGGTTTCAAGGGACTCACCAGCTTATCGTCCACCTGCTGGCGCGCATCCTTGATGTTGCTGAGCCAGGGACTAGAACCCACAAACGCTGTGGTGGGGGTGGGCACTTCACCGATCATCGTTTCACCGCTATCGCCCTGCAGCACCAGGTGATAGTCGCCATCGGCCTCAAGTTTCAGCGCGGTGATGGTAACTTGCAACCGCCAGACCACAATCTCCAGCGGCTGTGAGCGCTTGTTCTGGTAGACCGGATTTTCTGTCTTGGGATCGGCCATATCTGAAGGACGCGGAATGCTGATAAGTTCTTCGACGGTTGCTTCAACAATTCCTGTGCCGTAGTTATGCCCGTTGATCACGTTCTTGCCGACCAGGGCCACGTCAGCGTCCGTGCCGGTTTTCACCGGCCAACGCTCTTTGCCAGGCGAGGTGACCATCATCGTGAGAGTTGGAGGAGCAGGCGCCGGGAAAGCGCGCACGCTGGCGCTCACACCGCACGCCGCCTTGATCTGCGCCCCCACTGCCGGAGTGACGGTAGGCAATTTGTTCACGTCAGTAAATGGCCCAGAGCCGTCACCGCCACCAGCGCCGCTACTCCCAGAGCCAGGGCCACCGGCTCCGCCGCGTGGAGTTTTAGCTGGTCGGCGCGGGTGAGCAGCGAGTGCCTGGCTATCGGAAGTGTCTGCGCTCGCGTCGCCTGTGCGGCCAAAGAGTACGAAGCGTGGCGTGGCGTCTGTATTGTTGCCGTCTACCGTTCCTTTCAGGCTGTAGCCTGCGCCAGCAAAGAGCTTTCTGTCCGGGAACACCGGACGGCAGGTCAGGAAGTCGCCCCATTGGCCCGCTCCGTTCTGCGGATCAGGCAGGGGCCCGCGATCGCCCGGTCCAGCTTCAATATGGGTTTGCGTGTTGGTAAGAATGCCCACCACATGCGTCGGCGGCTTGGCCCCGCCAATCATGTATGAAACGCCGACTTCATTAGCGCTGTTGCTGCTCAATCCGGCGTAGCAGATGGCGGAATCGGTGTCGAACAGGTTGATGTTATCCACCTTGGTGAAATCGGTGGAATCAATTTTGGCGATCTGCACGAATGGCTGCGGACGGTGATTTGAGCCCGCATCCACGCCCCAGGCGAACCACAAATCGTTTCCGGCCATGGTCGCGCCGGTAAGTCGAGGATCAGCGCGATCCAGCCAGCGGCGTCCGTCGGGCAGGCGTGAGAAGAATCCATTCCCGCCGATCCACCGTGCTACCGGTACGTCGGTAGGCGTAGGGCTCGTCTGGTTTTCCGGCCAGGAATAGACAGTGAGTGTGCTGGTGTCTTTATGCGCGGCAAAGTAGGCGGTGTCACGGCAATTCTGCGCCACGCGGAAGCTCTGCAACTCCATAGACACAAACTTCTCCGCCGTCGGGTTGCCGTTGCCAATCGACGCCAGCGGAATGCGCACCACGGCCGATCCCGCAGAGTTTCCCGCGGGAAAAATGTTAGTGGTCATATAAAGGAAATTGGAGCCGACTGCCAGGTCGGGAAAATCCAGGAAGGCGCCTTGCACCTCAAGAGCTTGCGTAGTGATATCGAAGATACGCCACTTCCCCGCCGCCACGTCGGCTGTTTTAGCGAATGCCAGGCGCTGAATGTTATCGCCTGTGCTGGGGCCGTATTGCAGCAGCCACACAAACGTATCAATAGACGGCATGTAGTTAACCACCTGATCGCAGCAGAACGTGACGTTAGGTCCGTCTCCCGGTTGCGCCATGTTGTTGGGATCAATATAACGGAAGGTTTTTCCGCCATCAGGCGACATGGCTGCATACCAGTTGCCGGTATAGAAGACCACGTTCCCGTTGATCGACGTGCTCGGCTCGCCGACGTTGCCGCCAGTCTGGTTCTGCGCTGGCCCGGTCAATTCAGTGTTTAGGAAAAGCTTTAGCTCCTGGTCGGCTGCTGCGTCCAGTGGACGTATCGTCGCACGCGGCGTCGAGCTGTGAACGCCGCGCTCCTTGCCCTCTTTTACGAAAGACAGCAGCCTTCTGGGGTGGATCCTCTTTGGCCTTTGTACCGTCGGAGGCTCCGGCAGATGCTTCACGATCACCACGCCGGTGGCCGCCGGCTTGAGTGACATTGGTTTAACGATTGCCGGTCCGCCCGGGGTTCTCTTCACCGGTTCCTTGTCCGCTGATTTCTTGTCAGGGTTCTTGCTCATGACGGTCGCTCCTGCTGAAATTTAATTATGCCCATTGATTCAAAGCGTGATCCTGGCCCGGTTGACTGCAGTAAAATAGTGATAGGGACCGCTGCATAAGGAGGCGGACAATGCCGGATAAAAAGCCGCCTGAAGAAGAAAAACCGGAAGAGAACGCATCCCCCGGTTCGGGAACTTTCTCTCTAAAGCCTGCTGGCGAGATGGTGCTGGAGCATCATGACGCGCCGCCGCCCTCAGGGAAGCAGCGTATTCACGATCGCCGTCCATTGCCGCTGGTTCCTGACCGCCGTCCGGAGAACAAAACTCCTGACGATGAGGAAGCTCAAGACCCAAACTCCAAGTAATGCTTGCTACCAACTCGGGCGACATATCCCTCCATTGGCACTATTACTGATAGTAAGTGATAGTCACTGGCCTTTCGTTACAGGGAAACTTGTGCCGCACAAATTTGCATTTGCCGCCAAACACGCGATGATAATCGCCGAATGACAAGCTTTTCGGACAAATTATCGCCCCGTCGTCAGCACCACTTTCCCTGTAGACTTGCGTTGCCGCAACAAATCCATCGCTCGCCCAACCTCTCGCAGGTGCATTTGCACAGAAATATGCGGCTTCAGCTTGCCTTCTGCATACCAGTGCAGCAGCTTGGCATACGAATCGCGCAACAACTCCGGCTTTCGCGCCTGGTATGATCCCCAATAGAAGCCGATCACATCAATGTTCTTCACCAGCAGAATGTTCGCCGGCGCCTGCGGAATCCGGCCTGAAGCAAAGCCAATAATAATGACGCGTCCACCCCAGGCAATAGACCTCAGGCTGGTATCAAACGCATCTCCGCCCACCGGATCATAGACCACGTCCACACCTTTGCCGCCGGTGATCGCCTTCACCCGTTCGCGAATATCTTCTTTCGAGTAATCGATCAGGTGGTCCGCGCCGTGCTCCTTCGCGATCGCCAGCTTCTCTGGTCCGCCTGCGCAGGCAATCACCTTCGCGCCCATGACCTTGCCAATCTCGACCGCCGTCAGCCCCACACCGCCTGCCGCGCCATGAACCAGCAGCCACTCGCCTGCTTTGAGATGCGCCCGCCAATCAAATGCGCCATGCGACGTTCCGTATGTGACGGGAAAGCCTGCTGCGGCCACAAAATCCATCTTGTCCGGAATTTTGTAGACCCGATTCCCATCCACCACAATCTCTTCCGCATAAGCGCCCGTGCCGGTCAGCGCCATCACGCGATCACCGGTTTTCCATCCGCTTGCGCCCACACCAACTTCCGTCACCGTACCTGAAGCTTCCATGCCGGGCGTGAACGGAAAGGCCGGCTTCTCCTGATACTGGCCGGAGATCAACAGTAGGTCGGCAAAATTGATTCCTGCGGCGTGCACCGCAATCCGCAGTGCGCCTTCTCTCATCGGCGGAGATGGCACATCTCCAACCACCAGCTTCTCCGGCCCTCCCCACTCTTTGCACAGAACAGCGCGCACGCGGTCTCCTTTTTCGAACGTCATTGTAATTGATTGCAGAAAGGGCGCGCGCAACTCGCGGCTTCACCGGAGGACAAGGTAGGTTCTAGTATGAGTAATCTAAGTCAGCAGGAAGCGTTCTTGTTGTTATCTACTACGTGATATGCTTTGGTCGCCGGTACCCCCTTCTCTGATGTTCGGTAGGTATTGGAGACTCGGTGGCACAAACAGCAAAAATCATCAAAGCGGTTCTGGTTTCACCCAGTGACGTGCAAGCTGAGTGGAAGCATGTCGGGCGCGCAGTTGAAGACGTTGAGAGTATCCTTGCTCGATCTCGCGGTTATGCGCTTGAGCTATATCACTGGAAAACCGATGCTTATCCCGGTTGGCACCCCGAAGGTCCGCAGGGGCTGATTGACACCGTTCTTCAAATTGAGGAATGCGATGTACTGATTGGCATCTTCTGGAACCGTATTGGTACCTTAACGCAGGACGGCACTACAGGCACCGAACACGAGATTCTTAAAGCCCACGAGGCCAGCAAGAACCACGGACATCCGTGGCTCATGATCTATTTCAGCGAGGCGCCGTATTCCCCAAAGACCAAGGAAGAAACCGCGCAGAAGGGCATGGTTCTGGGCTTCAAGGAAAAACTTGAGAGCAAGGGGCTGCTCACTTGGCCATACAAGTCGAAGGTCGAATTTGAAAGGCAGCTTAGGAGACATCTTTCGGACTATCTGAATGATCGGTTGGGTGCACTGCCCGCGCAGCCGCTTCAAGCCTCGAAGGAAGCGCCTGCCGAGCCAACTCGTCACAGTGTTTCCGAACGCACACCCCTTCTCTCGGTGAGAGCGGGGACGGAAGTCGATACGCAGAGTGTTTCGACAGCGCTCGCTTTTCATCCTCAAGAGGCAAGCCAGGCGGAGGTGCGGAGGGGCGACTTGGTGCTGGTTACCAACACTGGGCTCGATCAACCTGGAAAACAGCGAATAGCGTCCAATGTAGGGGTGCCTAGCCTCGCAGTTAACCGTAAAGCAGTGTTCTTCACCGGCAACTGGTATGCTGCCCTCTCTTCCGATTCGGGCCAGCAATTCCGCTATATTGATCCCAACTCGATGGCCGGGCCATCGGATCCTCCGGAGTCGACTTTCTGCTGTAACCAGGTGGTGAATTACATCCCGCAGATCGATACTTTTGTATGGGTGCTTCAGTATGGACCCGCCACAGGCGACAACATCCACCGGCTGGCATTTGCAAAAACTCATGAAATGATTCAGGGCGAGTGGCATAAATTTGACATCACCCCTCGCATGTTACAAGTGCCCGGCGCCTACTTAGACTTTTCCGACCTTGCTGTCGGAACGAACTTTCTCTACTTGACAACGAACCTCTATTTGAACGGGGGTACAAGCGCTGGGTCCGCTGTTCTTCGCATCCCGTTCTCAACCATCGAGAGCGGTGAGGTGAGTGCCGAAAAATTTGTTTCGATGGATTTTTTTAGCTTTCGCATGGCTCAAAACTGCCGCGAAACGGCCTTTTTCGCGGTGCACAAGGACACCGCCACCCTCTCCGTCTTTTCCTGGCCGGAAAACCAGGCAAACCCGGCGCAAACCGATATACAGGTGCAAAGGTGGATCGGCGGGGCAGGATATTTCTCCCGCCTGCCCGATGGACGTCGATGGCTGGATCGCGCCGATCCCCGGCTGACTGGTGCCACCCTGGCCGGCACCGAGTTGTGGTTCGCCTGGGCAGTGGACAAGGGGTCGAACGGGCTTCCAAATCCACATATTCAGATAGCGAAGATCGACTCCTGGGATATGAAGCTGATAGAAAACATCAACGTGTTCGACCCGGAGTCTGCAACCTGCTACCCTGCGCTTTCCACAAACGCGGACAATGATGTGGGGATCTCTTACATGATCGGTGGCGGTCCGCGCTTCCCGTCGCATGTGGTGGGAATGCTTACGCGTCCGCGTAAAGAAATCCTGGTCGTAAATGGAGAACGCGGCCCAGATCCCGATTCCTCGGGACAATTTGTGTGGGGCGATTACCTGACTTTGCGTCCGGTTTTTCCGGAAAGAAAGCTTTTCGCGGCTGCGGCTTATACCCTCCAAGGAAAAGGCGACGACACGGGACTCGGACAGGATGCAACCCCGCACTTCGCAGTCTTCGGACGATCAGACGGCCTGGATTTGGTACCCATTCGCAGAGAATCGACAAGCCTTAAAGCGCAGGCTGGTCAAAGAGGCAAAGGCCGCCGTAAAGGTCTGGGCTCATAGTTCTTCAAGCCTCCGGCAAATTTTCTGGCTTGCCCCGGGCAAGAGATAGAATGGCATCCCAATGACAGCAGCGAGTGCAACCGCAGAGCCAGATCCCATTATCGAGCGTCTCGAAGATCAGATCGCTTGGTATGACAAAAAAAGTCTGACCAACCAACGGACCTTTAGGCGGATCAAGATAGTCGAGATCGTTGCGGCTGCGTTGATTCCGTTTTTAGCCGCTTTTAAGGTCCCCCAGGTCGCTTTGATAACGGGCGGATTAGGCATGCTGATTACAGTACTCGAGGGAATCATTCACCTTAATCAATACCAGCAGAATTGGATTGCGTATCGCTCGACCTGTGAAGCCTTGAAGCATGAGAAATATACCTACCTTGGCAAGGCCTCGCCTTACGGAAACGCAGTCGATCCACACGCTCTGTTAGCGGAAAGGATTGAGTCCTTGGTCTCTCAGGAACATGCAAAATGGGCCTCGGCCCAGCAGCAGGAGCCCAGTAAGCAGCAGACAGGGCCATCTCAGTAAGACTAGCAGCCATGGCGCGTGGGACTGCTCCTGAGGTCGCGCAGCGCATGGCAGGAACAGTCTTAGTGCAGCTCTCATGTACACCTTTTGTACACGCGATCAGTTCTGCGGCAACCCTCCATTGCGGAGATGCACGGAAAGCTTGATCGTCGCGAGCGTTTTGCCGTCCGCAGTCGCGGTGCACTCGATCTCTTGCGACGCTTTTGTCTCAGCCTTGGGTGCATCGACGTTCACCTGCCAGTAGTAATCGCTTTGCGGATCCAGCGAGAGGCTTCCCGTACCGCTCGCGTTCGTCCAGCCATCCGGCAACTTGAGCGCGATACTGATGCTCTTCGTCGAATCGGTGTGGTTGTGCAACTCCAGCGGGATCATCAGCGTTGCGCCGCGCTTGATGGCAATCTCCGGTGTGCTCGGTTTTGGCAGCTTCGTAATTCCATGGGCGCGGCGAAACTTCTCAAAGAAACCCCACGGCCCGCCCAACTCCACAGAGAGCGCCGGCGGCTTTTCGTTAGGCTCTCTGGCAAAGGGCATAAACGCGATCGGCCCTGCTGTGATGCCTTCAAAAACGTCTCCAGTCACGCTACCGGGCACAAGCGATTTCCCCAGCGTGAATGAAATTGGCCCGCCCCAGTTTTGCTCCTGCTCGGCCGTTTTTTTCTCATCCAACTTTTTTAGCCCTTCGATGTAGCTGCGATATTGCGTCAGGTGATACTCGAACGTCTCCATAGCAATGCGCCAATACGGCAGCTTGAGCGACGTTGAAATGCCATTGGTGGGATAGCTCGGTCCCGTGTTTTTGAAAATATCGGCCTCTGCGTCCGGGAAGTAATAGAGCTTCTTCGGCTGCCACGGCTGCAAACCGTCCAGCAGCGTCTCATTGATCTTGGTCGGCCCCGCAAGCTGCGCCGGAAAAACAGAAGGATCACCGGCGCTGTCGAAAGCTTCTGTTGCCAGAACGCCCGCAGCCTGGTGATCGCCGTGGTTCTCGCCGACAAAAAAACCAGGCATCCACGCCAGAATCGCCTCCGGACGCGTCAGCCGCACCATCCGTATCAGCTCTTCCTCCACCTCGCCTTGTCGCCAATTCGCCAGCGACTCCAGAACATTCTGGCTTGGCGTATCGCGTCCGTTCAGGAACCACACATTCTTGATGCCCACGTTGTCCAGCGCATGCCGCAACTCCATCTCGCGCACCGCTCCCAGCGACTGTGCTCGCTCCGGCCCCATGTTGTTATGTCCGGCCTCGCCGTGCGTGGTGTAGATCACCGCTATACGTTTGTGCTGATCGATAAGTTGCACCAGGTATGGAACCACGCCCGTTTCGTCATCCGGATGCGCCACCACCAACAGAAGGTCGACTTTCAGCCGATCATCCGGCTTGAGCAGTGGCGGAGTGGGAGCCGGTGTGGGTGTTTGTGCTGCCGCCGCAATAGAAAGCACAGCCAGCGCGGCCATCAAGCGAAGAATTCTCATCATGCTGCCTTCCGAGAAAGGAATAACCCATCGCAGAGTAAACGTTGCGACTTGTGGATTCAAATTTTGTATCCGCACACGCCTGCGGATACACATTCAGATTGTTGCTGGTCTGGAACCGCCATTTGCTATCTTCACTGCCAGCTTGCCCCGCACGTGTCCAGCTTCGCTCAATCGATGCGCCTCAGCAATCTGCTCCAGAGGAAAGATTTTTTCAACCACAGGGCGAACCTTGCCGGCATCAATCAACGCACTGATCTTTTCCAGCTCTCCACCACGTGGTTTTAATT
>JBARMK010000367.1:0-13579 GCA_049802395.1 Candidatus Angelobacter sp.
CCAAACTGCGGACCTGGTGGAACGCAGATGACATTTTCATCGCTCAACATTCACTACCACGGAACCAACACTTCACCGACGTGTCACCAGGATGAAGTTATCAAGACCGTAATTAACTCCGGCCAGACTTTTCAGTACAACGTAGCTTTTCCGACGAACGAACCGCCGGGACTTTACTGGTATCACCCGCACGTTCACGGCATAGCCGATCAGGCGGTACTGGGCGGCGGTTCCGGAGCGCTGGTGGTGGACGGGATTCAGAACGTCCAGCCGGCAGTTTCAGGATTGCGGCACCGGATTCTAGTTATCCGTGATCAGCCGCAGGTGCAGGGATTGGGAGAAGGTCCGGGCGGATGCACTAACGGCGTCCCGTTTGAAGACATCACCGTCAACAACGTTCCCATCAATTCCAATCAATCAACCCCCGGAGGGCCCGTCACCTTTACGCCGGCAGTGCTGCATATGGAACCAGGAGAGAAACAGTTCTGGCGCGTAACCAATTCTTCGTCGGACACGATTCTTGATCTGCAAGAACAATTTGACGGTGTTGCGCAGACGATCCAGTTGGTGGCGATTGATGGCGTATCGGTGGGCTCGCAGGACGGCACCCAGCCGGGAAAGCTTATACCGGCCACGCATTTCCGCATGCCACCCGCTTCACGCGTTGAATTTATCGTGAATGCTCCGTCAACAGCCGTCAAGCTGGCCCAGCTAGTCACGACCAGTATCAACACCGGAGCGAACGGCGATTGCGATCCGAACCGGCCGATTTTCACCATTAAGCTCGTTGGCAGCCCGGACAGCGATGAGCCGTCGCTGGATGACAACGTAGGCACGTTCTCAGCACTCAACACCAGTGGCCAGCGCTTCGCGGGGCTGGCAAACGCGCCTATCGCGCAACAGCGTTTGGTTTTCTTCGATGAGATCCAACCGACCCAGTTCTTTATGGCGGTGGCAGGACAGCCGGAACGAGTTTTCGATCCGAATGCTGCCCCGGCTATTACAGCAGTTCAGGGAACAGTGGAAGAGTGGACTGTAGAAAATCACGCTCTTGAAAACCATGAGTTCCACTTCCATCAGGTGCACTTCCTGGTTGAGTCGCAGAACAACTTTGAAATCAACGGACAACATCAGGCGCCGGCGATCGTGGGCCAGTACCTGGATATGATCGAGGTTCCGGGATGGGACGGGAACACGAACCACCCATTTCCAAACGTCAAGCTGCGGATTGATTTCCGCGGGCCTGACATTGGTATTTTCGTCTTCCATTGCCACATCCTGAACCATGAAGACCTGGGGATGATGAACATTATTCAGGTGGTCTCACCGCAAGCTGCTAACACACCTGCGCCCTTGGGCGCTCCACTGGACGCGGCAGCCACCACGGCTCACGTTCATCACGGGAAATCGTCAGCCAAGCCTGCCGTGATTCCTGCGAAGAGCGCGGAGCCTGTTCCCGCTTCCGGCAAGACTCCATCAGACCCAATCCCAGCAAAAACCGGGACTGAAGTTATACCGGTCGCGGCAAAAACGGGCGGCGGACAATAACGCATGAGCCTGGCTGATTATTGATCATCCCGACTCAAGGCAAATTGATGCGGTCCCAGAATATTTCTGGAGCCGCATTTTTTGTATGACAACCTGTGAGCGGAGCTTTTGTTGATTGGAATCGCTGTGGAATGGCGCTGCGATAAGCAGGTGGCTAGCTGCTTCGCTCGACAATAAAATCGGGTATCGAGAGCAGTGCGCGCTTGATTTCCGAATCGGGAAAAGAGCAGATGGCCTTGCGCGCGGCTTCAGCGTGTTTAGCGGCAGCATCATAGGCATAGGCAATAGAGTCGTAGCGGTTCAGCATTTCCAGAATCTGCTCATGCTTCACACTTACGAAGGCGCGCTCTTCCAGCACAGTTTCCACCAGCTTGCGCTCGGCAGGCGTACATTGTTCCAGTGCGTGAATCACCGCCATTGTTACCTTGCCTTCGCGCAGGTCGCTGGCCACGGGCTTGCCTAGAACTTCTTCTGAAGCGGTAAGGTCGAGCACATCGTCAACTATCTGGAAGGCCAGGCCAAGATTGCGCCCATATTCACCCAGGCGGGTTTCCTGTTCGCTGGTGGCATTGCCGATGATGGCGCCCAGACGCGTGGAGACCGAAAAGAGGCAGGCGGTCTTGCGGAAGATCAGGTCAAAATGTTCGTCGAGCGAGATGCATTTGCCCAGCTTTTCCATCTGAAGGAGTTCGCCTTCCACCATTTGCTGGGTGAGATCGATGAGCACATCCAGAACGCGGAAGTTGCGCTCCTGTACGGCAATCTTGAAGGCCTGCATGTAAAGCCAGTCACCGGCTAGAACACATTTTGAGTTACCCCACTGCGTGTTGGCCGCGGGACGCCCTCTCCGCGTTTTCGCATCGTCAATGATGTCATCATGAACAAGAGTGGCGGTATGCACCACTTCCACAACCGCTCCCAGACGGACGGCGCTTCTCTCGTCGTGCGGAAACAGTTTGGCGGCAAGCAGCAGCAACGCGGGTCGAATGCGCTTGCCCCCGCCGGCACGCAGGTGCTCGCCGATGTCGGTGATGGCGCGCACGGTGGAAACCGTGTCACGGCCGAACTCGCGTTCGATGGCGGCAAGATCGTCGCGCAGCAGCTCAAAGACTTCTTTAGCGGAGGTTGGGGCTGGTGAACTCAAAATGTCCTTAACCGGTGCGAATCCTAAATTTGTGCCGCTAGTATCAGCCGAGACGCAAATCCAGCAGCGTCAATTCCTGTAATTGGTGAACTGCATATCAATGCCCAGATCGCGTCCACGCAATAAGGCAATAATCTCCTGCAGCGAGTCGCGATCTTTTCCACTGACGCGCACTGTCTCGCCCTGGATTGAGGCCTGCACCTTCTTTTTGGAATCCTTAATCAGCTTCACGATCTCCTTGGCCTTCTCAATCGGGATACCCTGTTGCATCGTCACCTTCTGGCGCACGCTGGCGCCCGACGCCGGTTCCACCGTCCCATAGCTCAACGCCTTTATAGGCACGCCTCGCTTGACCAGCTTGCTTTGCAGAATATCCGTCACGGCTTTGAGCTTGTATTCATCGGCCGAGCTCAGGACCAGCGTGTCCTTGCCCTCGAGTTGAATGTCCGACTTGGAATCCTTCAGGTCAAAGCGGGTGTGGATCTCCTTGAGCGCGTTCTGAATCGCGTTCGAGACCTCCTGCAGGTCTACTTTGCTTACAATGTCAAATGAGTTTTCGGCTGCCATGTCATAAATAGCTTACTAAGAGTTGCGTTTCGATGCACGTTTTTGGAATTTCCTACTTCCGCGCCTTGGTATTTCCCGATCCTAGCGTCCATCCGGGATAAGCCGTTCTTGTCCGTTGCGATAGAATTGCTTTCCGAACGGTTGCAACCTAGAGTTAAAATGATGGACTTTCCCGCGTGGCTCGCTCCTTATGAGCCGCAAGTTCCTATAAAGTCGCTGGTGGAACAGATCAACCAGATATACCACTCATTCGACGCCTGCCATTACGACCGCGAGCACCCGGAGATCCATCAGCAGCTCCCACCCATCTGGGCTGAGATGATGCAGCAATTGCCGCAAAAGGCCTGTTGGCGCATCGTTGATCTCGGCTGCGGCACTGGCTTTGAAGCTCAGCAGACGTTGCAAACCCTGGGACCGGACGTTGAAAGCCTGATCGCTTATGACCCGGCCCCTGAAATGCTCGACCACTGCAAACAGCGGTTGCAAGGCTCTCCTCAGGTTACGTTCTGCGCGCAACTGGAAGAAATCCGCGTCCATGGGCCTTTCAATCTTCTGTTGACCAATTCCCTACTGCACCACCTGCCCAATATTCAGGAAACTCTTTCTTCATTGCTTCCTAGCCTGAAGACTGGCGCTTTCTGGCTGGCCGGCCATGAACCCTCCAGCCGTTTCTATCGCAACCCGGAATGCGTTCGCTTTGTGGCTGACTATGCTCGACACCGCGAGCGCGCCAAGTGGTTTGAACCATCGGCTTATTTCGGAAAGCTGAGCCGGGTGTTTGGCAAGCATCCTCTGAGCGTAACGGCCAAAGCTGCTCTCGAGCGCGGTCTCTTCAAGAAGCTCCCCAGTGCATTCGCGCTCGATCGGTTGATTGATTTTCACGTTGCTCATTCACCGGAAGAAGCGGCCGAGGGGCGCGGCCTGGATTTCGAAGTCATGCAAAGCGACCTGCACCCTGCCTGGCAGATGCGATGGGTAAAAAGCTATGCATATTTTGGAAGTTTCAATCCTATGAAGGCGCCCCGCACATGGCAGGAAAGAGGCCGGCAATTAGCGCAGCGCTTTCCGCTCGACGGCGCCAATTTTTCAACGGTGTGGTCGCGGGCGGCCTGAGCCTGCTCACGAACTGAGAGCCTGTGACGAATTTTCTTCCATTCCTCCGCTACCCCACCCCTTTGTGCCTTAAGGGTGTGGAGTTCTTCCCTAGGGTTAATTCCTGAGCCAATTATCAGGATCAGCGCGTTCTTGGCCGACACTTGCGGCGAGACGGGACGGCCCAGAGTAAGACTTCTGCTTTGTTACCTCGGTACTCTTGTTGCTTTTGAGCGGGCCTGCGATGATCGTTGTGCATTAACAATCTGGCTGGTGGTTTCGGGGGAAAGCACCCGGCCAGATAAGGGCTCTAAAAAAGGCCTCGGCAAACGCCGAGGCCTGTAGTTTTTTCCGCGAAATTTATCCGTCAAAAATTCGCGGAACCCACCTATTAAATCTCTCCGGGATCCTGGGGTCAAAATCCGCCCTGAAATTCTTCCACCAAAATTCCTGTTTACATGTTCCCTTCATCCGCCGACGGCCCATAAATCGAAGGCACGGCAATGTCATTCAGACGCAGATAGACGCCAAGCTGTGCGCGGTGATGGATTGTGTGGCTCAGAATGAAGGAGCGCAGGACGGCGGCACGCGGCAGGGTGAAGATCGTCTGGCCTTTGGAGAGCAGCGCCCACGGCTTCATCAGTTGCGCGTCGGTAGCGCCGGCAATCGCTTTGCGCGCGGCTGCGGCGTTCTTGTCAAAAGCTGCCAGCACTTCGGCCATCGTCTTCAATTCAGGGGTCGGTGGCGCGGTGCTGACATCGAAGGAATCCACGCCGAGGATCGCCTCAGTCCAATGGTTGATGGTTGCCAGATGCGTAGCCAGCCCGCCCAGGGTCATGGATCTGGCATGGGGCTTAAAGCTCAGTTTGTTGTCGGGAACGCGTTCCAACGATTTGCGCGTGTTTGCCATTTCATGATCGAACTCAGGCACCAGCGCGTGACTGATATTCTTGCTCTCGCTGGCAAATGCTTGTGGTTGTGCAGCCATACTGCCTCCGTTAAAAAAGCTGTTCTTTGAGAATCTCTTATCCAGATGATTCTATCGCTGCACGGACGCAAATAGTTTCCAAGGCCAAAAACTCCGGTGAAATGAGGAGGACCTCTCGGGCGAGTTGCGGACGCCGCCACTCTGATTTTTTCGTTAGATTGGTATGGAAGCGCCAGCGCCCAGGCTCAAGGCGCGTTAAATGCTCATCGCAGTGCGCAACTGCCGCACCGATCCGCCAGCGTTCGCGATCTTTGCCGTGACGGTGCAATTGCGCCCTTTGGCTTTGGCTTTATAGAGCGCCTGGTCGGCCATACGCAAGACTTCGGTTGGGGCCAAATGGTCTCCATTGCATGCCGCCAGCCCAACGCTTACCGTGACGTTGGTTTCTTTTTTGCTGCCGCGCCCGATTGCGCTGTTCCCTTTTCGACGGCGGTCTTTACCGCGCACCACGAAGGTCGATTGTTCAATCACGCGGCGCATCCTATCAAGATAAACAAATACTTCTTCCGACGCCTTGCCGGGGAAAATCACCGCGAATTCTTCTCCGCCATATCGGTAAGCGCGCCCTCCGCCAGTAATGTGGGCCAGGCGGGAAGCTACCATCCGCAAGGCCTGATCGCCTGCTTCGTGGCCGTAGTTGTCGTTAAATTTCTTGAAGTGGTCCACGTCCATCATGGCAATACTGTAAGAGTCTCCCAATTTGAGCAGCGCCTCATTGAGCGACCGCCGGCTGGGCAGTTGGGTC
Source organism: Candidatus Angelobacter sp. (assembly GCA_049802395.1). Taxonomy (GTDB): domain Bacteria; phylum Acidobacteriota; class Terriglobia; order Terriglobales; family Acidobacteriaceae; genus Angelobacter. The sequence goes on from JBARMK010000367.1 coordinate 6,085, forward strand.
AGCTCATCCAGATACGCCATGGCATATGAGGTCTCAATCAAGGCAACGATCAACGCTAAACCGCCGGCAGCAAAGAATACGCCGTCCAGATGACTGATGGCGGCCGTGCGCAACGCGACGAACGCGGCCACTAAACTCCACAGCAAACTGCTCTCAACGGCTTTGTATCGACGGACCAGCGGGACCGTAATCACTACCGCAGCCAGCAGAAATGCCGCCAGCGCGGACTGGGACAGTCCGCTCCACCGAGAAAATGCCAGCGGAGCAAAAGCACGGCCAATCTGGCTGGCAGCACGCGTCAGCGCCGGCATGCACAGTATTGCGACGGCAAGGATTTGCCCAGCCATGATTGCGAGCCGCTTGCGCCCTGTCGGCGAGATGATGCCCCGCTCTTTCACAAACGTCAGTACGAGCAGGTTGAGTGGAAGAAGAAGCGCGACGGCGTTCACCGTAATGTGCGCGGCCCGGGGCGAGAGATTAGGAAGCACCCAAGCAAAGGTCAGTTGGGCCAGGGCCAGCGCCAGAAAAGCAAAGAAGAGCCGGCTGCGGCGAAAGAAAGCGCTCAGGGCCAATCCGCTGCCGAAAACCGCTAAGGGAAAGAATCGGACCAACGGCGACTGCGGGTCGGAGAGGACTCCTACCCGGATCAGGAGGGCCAATATTACGATCAGCAAACTTCCAGGAAGAGTGAGGCGATAGATAATCTTGAAAATCTTGGCGTTTGCCTTGATCACTTGGCCGCGCTCCGGGGTTTAGATTCCTGCGCATGTTACACGTAAGCCGTTTAGCTGCATTAGCTTACGGCCATATTGGTTAGCGCCTGGTCTATCGAATATATAAAGCCCACGGAGGCTGCGAACAGATGCCATTGGTGCGATGACCTAATTCTGTTCCGCACTAAACTCTTGGGTATTTTCTTCGGCGAAAGGTGTTGATGCCGCAGCGAATCAGGAGCCTGTATCCGGAACCTATACATGTACGTGCCAAAACTTAGACCGCAATGTAGAATTGCCCGCTGACCCTTACAACTGAAACCGCTGGGATCGTCTGCCTTCCATTTTTTGTGCCGCAGTTTTTGCCGGGAGTAGCGTTGCCACAGCAAGAACCTTCGAGGAGAAAATCGCTATGAAATACGCCGCAGAGTTATTTGGCACCTTTGTTCTGGTATTCGCCGGATTGGGAACAGCCGTCATATCCGGCGGACAAGTCCATAACATTGGCGTAGCCATGGCGTTTGGCCTGTCGCTTATCGCGATGGTCTATGCGCTGGGTCCGGTCTCCGGCTGCCACATCAATCCGGCAGTCACTTTGGGCATGCTGGTGGCACGGCGTATCCGCGGCAAAGAAGCGCTGGGCTATTGGATCGCACAGATTATTGGCGGAATCATCGGTTCTGGCGTGGTGCTCTATATCGCAGTCCACGCGCCGGGCGGCTCGCTGGATTCGTTGGCCGGCGCCGCCAATGGTTTTGGGGCACATTCTCCGGGGCAATATACGATGTGGGCCTGCTTTGTGGCAGAGATGTTTCTAACCATGCTGCTGGTCTTCACGGTTCTGGGCGCAACCGACGACCGCGCTCCGGCAGGATTCGCCGGAATTCCCATCGGTTTGATCCTGACCACGATCATCCTCGCTGGCATTCCGATCACGAATGGATCTTTCAATCCGGCGCGCAGCATTGGCCCGGCGGTCTTTGTTCGCGGATGGGCGCTTGACCAGCTCTGGCTCTTCATTGTCGCGCCACTGTTGGGTGGAGTAATGGCTGCCCGCGTTTATCTCGGCATCCGCGTGCCGGGCCCAATAATCACCGCGAAGCAGGCAGAGCAGGCGTTGCCCAGCGACCGAGCAGAGCGCAGACAGAACCCATACAGCTCGCCCGAGCAGAAGTTTTAGAACGTAAAGAAGGCGCGCTCAGCGGAACGCGCCCATTTCATTTCACGACCCGCTATAACCTAGGATAGCTACATCTTCACCAGCTCAACTCTTCTATTCTTCGCGCGACCATCATCCGTGGTATTATCGGCGACCGGCTTGGTAGCGCCGAAGCCTTTGGCTGTAAGCCGTGAGGCATTAATTCCCTTGCCCGTTAGCCAAGCCACCACCGCCTGGGCGCGCTTGTCTGAAAGAGCCTGATTGGCGGCGGCGTTCCCATGACCGTCAGTATGGCCTTCAATGCGCAGCTTCAAGTCGGCGTTCTGCTGCAACAGCTTCACAATTTCACCCAGGATATTTGCCGAATCGGGCTGAATGGTCGCTTTGGCGGTATCGAAATGGATGCCATATACCGCCACATGGCCCGATTTGTTGAGCTCGTCGGAAAGACTGGAAGCGTCGGCTGTTACCTCCTGCTCCATCTGTTTTTCCGTGACAATTGTCTGGTAGTAGAACGTTCCTTTGTTATCCAGCCAATACCAGGTCGAGCCTTTGTGCGCGGTGATGGTGGCGGGCGAGTCTTCAAAATCAATCGTGAACCCTGCCTTCTTCAAAGCGGCTTCAAAATTGCGGAATACCTGAATTTCGCTCACGCCTTCGCGCGTGCCGTAGTCCCAATAGTGATAGTCGCCTTCCACGGTCTTTTCCTTCGCGTTGCCATCCTGGTCCGCCCCCAGCGGCAGCTTGGCCTGTTCGAACCCTTTGTTCTCGCAGGAGTGGATGGTACTGCCCGGCAGACGCGTGATCAGCGCTGAGTCCTTGCAGCCTTCAGCATCCTGGTCCTGAGCGCGGAGACCTGCGGCGGTGAGAGCGAGCGCGCCACTTAGGAAACAATGCATCAGTTTCATGGTTTGGAATCCTCGTATGGTTGGAATTTTTGAGACATACTATCGGAAATACCGGGTCCGATCACCTACATGCCAGTCATTGCCTGAAGCGGAACTCCACGACAAATAAAAAAGGCGGCCGAAGCCGCCTTTTCCAGAAAACTGTTGGGACTAGAGAGCGCGAACGTTCTCTGCCTGCCAGCCTTTCTTTCCTTTGGTCACAGTGAATTCAACCGCCTGGCCATCTTGCAGGCTGCGGTATCCGTCTGACTGGATAGCGGAGAAATGCACGAAGACATCCTCCCCATTTTGGCGTGAGATAAAACCAAATCCCTTAGCGGCGTTGAACCACTTAACTGTTCCTTGTTCCATTTGCTTTTTTTCCTAATGTATTGATTTGACGCTGGAAAGAAATATCGAGTTTTCGGCAGGTAGCAGAACTTGAGCTCTTGCAGAAGATTCAACAATTCAATTTCTAACGCGATTCTAAGGTACCACAGAGACTCTAAAGAATGCACCAAAATAGTCGTTTCAGTGGGCTTTCCAGCGATTTCAGAATGGTCCTGAGCGATATTTGTGGCTAGTGGTGTGCCAATTTCTGCCATGGCGTCGCCAGTTAATGGTGAAGCCTCTTGATTCCGGAGAAATAAAAATCTGACCACACCTATCTGAAATAGCCTTGGCGCGCTTCCAGAACCACGTTGCCTATGGCCTTTTTCGCTTCCGGCGTCAACCTAACTTTGATTGAGCAATACTTGCCCCTGGGTTTCTGCGCGGATGGGTGATAGCCCAGGCTATAGCGCATACGCAGATCGTCAATCAGCGCGGCCAGCTTATCTTTCAGTTCTTTCTTTTTGAATTCGATCACCTGCCCGCCCGTAGCTGCGGCATATTTGTTCACCTCGCCAGGCGGATGCAGCATACGTTCAGCGGGGTGGGCCATCAGCCGTGCTTCGCCATCGACAGAGAGGTCGCTTTGCTTCAGCAGCGAGCATACGGTTGTGCCGGTGCGCAAGACCTGCTCCGTTGCTTCTTTTTGCGAATGCGGCATTGCGCCGTTCAGGCTCCGCCGGTAGCGCAGCGGAACTGCGTCTTCTGAAGGCAGGTTAGGCACATCATCGGTGAGCCAGATAATCACACGCCGGCTCGAAGGCTCCCTGGACCTGGTCAACTGCTCTGCCGCCTGATAAATCCCTTCGTTGAAGAAGGCCGCTTCGTCGCTCTTCATCCGGCTGGCTTTTTCAATGGCTGCCGCGGCCAGCGCCCGGTCCGTTGTGGCTTCCTGCAATATCTGCGTTGAAGCGGCGTAAACCATCACCGTGACTTCGTCATCTGGCTTGAGGCGCTGCAAAGCTTCCAGCGCGCCCTCAGCCAGCGACTTAAGAACCGGCCGCACACTGTCAGTGAGGTCAAACAAGATCACCACTGAAAGCGGCAGCGTGTCCTGACTGAAAGCAGTGATCTTCTGCGGCACGTTGTCTTCATAAATCAAGAAGTCATCCTGCTTCAGTTGGCGCGCCGCATGCCGCGTCTTTTTGTTTATCACCTGCGCGTCTACCTGGACCACGCGCACGTCCACGCGAAAAACCGAATCGGATGGCTGTGGCGTTTGCGCACGCAACGGAATTAAGCTCGAGAGTCCCCCAAGCAACAGGATCGAAGCCAAAGCTGCACTGCGAAGCAGCGGCCATTTTCCGGCGCATCGTGCCCTACTTTGAATTGAGTGCGGGATTGATTGCTGGTTAGTTGACGACATGGAACGGGGCCCCTCAGTTCGGTGTGAGAAATAGTAATCGAATCCCAGATTGCCGCAAAAGAGTGGAACCACCAGATTTGGAATAGCACGAAAGGATGAGCACGTCTGTGAACAACTCTTCTAACCATCCAGGGTTAGAATACGCGTGGCGCTAACGACAAAGCCCCCCTTTGGGCGCTAGAAAAACGCGTTCTCATCCACGAAATATAAGTGCATTTGTACCAATGCGAGACATAAGGAGTCAAAATGTCCGAAACACAGGTTTGCAATCTTGCACCATCAACAAAGGGGCAGCCAGGCCAGGTCAGAATCATGGCAATCCTGGCCGCGGTGATTTTGTGCTGCATGCTGATAACTCCGGGAGCCGCCCAGGGCCCACAGTATTATGGACCCGAACAGCTTGACCGGCTGGTTTCGCGAGTAGCGCTGTACCCCGATCCTTTGCTGGCCCAGGTGCTTGCCGCGGCAACTTATCCTGACCAGATTTCAGGTGCGGCGCAATGGGCGGACCAGCACCACTACCTCACCGGCGGTCAGCTGGCACAGGCGATTGATAACGACCAGCTTCCGTGGGACCCTTCCGTGCAGGCTTTGCTGCCCTTCCCGTCTGTGCTGTCTACCATGTCGTCTGACATGAACTGGACCACCGACTTAGGCAACGCATTTCTCGGCCAGCAACAGGACGTGATGTATGCGGTACAGAGAATGCGCCAGCGCGCTCGCGACTACGGCTACCTGCGCAGCGGCCCACAGATTATTGTTGGGAGCGGTCCTTACATCACCATCATGCCGTCGCGCCCAGACTACGTTGTGGTTCCCTACTACGATCCGGTAGTGGTGTATGCGCGGCCACGGCCAGGCTTCTTCGTCGGCGCGGCAGTCGGCTTCCGCTTTGGCGTAACCTTGGGCGTCGCCTTCAGGCCATGGGGCTGGGGCTATAACCGCATTGCCTGGGACCGCCGGGTTGTTTTCATCAATAACGCTCCGTGGCAACGGACCTGGGTCAATCGCCATGAATATGTTCATCCTTATACCATCCGGCGGCACTATGAAGTTGCGCGCGCTCCTGAGCGGCACGAACTCCACGAACGCAGCGAGCGTGAACGCGACGCCGCCCGCTACGGTCACGAACGCGTTGAGGAACATCGGGAAGAGCGCCACGAAGATCACAAACGAGCCGACGACCGCGGCCATGATAATCACGGTCATGACGACCATGGCCATGATCACGGGCATGGCGATCACGACGACCACGGACGCTAAGTCTGACACTTGGCACACAAAGCGCGGCCCTGCGAGCCGCGTTTTTTTCGTCAGGGCAGAGATGCCTGGCTAAAGAAGCTCCAAACGTCGGCATTCACCTGGGCGGCTACGGCGCCGTAGTTGTGATCGAGGTTGGGAAAGACGACAAAGTGCACGTTAAAGCCGCCAGCGCGCAGAACATCGACTGTCCTTTGCGCCTGAGTCAAAGTAAAAAACTGATCATGGTCGCCGATATACAGCGCAAACGGTATCTTTCGCGTGGCCTTCTGCAGTAGAAAGTCGAAGTCTGGAGTTATGACGGCGGCAAACACTCCTCCGGCAGCAAAGTATTGTGAGTCCGGCAGGCCGGCGTCGAACACGGTATAACCGCCGGCGGAAAAGCCAAACAAATAAATGCGCCGCGGATCGATCTTCCACTCCGTGCGCGCTGCATCCATAATCATCGGATAAAGGCCGGGAACCACGTTGATTTCGAAATTCGTTCCGTCAGGAACCGTGGGTGCGACAAGAATGATGCCGTTCTTGTCGGCGAAATCACGCCAGATGTTCAGGAAATCCGGACCATTGCCGCCCGCCCCGTGCACCAGCAGAATGGCAGGCAGAACGTGCGTGCCATCATAAGAAGAGGGGAGAAATACCCAGAACGGATAGTCCACCTGCTGGAACTGAACATGCCGTTCTATCAGGCCGGCAGCGGAGAGGCCAGGGGTTGGGGTTGGAGTTGGCAGCGCAGAGATTGTTTTCGATGAGCTACCGCAGTCGCTGAGCCCAAGCGCCAACAAACACGCAAGAACCGCTATCCTCGTTCTGCGATCCATCATAAAGACCGCCATCCCGCAGCTGCCATTTTAGTCCTCCAGACAGCGGAAAGCACATACCGAAACCCGCAGACACCCTTCATCCTTTACTAGTTCTTCATAACTATCCGGCTTGGCTCCGTCGCAGGCTCCACAGTCCACGCACTGAGAGGATGAAGGAGAACATCCCAATCACGCCCATCGCGTGAAGCGTCCAGACGAACAAGAAGGCTGGGCTGGACCTGGCGATTTGGCCGTGAAAAATGCCTCCCGGCGCCATCACGTGGATGACAGGCATGCCCATAGTAAGGAGCGACCCGATGAGCATGATTATGTGCCCCGACCGGCGTTCGCTGAGCATCAGCGTTGCGTACAGCCAGAGGGCCAGGACGGGCACCCCAACAAGGGTTGATCCTCCTGCCTCGGGCGTCCCGACCCTGGCGTGGATAGTATCGCTCGTCAGGTGAAGCGTTATCAACAGGATCGAGAGCAGAGACGAGATGACTAACATGAGGTTGTGCTTCATTCGATTCCCTTCCTGGAGGTGGCCCACCTTTTCAACCTGATCCTCACGAAGCTGTGGGTCCCTTTACTCCTTTTACGAAGCAAAGGGTGGGCGAGTTCAACCTTTAAGTTGATTTATCCCCACCCTTTGCTCCGAAGCGCAAAAAGAAAAAGCGCGATCTGCGCAAAAAAATGGGGCACCCTCGGTATGTTGAGGGACGGAAAGGACCGTTACGGGCCTGAAAATCGGTTGTTTAATCTCGCTTGGCTTGTCTTCGCTCGGGCAAATGCTGTTGCCGATTGCACGAGCCGCTCGGCGCAGACTATATTCGAGCCCACGGCGGTTCTAGCTATGTTGAACACGATTGCTCCCTTTTTTATTGTCGACGACCTGGCCGCCACGCTTGCCTTCTACC
>JBARMK010000368.1:0-18697 GCA_049802395.1 Candidatus Angelobacter sp.
AAACTAGTCTTACCAAAAGCTAAGAACCAAAGGCCAAAAGCCCGTCTTTCAAAAACTCTTCACAAACTTCTTCCCTGGAAGCTGCCGGATTTTCCCGTTCATCTCCAGTTCAAACAGAGCTGTAAAAATTTCTGACGATGATATTTTTTCCTCCAGCTTTTCCATGATTTCATCAATGTGGGTGGACTCGTCCTGCCGCAGGAGCGAGAGCAGTTTCTTCTCAGCCGGACTCAATTCGTCCCCAAACAGGCTGTTGGCGGGCTTCTTCTCTGATGCTTCCGGTCCCCGTTCGGATTCAAGCTGGTGTTTCACGCTGGCCGGCAATTCCTCCCAAACGTCTTCCCATGTTGCAGTTAGCTTGGCTCCCTGCTTGATCAGAGTGTTGGGTCCCCAGGAGTTGCGGGAGATCACGTTGCCCGGCACGGCAAAAATTTCCCGGCTCTGCTCCAGAGCGCAACGGGCCGTAATGCGCGTGCCGCTATACTCTCCCGCCTCCACAACTAAAACGCCCAATGACAGCCCGCTGATGATGCGGTTGCGGATAGGAAAATTCTGCGGCGCCGCGAACGCACCGAGAGGAAATTCACTGGCCAATGCTCCGCCCAGTTCCAATATGCTGTCGGCAATTTTCTTGTTCTCGCGCGGGTAAATTACGTCCACGCCGGTGCCGAACACAGCCACGGTCTTGCCTTTGGCGTTGATCGCGCCGCGATGCCCGTGTGTATCCACTCCGCGCGCCATGCCACTAAAGATGACGAGTCCGCGCAAGGCTAGATCGCAGGCCAGGCGCTCCGCCATGCCAATCCCGTAGGGCGTGGGATGACGCGTGCCTATAATGGCAATCCCCGGCCGTGCCAGCGCCTCAGCGTTGCCGGAAACATAAAGCACCAGCGGCGGATCGTAAATTTCACTCAGCCGCTGCGGCCAGATCGCATCTTCACGGCACAACACCTGGACACCGGCCGCCACTGCTTTAGCTACCTCGTCATGCGCAAGTTCCAGCGATTTCCCCAGCGCAATATGCTGGGCCGACTGCGCCTGCAGGTTCTCGGCTTCCAGCTCCGTCAGCGACGCATGAAATATATCCTGTATGTTGCCAAAGCGCTCCACCAGCTTCCGCCCGCGGGTGGGGCCAAGGCCAGGCGTGAGTGAAAGCGCCAGCCAGTAAATCGAGTTTGAAATTGCGGCGTTTGTGGTTGCCACCGAGTCTTACCTGCTTTCTGGCAAACTTCGCGGACTGTACACGGATTCTGAAAAGCCTGTCAACCCCGGCAAATGAAGGCGAGGCCGTTAGAGCTTTGAATCTGGATATATCGGCTGCCGAAGTTCGTGAACAATCTGACGTAAAACCTCGATTCCCGCTTCACTGCAATAGTGCCCTTTTTCACTCGGTGGGTATTCTTGCGGCAGACCGGCGGAGCGCAGCCGGACCGTCTCGAGGCCAGGATCGACAATCGGAAACGAGCAGAAATCATCCCATTCCCATCTGGGAGAGATGCCCTGCACAAACCGCTCCAGAATGTCGGCCACTTCAGCCCGTGGCCTCTCGGTTTTTCTCAAATCGCGCTCCTGTGGAGTTCTTGCTATCCCCGGCCCAACGCTTCCGCGTAAAAGCTCCTTGCTAGAATATATAAAGATACATGCCACACCTGCGCATTTCCGCCATCAGCTTTTTGAACACCGCTCCACTTATGTGGGACTTTGAAAACGGTGATGCGGCACGCCGATTGTCCGCGCACTTCGATGTCAGCTACACCATCCCTTCAGTTTGCGCCCAGCAATTGCAAGAGGGCTCCGCCGATATCGGCATTATCCCAGTCGCGGCATACACCACAATTCCCGACCTGGTGATTGTCCCGGACGTGGCAATTGCCGCCAAGAATAGGGTCCGCTCGATCCTTTTAGTCAGCAAAGTACCGCTGGAGAAAATTCGCAGCGTGGCCACGGACGGCTCTTCGCGCACTTCTGCGGCGCTGGTGGAAATTTATCTGCGAAAGTTCGTCGGCGCCGACCCTGGTTTTACCCGGCAAACTCCAGATCTCAAAGCAATGCTGCAATGGCATGATGCCGCGCTGCTCATTGGCGATCCAGCTCTGCAGGCGCGGACCGACGGATACTTTGTATACGATCTGGCCGAGGAATGGCGGCGCTGGACCGGACGCTCCTTTGTTTTTGCTTTCTGGGCCGTGCGGAAGGCCGCATTGCAGGGCTGCATGCCAGAGCCCAACATTGCACAGGTTTTCCAGCAATCGCGTGACAACGGACTCCAGCACATTCCTGAAATTGCCTCTGCCTGGGCGTCGCGCCTGAACCTTTCCGCCAAGCTCATTTCCGAGTACCTGACTGACAACGTCGACTATTCGCTTGACGCTGAGAACCTTGAGGGTCTGCGTCTGTTTTACCGCTATGGCGCCGAAATCGGGGTTTTCTCCCATCAGCCGGAGCTGGATTTCCTTGACCAGCCTGTCATTGATCCCGCATCGCGCTATTAAATAGCTCCTTTTTTTTCCTTTACAACTCTCAATGTGAATGCCTGCCATTAATCCGCATCCAATTGAGTTGTGCACCTAGTCATCTATCTTTCCATAGGCGCCTGGCTGGAGCGGCTGGGCGGGCTTGGCTTGGTCCTGCTCGGTCTAGCCGATAATTCGGTTGTTCCCATGCCCGGAAGCATGGATGCAATGACGATCATCCTTTCCGCACACCAGAAGGACTGGTGGCCATACTACGCTGCCATGGCGACAATTGGCGGCCTGGTCGGCGCCTATGCAACCTACGGTCTGGGCCTGAAGAGCGGCGAAGCGGCTCTGGAAAAGAAATTGCCAAAAAAGAAAGCCGAACGCATTCAAAAGCTATTCAAGAAATACGGCTTTTTCAGTCTTTTTGTGCCTGCGCTGCTGCCTCCTCCGGTGCCTTTTTCACCTTTTCTCCTGGTGGCCGGCGCGCTGAAATATCCAAAGAGAAATTTCTTTATCGCCGTGGGACTGGCGCGCACCATTCGATATTCGCTGCTGGCGTGGCTGGGATCGATATACAATGTGCAGATTTTTGGCTTCTTCCATAATTACTATCGGACGATTCTATGGATCGTTATCGCTTTGGCAGTGATCGGCAGCATTGGGGCCCTGATATGGACCGTAAAGCGCAAGCGCGAAGGCAAGCCCGTCTTCCCGGACGCCAACGAACCCCGCACGCGGACTGCCTGAGATTACAGTGGACCACATTGTTAGTTTTGCCGTTGGCCTTGGTTTTGCCTTTCGCTAATTGCTGGTGCTAAGAGCTAACTCAGGATGATAAAGGGTGGAAGGCATGGTTCCTTCCTACTCGGCTCTGCTTCGCCACGACAAAAATCAGCTTAAGCCGCTAAAGACAATAGAAGATTCTAAGGACTTGTCATTCTGAGCGAGCCGGAGCGTCGCGCCGCCAGCCCTTTAACTGGGTTTCGCGACTATAGCAGTTTGGACATATTGATAACTCTCGTCGTAAACAAGGCGATGGACCTGGTATTTCTTGGTGAATCCTTCAATGGAATCCATTTTGTGCTGCATGATGCGAGAGCCTAAAAATCCGGTCTCCGACATAGAGCGCCCCGGTGCGGCTGGTAAAAATGTATACCAGAACTCGTAGTAGGAACCATCGCGCATGGCGGAAGATGGTAGCACAGGCATTCTGGAAGAGAACTCCCTGAATCAGCATGACAGAGGAAACATTCTCGGGATCGGCTTCGCTCAGGGTCGGAACTTCGGAAAACCTAATCCAACTCCCTCAATCCTTGTCTTCCCAGATACACCCCCAAACTTCCCATCAATGCCAGGATGGCCATGCCGGCGATGGCGTAGGGAGCGCCGATGACGCGGGCCAAAGACCCGGCGATAAGGCAGCCGATCGGCGGCAAGCCGAGGAAGGCCGTCGAGTAAATGCTCATCACGCGGCCGCGCATGTGGTCTTCCGCCAGGTGCTGGAGCAGCGAATTGATGGTCGCCACGGAGATGATCATGCAATAGCCGGCCACCATAAGCAGCAGCCCGGAAAGATAGAAGTTGCGGGAAAAGGTGAACGCAATGATGGCGGCGAACAGGCCAGAAGAAGCCCGCACCACAAAAACCCCCCGGCGGCGCAGGTGACTGAGCGATGCGATGGTGATAGCGCCCAGAAACGCACCTGCGCCGGAGCAGGCCATAAGCAGGCCGAGGCCGGGCTCGTCGCTGCCGAGAACGTCGCGCGCGAAATACGGCACAAATGTAAGGTAAGGAATGGCGAGCAGGCTGCCGATGGCCACCAGCAGCACCAGCGACGACATCTGTGGATGGCGGAAGACGTACGCAAAGCCCTCTTTCATCTTCTTCCGCATGTGGCCTTCGCCCGGCGCCCAACTCCGGCCTTCATTCGGCACGGCCGGATCGATATAACGAATGCGCGTGAGCGCGACCAGCACGGCCAGGAAACTCAGCCCGTTGAGAAAAAAGTTGCCGGCCACGCCCACCAGGGCCATGGCAAAGCCTCCGAGCGTGGGGCCGATGACGCGCGACATATTGAACTGCGCGGAGTTGAGCGCGATGGCGTTGGTGAGGTCCGCCCGCGGGACCAGCCGCGGCACCAGCGCCTGGTAGCTGGGCGTATTGAGTGACATGGCGATGCCGGTGCCCAGCGCGAGAAACACAATTTCTTTCACGTTGATCAGCGGGCGCCCATTGACTTTAAAGTAAGCCAGCGCGGCCATGGCGAAAGCAAAAATCATCATGGCGGACTGCGTAACCATGAGCAGCTTGCGCTTGTTGACGTGGTCGGCAATGACGCCGCCGATCAACGCAAACAGCAGAATGGGAATGGACGCCGAGAAGCCGACCACGCCCAGCCAAAATGCCGAATTGGTAAGCTGAAGCACCAGCCAGCCCTGGGCGATGTTCTGCATCCAGGTGCCGATGTTAGAGAGAAAATTTCCCGCCCAGAAAAGCCGGAAGTCGCGATGGCGGAGCGCGCGGGCCAGGCGCGGTAGCTCAATGACGGAAGTTTCAGAGGGGTCTGCGACGGCGGCGTCTGTAACAGAACCGTGCGCGAGGCCGTCGATGGCGTCGGCGCGCGGGAGAATGGGATTGTCAATTATATCTGGTGGCTTCGCGCCGGTAGCGATCTTTGCATTCGCAACGGGCGGTTGTGTGCCGCCGGGGTTCTCAACATCCACCATGGGCGGCCGAGCGCCGCCGTTGAATTCCGCATCCGAGCTCAAGTTCGTCTGACCCTGTTGTGGCGGGATTCGAACAAATGCCACTCCATAGTGTAAGCTTTTTCGTTTCCAGCGTAAGCAGCATAGTCGTCTTGAAAAGACGGCCATCAAGGAAATCAGGAGAAGAAATTGAAACGCGCCCAGCTAGTCATCATCATCCTATCCACGTTTGTTCTTTCCAGCTTTGCCGTACAGAACACCGGCACAAAGCAGCAGCCCGGGCAACAGCAGGGCGCTTCAGCACCGGCCGTTTCTTCGCAGGGCGTGCCTTCGCAGGGCGTTCCTTCGCAGATCAGTCCCGCGCAGGGCGTTCCCGCAAGCATCTTTGGCTTTCGCGACTTCAGCAAACAACGCGAGATTGACCAGGAATTTATGGCCGGGCCGAGCACGGCGCGCGCGGAGCAGCATTTACGAATCCTGACGGCGGAGCCGCATGTTGCGGGATCGCCCGAGGACCACAAGACCGCGCTCTACGTAGCGCAGAGGTTCAAGGAAGCAGGGCTGCAGACGGAGATCGTGGAATACAAGGTGTGGATGAACCAGCCGTCAGAGATCAGCGTGACGGTGACGGCGCCGCCCAACGTGAAGATGAATGGCCCGCGGCGCGAGCATGTGGATGGCGATCCCTGGGCCGATGATCCACGCGTGCTCACGCCCTTTAATGGATCGTCGCCCTCAGGAGACGTTGAGGCGGAGGTGGTGTACGCGAATTACGGGCGTCCGGAGGATTTCAAGAAGCTGGAAGAGATGAAAGTGGACGTCAGGGGAAAGATAGTGATTGTGCGCTATGGAGAAAATTTTCGCGGCGTGAAAAGTTTTGTCGCCGAGGAACACGGCGCGGCGGGAGTGATCATTTATTCTGACCCGATGGATGATGGATATTTTCGCGGTGACGCGTATCCCAATGGGCCGTGGAGGCCGGAGAGCGGCGTGCAGCGCGGTTCGATTGGGTACATGTTCAAGTATCCGGGCGATCCGACGACGCCGGGATTTGCGTCGGTGGTCGGGCTGCCGGAATCAAAACGCGTGCCCCCGGCGCAGGCGGCCAGCATGCCGAAGATCCCGACAACGCCGCTGTCGTATGCAGATGCGCGGCCGATACTGGAGAACCTGCAGGGGGCGGAGTCTCCGCGCGATTGGCAGGGCGCGCTGCCTTTTACCTATCACGTTGGCCCTGGGCCGGTGAAGGTGAAGATGCATTTGAAGCAGGACTACCGCTACTGGACAATTTGGAATGTCATCGGCAAAATTCCCGGCGTCAAATACCCCGATGAATGGGTGGTGCTGGGGAACCATCGCGATGCGTGGGTTTATGGCGCGGTAGACCCGAACAGCGGCACCGCTGCAATGCTAGAAACCGTACAGGGCTTCGCTTCCCTGCTGCGCCGCGGATGGAAACCGGACCGCACTATCGTCTTTGCCTCATGGGATGCAGAGGAAGAAGGGTTGATCGGCAGCACCGAATGGGGCGAGGAAAATGAGACGAAGCTCGCGCACGCCGCCGCTTATTTCAATTTAGATGTCGCGGTCTCAGGACCCAACTTCGGCGCTTCCGCGGTCCCCAGCCTCAAAGGCTTCATGCGCGACGTAACCAAGATCGTGCCCAGCCCCAAGGGTGACACGGTCTACAACGTCTGGAAAGACGAGAAGGCCAAGCAGGCTGACCGCCGCCCCAACGGCGGGCAGAATCGCGTCCCCAATGCGCGCGTGGAAAATGATGTGCCCGTGGGCGACCTCGGCAGCGGCTCCGACTACAGCGTTTTTATTCAGCACCTCGGCATTCCGTCCACTGACATGACTTCAAGCGGCCCGTATGGCGTCTATCACTCGGCTTTTGACAATTTCAACTGGTTCAAGAAATTCGGCGATCCAACATTTGCCTACGAGCAGGAAATGGCGCGGGTGTTCGGCATTGAGGCGCTGCACATGGCTGCCGCCGACGTCCTGCCTTACGACTACGAGCTTTACGGCAAAGAGATTTCCAACTACATCGACAACTCACGCGACACGGCCTCGCGCATGCTGGGCGCCAATGCTCCCGATTTCAGCAAAGCATCCGACGCCGCGAAACGATTTATGAACGCCGGAGCAAAGGTGCTGGCCATCCAGAAAAGCCCGCCGCAGGATGCGGCCAAATTAAACCAGGCGCTGATCGCCACTGAGCGCGCTCTGCTTTCTCCGCAAGGATTGCCAAACCGTCCGTGGTTCCGGCATGTGATTTATGCTCCGGGACAATACACCGGCTACGCCGCCGTGGTGATTCCCGGAGTGAATGAAGCCATCGACGCAAAAGATGCGACGCTGGCTGCACAACAGCTCCAGGTGCTCACCGGAGCGCTAAATCGCGCCGCTGCCGTGCTGGAAGCCTATCAATGAGCTAGTATCTCGTCAGCGTCTTCGTCAACTCGGCGGGATCGTCAATCGGCGGTTGGCAGGTAAAGTTGCTGCACACCACGGCAACGCTCTTCCCTTCCCGGACCGCCGGCAGATTGGGGAAGGTTTCAGCCAGCGCGGGTGGAAGCATCTGCGGCACAACCTTCTCCGGGCGAAGATGCAGAACGGATTTGTGGATCGAGAACAGCATCACTGCCGCGCGCTCCAGTTGCTCGGCCTTTTTTCCTGTGCCGGTGATTACTACTTGCATGTGCGGATGAAGATACATATCCAGCGCAAGTCCGTATGTAGCAACGAACAGCCCGTAGTGTGAAGCAATGCCCGCGAAGGCCTTGAGCGTGCCTTCGGCAAGATCTCGGTAGCGCGCATCGTTGGTGTAAGCATGCAGCCTCAGCAGAGCGATCGCTGCCGCAGGATTGCCGGCCGGCGTGGGCGAATCCTGCAATGGCTTGCGCCGCGCCGCCAGCGCTCCAAGTACCAGTCCGTCGCCTGCTTCCGGGCCGCTGGCCATGTCAAAGAAACCGCCTTCGCGCTGATCGTGAAAGCGCGCAATCATGGCGTTGGCAATCTTTTCCGCGAAGTGAAAATAGCTCAGGTCCGCGCTGGCTTCGTAAGCGTCAAGGCAGGCGATTGCGGTAAAGGCATAGTCATCAAGCACTCCAGGAAGGTGGCGCTTCGTGGCCTGCGGATCAGAGTAGGCGATCACATGCCGCAACCCTGATTTTTCACTCCATCCCTGCGAGAGAATCCGATCAAGTGAGCGCAAAGCGAACCGGCGGGCGCCCTCCAGTTGCAACACCCGCGCTGCTTGCAGGTATGCGGAAATACACAGAGCGTTCCAGCTCACGTAAACCGTCTTGTCCACAAATGGCGTTGGCCGCTGCAGGCGCGCGGCATACATCTTCTTCTTTGCGGAATCGATGACAGCCTGGATTTCTTTCGAACTTTTTTTCAGCCGCTCGGCAATTTCCGCAACGCTGGCGCGAAGATAGAGCACGTTCTTGGCGGGATTATGGTGCATCTCACCCACTTCGCCAATGTCATAGTGCAGCATGGCCACCTGAAGTTCATCGTCGCTCAGCGCGGCTTCGGCTTCGTCCAGTGTCCAGGTAAAATAGTCGCCATCGTCTTCCCGTGAAATATCTGCGTCCTGCGAGGCGAAGAAGCCGCCATGCTCCCGGTCGCTGAGCCACTCATCCATCCAGCGCACCATGTCGCGGGCCACGAAGGCAAAGAACTCATTGCCGGTGAGCTGGTAGCCATGAACGTAATTCTTCAGCAGCTCGGAGTTGTCATACGACATCTTCTCGAAGTGCGGCACAATCCAGTGCTCGTCCACCGAATAGCGATGGAAGCCTCCGGCAAGCTGGTCATAGACGCCGCCTTGCGCCATCTTTTCCAGGGTGGTGCGAACGACGTTGAGCAGTTGCTCGTTTCCCGTCTCCGCACAACGCTGTATCAGCAGGTCCATCGCGCTGGGGTGCGGGAACTTCGGTGACGAGCCAAAGCCGCCATGCTCGGGATCGAACAGCTTGACCGCCGACTCCACCATGCTGTCAATCATCTCCGGCTTCAGCGCCCCAGACTTTCCCGCGAAGCCTTCCGCCTGGCTGATGGCGCCCATCACGCTCTCCGCCGACTCCAGCACCTCTCCGTGTTTCTCCTGGTAGGCCTGCGCCAACGTTAGCAACACGCGCTGGAAGCTGGGGCGGCCCTGGTAATCCTGCGGCGGAAAATATGTCCCCGCGTAAAACGGCTTCCCTTCCGAAGTGAGAAACGCCGTAAGCGGCCAGCCGCCCTGTCCGCTGATGGCCTGTACCGCTGTCTGGTAACGGCTGTCCACATCGGGACGCTCATCGCGGTCCACTTTGATGGCGATGAAATGCTGGTTGATGATCGCCGCGATTTCCGGGCTGTCGTATGATTCGCGGTCCATCACGTGGCACCAGTGGCACCACACTGCGCCAATATCGAGCAAGATGGGCTTGTTTTCGCGCTTCGCGGTCTCAAAAGCCTCCGGGCCCCACTCATGCCAGTGGATCGGCTGGTGCATGGCGGAGCGCAGGTAAGAAGATGAGGCGTGAGCGAGAGCGTTGGTCGCGACTTCGGGCATCTGGTTAGTTTACCCTTTTCATAATGGAGGCAACTGAATGCATGCCCAGCCAAGGGAATCAACCTATAAGCTGGTGTTTCTCCATGACAAAGTGCAGTATGATGAATTTGTTCGAAGGGTTCGCCTATGTCGAGCATAACTTCAATTTCGGTGAGCGAGTACCTCAATAGCTGCTACAGCCCCGACCGCGATTTCGTGGATGGGAGGGTCGAGGAGCGTAACGTGGGTGAACATGACCATGCAGCAGTGCAGGCAGCGCTGATTCTCTGGTTTGGTCAGCGCCAGAACGAGTGGAACATAGAAGTCCTTCCGGAGCAGCGAATTCGAATTTCACCCACAAAATTTCGCGTGCCGGATATTTGCGTAGTATCGCTTGACGAACCGGTGGAACAGATACTTACCCGCCCGCCCATGATATGTATAGAAATCCTTTCACCGGAAGATACACTTCGGCGCATGCAGGAACGCATCAACGATTATCGCGACTTTGGCGTAGTCAACATTTGGGTCCTCGATCCTGCTACGCAGAAAGGCTATGACTGCTGGCCGTCTGGTTTTCTCGATGCCACAGAGTTCGCGGTCCCGAATACCCCCATCCGGCTAGCGCTTCCTGAGCTTTTCGCCAAAATTAGGCGATAAATCCTGGCATGTGTCTGGCCTACATACATAGTTGAAGAGAGACACGCACATGCGTATCGCTATCCTCTCTGACATTCACGGCAACCTGACTGCCCTTGATGCCGTGCTGGCCGATCTGCGCCAGCAAAAGCCGGACCTAGTCTTGCACGGCGGCGACCTGCCTTATGGCGGATGTAACCCGGCCGAGGTGATTGACTGCATCGTTCAGGAAGGCTGGAAGGGCGTGCTAGGCAATACCGACGAAATGCTCTGGAACATCGCAGCCCGTGCCGATCTGGAAGCCTCTGCGCCTAAGCTGAAGCCGCTCTTCAAAGTCCTGTTTGATTCGTGCGCTCCGGCTACCACCCGGATGATCGGCGAAGCGCGGCTGAACTGGTTGCGTGGGCTTCCATCTGAAATTCGGCATGAAAACCTGGCGCTCATGCACGCCAGTCCTGGCAACCTGTGGCGCGCCCCAATGCACTCCGCGAACGACCCTGAATTTGAAAAAACGTATAAGCCGCTGAACGCCGAGATTGTTGTCTATTGCCACATTCATCTGCCATTCATCCGCAATGCCGGAAGCATGACTATCTGCAACGCCGGCAGCGTCGGCTCGCCATACGATGGCGATCCCCGAAGCTCATACCTGTTAATTGATGACGGGAAACCGTCTATTCGTCGCGTTGAATATGACATAGCAAAAGAAGTGGGACGGCTGCTCGCGTCAGATTATCCGCACAAAGAGTGGATAGCGGAGATGCGTCGCAAGGGAAGTTATGTTCCGCCACCGGAAGAGAATGGCTGACCCCTGGGAACGCCCTCGCTCACTGCACCGTAACAGTTCCGATGGAGGGGGCGAACCAAACTTAAGTCAGACGTGCCATATTACCAAGAAGACGGGTTGAATTAGCTTGTCCTCAACTCCGCCATCTCCTTCTTTAGCCGCGCCAGCTTGCGCATGAGAAACAGCAGATAGCTTACATAGATTCCCCACGCGGCCAGGTATCCGCCCCAGAGATACGCCAGCGGATTCACATGGCCGGGTGTCGCCATCCACATGGCGGGCAGAGCCAGCATGGCAGCGCCTCCGCCGGCGGCGCGGCGAATATGCGCGGCATTAATTTGCTGTGTCGTGCGCTCCAATTCATAGCGGAACCACGCAATCAGCGATCCGAAAACAAGGAAGGCGATCATGTTGAGGAACAGGATATTTTGCATGCGGTGATCGAGGTTTGGGGTTCCGATCATCGGCGCGGGATGATGCGTGCGGAACCAGCGGTTGGCCATGTAAACGATCGGTACATCCAGAAAGGCAAAGACCGCCAGCGCCGCAGCCAGTACCGAGGTTGAGCCCGCTGTCGAAGAGCGGCGCAGAACAAGGTAGCTCACATAAAGCAGCCACAGCATCAGCGTGGTGTTCAGGCGCATGTCCCACGGCGACCACCAGACGCCCCAGGCATAGCGCGCCCAGATAGGGCCGGTAATCAGCACTACCGTGCAAAAGACCACGCCAACTTCAGCCGAGGCGCCGGCCAGCGCGTCCGCGCGCGGGTTGCGCTTCCACAGATAAAGCAGCGACGCCAAAAAGTTGACGAAGAAGAGCGTAAAGCCCACAGTCGCCGCCGGCACGTGGACGTAGAATATCCTCTGGACGTCGCCCATGGTTTCTTCCGTGGGGGCGACCACCAATCCCTGGTAGGTCCCGTATGCCAGCAGCGCGCAGGTGACGGCAGCGAAGACGAAAAACATTTTTGATTTCATTCTGCGTTTAACACCGTTTCAAATAGCAGGAAGCATGCCGTGGTATAGATCACGCAGAATCCTGCCAGGAATTTCATCTGTACGGATGGGGCGCCCTCGCCCGTAAGCACCTGGGTTGTCGCCGTAACCATGGTGATCACCGCTGGAACCGAAATCGGCAGCAGCAGCAGCGGGAGCATCAGCTCGCGGTTGCGGGTGCGGATGGACATAGCGGCGAAAAACGTTCCGTTCACCACCAGCGCCCAGGTCCCCAGCAGCGCGATTACCACCAGCTGCCACAGCGGTCCTACAGAGCTTAAATTGTAGAAGACCACGAACAGAGGGGCCATCAGGCATTCCAATAGAACAATAAGGATAAAGTTACCTAAGACCTTACCGAGAAATAGGGCCTCTGCGGGCGCCGGCGAGACGCGGTAGGCATCCAGGACGCCGTTGCGCAGCTCGCGCGCCCAGGATTGGTTCAGCGCCATGGTGGTAGAGAAAAGGAAGGCAATCCAGATCAGCCCGCCCATCACCGGCCGCGATTCCTCGCGCTCAAAAGCAAAGCTGAAGACCACCACCACCACCAGCGCAAAGAACATCATGGAGTTGAAGACGTCGCGCGAGCGCCACTCCAGCCGGAGGTCCTTGACCACGTTGATCCAGGTCAGCTTGGTAATGGACATTCGTGCGGACGCCGTCGCGGCTTGACCCGGCTGCGTTGCGGCCTTCATGATTGAATCCTGGGCATCGTGCCACGATCCACGAGCTCTCCGTGCGAGAGCATCAGGAATTCGTCCGCCAGCTCCGCCAGTAGTCCGACCTGGTGCGTAACCAGAAGAATCGTGTTTCCCGCGCTGCGCATGTCGGCCAGCAGTTTGGCAATCTGCAAAGCGGATTCAGGATCGACATTGGAGAAAGGCTCGTCCAGCAGCAATAGCCTCGGCTTATGGAAGATCGCCCGGGCCAGTGACAGGCGCTGGCGCATCCCTTGCGAGTATTGGCCTACGCGCCGGGCCAGAGCCGGATCCAGCCCCACACGCTGCATCGCTTCCACCAGCGGCCCGTCTGGCGAAATGCCGTAAAGCCGGGCGAAAAAACGCAGGTTTTCCATGCCATCAAGTTCGTCATAGAGTAGCGGCGAGTGCGCCATGTATCCCATGCTGTGGCGCGCCTCGGTGTTGGGATTTCCGAAGATGAAGATGCTGCCCTCAGTCGGCTCGTTCAGGCCGGCTATCATGCGCAGCAGCGTGGATTTGCCGGCCCCATTTTCCCCGCGCAGCACGTAAAACCGCCCCGCCTGCAATGAAAGCGATACTTTTCTTACCGCGGCGGTGCGGCCATAAATCTTGGAAACATTTTCAGTGCGGACGGGAAGCGCGTCAGTATTCAGCGGCTGACCTCAGTATCCTTTTGACTGGGGCTGAGCAGCCGCGGGCTGCTGTTCCTGCTGCGGAGCATACTTTGAGGCGCATTTTGCCTGCACGTCATTGGCGTAGAAAACGCCATCTCGCTTGTAGACTCCCATAGCCAGGGCCTGGGCATTGTCCTTGAAGGTGTCCGGCAGCGGCACAGAACCTTTATAGTTCACGGTCAACGTGTCGCCATTTTCCACCAGAACGAAATTTGCATTGGTGCCCATCTGGCGGATCGTCCCCGGCTGTACGTTTCCGGCAACACGAAGGTTTCTGGTATAGACCTTGTCGCCCATGCCCCGCAATTCTTTGATGGTCACGTAATAGCTCTTGCTCTCCTGCACACCGGTATAGGCAAGATAAGCGAGAGCAAGCACGATCAGGGTAATGGCGGCCCCAAAACGCAGGTATTTGCTGCTTTGCTGTGACATGGCTTCTCAAAGGGTATCCCCGCTTGGAACGCGGGTCAAGAGGTCTTCTTGAGAAGCCTGACCGCAGTCACACGCAGTTTCTATGGCGCGTATAATAAAGGGTTTCCGATCATAAGGTGAAACCATGAGCACAACCCAGAACATCCCGCAAAATGAAGCCCAGCAGCAAGCCAAGCCCCGCGAAGAATGGATTACCCGGCGTCGTGAGCACGCCGTGCAGACTGGCGACGACAATGTCTCACAAATGCACTTCGCCCGTAAAGGCTTGATTACAGAAGAGATTATGTACGTCGCTGATCGCGAGAAGCTGCCTCCGGAGCGGGTGCGGGACGAAGTGGCCATAGGAAGGATGATCATTCCGGCCAATATCAACCATCCTGAACTGGAGCCCATGGCGATTGGTGTGGAGTCATTGTGCAAGATCAACGCCAATATCGGAAATTCTGCGATCACCTCCAACGTGGATGAGGAGCTGAAAAAGCTGCATACCGCCGTCCACTTTGGCGCCGATACGGTAATGGACCTCTCCACCGGCGGCGGCATTCATGAGATCCGCGAAGCCATCTTGCGCCACTCGCCGGTCCCCATCGGCACCGTGCCAATCTACGAAGCGGTTTCGCGCGTCAAGCGCATTGAAGACCTGAATGCCTGCCTGATGCTGGAAGTGATTGAAGAGCAGGCGCAGCAGGGCGTCGATTACATGACCATCCACGCCGGCGTGCTGGTGCAGTACCTGCCGCTGATCTCCAAGCGCATCACCGGCATCGTGAGCCGCGGCGGCGCCATCCTGGCGCAATGGATGGCCCACCACCGCAAGCAGAATTTCCTGTATGAACGCTTTGACGACATCACCAAGGTGTTGAAGAAGTATGACGTCTCCTACTCGCTCGGCGACGGTCTGCGCCCCGGCTGCATTGCAGACGCCAGCGACGAAGCACAATTCTCTGAGCTACGCACCCTGGGCGAGCTGACGAAAAAAGCCTGGGAGCACGACGTGCAGGTGATGATCGAAGGGCCGGGCCATGTACCCCTGGATAAGATCAAAGAGCAGGTGGATAAAGAAGTGGAGTGGTGTTACGGCGCGCCTTTCTACACGCTGGGGCCGCTGGTCACCGACATTGCTCCAGGCTACGACCACATTACTTCTGCCATTGGCGCGGCCATGATCGGCTGGCACGGCGCTTCCATGCTTTGTTACGTCACGCCGAAAGAGCATCTCGGCCTGCCCAATGAGAAAGACGTGAAAGACGGAATCATCGCCTACAAGATTGCCGCTCACGCAGCCGACATCGCCCGGCGCCGTCCCGGCGCACAAGACCGCGATAACGCGCTCAGCTACGCCCGCTATACCTTCGACTGGGAAAAACAGTTTGCGCTCTCGCTCGACCCTGAAACGGCGCGCTCCATGCACGACGAAACTCTTGCCGACGATTACTACAAAGACGCGAAGTTCTGCTCCATGTGCGGACCAAAATTCTGTTCCATGAACTACTCGCAGAAGGTGGATGAGTTCAATAAAAAGGTATACGGAATCGAAAAGACCGATTACTCGCAGCTGGTAGAGAAGCTCGCCGTGGCAAAATAATGTCGGCCGGCTGAATGTTATAAATCGCAAGAACAGCAGGAGAGCGTGAATGGCCGTTTGCTCGGCGTGTGGAAGTGAAGTAGGTGACGCTTCTAAATTCTGCACATCATGCGGTCAACGCATGCAGGCCCGTGCGGTAACGCCGCCTGTTATAGATGGCGGCACGCAGCTCTGCCTTGCCTGCGGGGCCAGGGTCGATCGCTTTTCAACTTTTTGCACTAACTGCGGCCATCAACTGCCGGCCGTTCCCGCAACTCCATCTCCAGCGAAATCGGAACCGGTTGCGCCATCGCCTGTGCCCGCTCCTTCCGTCCCTGTCGCCGATGTCATGGCCGCAGCGCCCGTGCCTGCCACTTTTCCGGCTGTATCTCCCCAACTCACAACTGCACCGGAAGAAGCAGTGGCCTCGCATCCACTTGAAACAATTCCCCAGCCTGAACCGCAGTTTTATCCACCTCCGGCGATCTACCGGACACAACTACAGCCCAGCGGCAGCAGGTTTGGCCTGATGGTTTTGATTTTGCTGATCGTAATTATCGCGGCGGGTTTTGGCGGCTGGTATTTCTGGGGTGTGGAGACGATTGTTGTATGCAGCCCGCCCGACGCCAGGGTCTCGCTCGACGACAAAGAACTCTCGCCCACGTCATTTGGCCGCTACGTAATTCCCCACTTGTCGCGGAAGACCCACCTGATCAAAGTGCAGAGACAGGGATTTGCCGATACGATTCAGCGCCTGGATTTTCCTTTGAGCTCATCGCAGGGGTGGGTCAACATCGTGCTGGTTCCCAGCCGTCCGCTACGCCGCTAATCGCATCGTCCTTTGCGCGGCTTTAATTCTCCAGATCAGAGAAATGTTTCAGGCCAGCTTGCTGTCCAGCCTGCTTTGGTTTTTGCGTCGGCGCGGGACGGGAGAAATGCCGGATCACAACGTCATCGCCCATGGCCTGCTCATTCTGCTGCGCAGCCACGCGGTTCGCCTGCGTCACGCGCGGCGAGGGCTTAGCTTCCGTCCGTGTTTGTGCCGCGATTGGCGAACTGGGTACAGTCGGGGTCCGTTTTACGGATGCGGTTTGTGGGCCAGTTGTAACTGTGACACCGCCGGCCGGAGCAGCCGCGCGTCCGGCTTGCACGGTAACGCCGTTCGCAGAATGCGCCGTCGGATTGGCCAGCGGCGTACGCGGAGAAAATGCACCCAAAACGATTCCCACGATAAAAAGAACGCTTACGGCCACGGCGCCGGTCAGAACCGCGCGCAATTGTGGGCTCATGGGACGGCGCGGCATCTTCCGCATGCTTTTAATTGACGCATGGCGTAACGACCCTACCGCTGAGGCCGGCTGCGACACATCTGCGGGAGCGGGCGACCGGTCTTCCTGTCGCCGGCTCTCATCACGTTCGCCGCTTTCAGACAGGCGCTCTTCATGATGCAGACCTGGGTCCCGCTGCCGTACCAGTTCAATCAAGCGGGCGGCGGCGGCTTCACGCGCAGCTTCCAATTCCACTGCCCGCTGCTGGGCTTCTGCACGGCGTTGTTCCAGGTCCAGCAGGCGCGCCTCACGAGCGGCCCGCGATTCGGCGGAGCGGACTTGTGCCCGCTTCTTGTATTCCTGAAGATGCTCCCGGAATGACTCCGCAGTAGAAGAGGCTACGTTCTTCGCTCCGGCTAAGGCTTTGGCCGCACTGCTGGCTCCTCGCTGCAGCACGCTGGTGCCAGCTTCTGTCGCCATACGGTCTGGCCGCGGCAGCCACCCGGTGTCACTGAACTTATCCGATCTAGCTCTTATGCTCTCTTCAGATTCTGCATGAGGGGACGGGGTGCCAAATGGGGTCAACTGCGCCAGATATGGAACAGGATCCGCGGACCTCGCGGTTTCCACCATAACCACTGGCATTTCGACAGGAAAATTCACCGGCTCGGCGCTCATAGCAGCAGGCTCTTCCAGCATTGCTACCGGCGGCATGGGCGCCTGCTCCATCACGGGTATCTCGATGACTGAAGAACTGTGCGCTGGCTCTTGTGTTGCGGGCTCGACGGAAGTCGCAAATGCAGCTTCAAAATCGCGCTCGGCATCACGTTCCTGCGTTAACTGAACCTCAGACAGAGATGCGTTCGGCACGTTCGGCATCGAGAGAGGGGCGGCGATTGGCGCGTGCTCGACCTGGGCCGCAGGCTGCAACACTCCGGGCGCAACCGCTACATCGGCCTCAAGTTGGGTGGCCAGATCGGCGGCACGATCCAGAACGTCGGCGCGCTCACAAATCTCAAATTCAATTTCCAGATCGGCAGGGGGAAGATTGCCCGCGTCGGGGCTGCTCACTTCAACCTGGTAGCCCTGCTGTTGCAGTTGTTGGCCAAGCGCCGTGGTCCGTTCCGGGTAACGCGTAAAGATTCGAGCCAGTGGCATGGGGATCTCCCACAGAGTGACTCTGCGACGAATCAGGAAGCGTGACTCGGCGCACGAGTACATAGTAACAGCAGTGGCGTATGGAATTAGACGCAAATCGAGAGGCAGGGGGTGTCTGGCAGGGTAAGCTTAGTTCACTTTGGCGAGAAGCGACACCGTCGGCGAACTCTGGGCTGGGGCTTTTAGTTCACTTCGGCGAAATCCATGCCATCGGCGAACTGCAGGCCGGCAATCTGCCGCGCGTGAAACTGCACTTCCAGATAAGCCGTCATGAGTGCAATGTGAATCGACTCACGCTGGGCGGGGCTGGTGCATTCGGTGCGAATGCGGTCAAGTTCCAGATAACGGTCATGGGCCATCACGAATTTATTAACGACTCTGTTCATAGCATCTTCATTGTTCTAGGCGGGAGCCAAACCGCGAATCGCTCAAAGACCTTAGAACCCTGCTTTGTATCCACTAGCTTAGTAACGTTACCTGCATAACGTTACCCCGCAGGATTTGAACAACAGTATGCGCCGTTTGCCAGCTCATTTCCGTGAGGGTAATTACACGACTTGCCGGTTTTTCCAAACAGAAATCCCAGCTACGTAAAAATTTTGGAACACCTTAAAGCTGCCCGCTAAAGCACAGCTTTTTCCGCTTTCGCACCAATCATTGTGCGTGGCAATTTCAGTTGCGGGACCATTATCAGCCCTCTGAAAACACCGTCTCTTCCGGAACGTCGGTGCGGCTCTCGAACTCAAGCCTGTAACCGTCAGGGTCTGAC
>JBARMK010000369.1:0-3382 GCA_049802395.1 Candidatus Angelobacter sp.
TGACACGCTGTTTAATCCGCCGCTCTATCCGCGATTGCACTTGCTGCCCGATGGGCGGGTCTTCTACTCCATGTCCGACGTGACCCTGACGTCCAGATTCTTCGATGTATCCACGCAAGTCTGGTCAACTTGTTGCCATACCGTTTCCAACAACATTAGGGTTTACGGCACAGCCGTCCTGCTGCCTTTGAGCCCGACCAACAATTACAGCCCCAGCGTCATGATTATGGGTGGCGGCCAATTCGACACCACAACTCACTCCACCAAAACCACCGAACTTATCAACCTCAATCCTAGTATCCTCAATCCGCATTGGGTCAGCGGACCGGACATGTCCCAGCCGCGCATTCAGGTGAACTCAACCATCCTGCCCAGCGGCCGAGTGCTGGTGACCGGGGGATCGGATCTTAACGAAGACCTAAACAGCGTCAGCTTTAATGCGGATCTCTACGATCCCGTGAGCAATTCCTTCAGTTCCGCCGGAATGAATGCAGTTCCGCGTCTGTACCACTCCAATGCACTGCTGTTGCGGGATGCCACCGTGCTGGTGTTCGGCAACAACCATCCGCCCGCCCCGTTCTCGCCTTACGATCCTCGCGTGGAACTCTACAAGCCTGCGTACTTGTTTAAAGCGGACGGAACCATGGCTCCTCGGCCCGTGATTACCGGCGTCCCCGCCGGGGCCATCGGCTATAACTCCGTGTTCCAGGTAACGACTCCCGATGCCACCAGCATTTCCTCCGTGATCCTAGTTCGTCCGGCCGGCGTCACGCATGCTTTCAACATGGAGCAAAGGCTCATCAAACTCAATTTTAGCGTGAGTACGAGCGGCACCGGGATTCTCGACGTTACCGCCCCCCCGAATGGTAACGTGGCGCCTCCCGGGTATTACATGCTGTTCATCTTGAATTCGACAAACTCGGCAACCTCCACCGGCACGCCCTCGGTAGCGAAGTTCGTGCAAATTTGCCCGGCCAGTGGTTGTCTGTAAAAGGAGTTGAATCAAGATCTCCACTTCAGCCGTCCGTTTCGGTTTCGCTCGTCTTTGTAATGCGGATGTGTTAGGACGGACTGATCTCGTTCGATACGTTCTGCGTTATGCCCTAGGTGGGCTCCCTTTTGAGTGGGGTATCGTCCCACAATTTGAAGTGTTACGCTTGGTTCCCGAGAAGTCTTACGGAGTGATAGATAAAAAGCTCCGAAAAGGGGCGAATTCTCGTGAAATCAGAGAGCAATTCTCAGAGCCGCAGACTGAATGGCGGAGGGAGAGGGATTCGAACCCCCGATACCCTTTCGGGTATAGCGGTTTTCAAGACCGCCTGTTTCAACCGCTCACACATCCCTCCGCAGGAACAGGCGCTGTACTCACATTATTACACGCTGTTGAACGCAACATTAGCTGAAGACAAAATTAGGGTGAACACAAAATTACAGGTTGGTGACAAATGATCGCGCTCAGGCGCCGGTAGCCGCGCGAAACAAAGGTTTAGCCGCCATTTTTTCCACCACTGGTTCCAGACGATCAAAGGCGTCTTGCAGGATGCGGCGTGAGGTCGCAAAGCAGATACGCAGGTGTCCGCTTGCGCCCGGCCCGAACCATCGCGGCGCACCCGGGACGAGAGCCACTCGCGCGTGGTCACGAAGGTCCTGGCAGATACGCTCCGAATCGTCGCTCAGGCTGCGCACGTTGGGAAAAACAACGTATGTGCCTTGCGGCCGCTGCACGGTCACGCCCGGCCATTTTGCCAGGCGCTCAAGCACGTAATCGCGTTGCGCCTGCAGATGCTGGACGAAGGCGGCCAGCCATTGGCGGCCGTCATTGAGTGCGGCGATCACCGCCACTTGCGACAGGACAGAGACGCCGTAGACCGTGCTCTCAGCGTCAGAGGCGGCGACGATCTGTTTTTTCCATTCGGGATCATTACAAATGACGCATCCGACGCGCAGTCCAGCCAAAGCAAAATTCTTGGAAAATCCATAAATGGTGACCGTGTTGCGCGCGATCTCTTCAGAGATGGAAGCCATGCTTACGTGGTGGTTTGGCGCATAAACGATGTCGGACCAGATTTCGTCGGCCACAATACGCAAGCCATGGCGGATGGCCCATTCCCCTGCCTTCTCCAGCCACTCACGTGAATAGACCACACCGAGCGGGTTGTGCGGGTTGCACAACCACAGCATGCGCGTCCGGGATGTCAGGCGATGCTCCATGCCGGAAATGAATTCTTCGGCCGTGGTGGAAGGACTTACGCTTACACGGACCGGCACCGCACCGGCGCGCATTATGGTGTGGTGTAGCAGAAAATCGACCGGATCAGGGATGAGAACCTCATCGCCGGGTTGCAAGCTGGCTCGCGCTGTCACGGCCATTCCTGAAGCAGCACTGTCTGTGGCAAATACCTCATAAGCCTCGCAATCCATGTTGCGCTGCAAGTGCATCCATGCAGCAACGGCTTCTCTGAATTGCGGCAGTCCCTCGGGCGGCCCATAGCTCAACACACCATCGCGGACATGGCGGACAAGCTGCTCCTGGATGGCGGGACAGATGGGAAAATCCGGATCGGCAGCGGTAAGGGGGATGACATCGGGCGGCTGCTGTGCCCAGCGAAGATTGAAGGCCCGCTCGCGCAGAAGATCGAGGCGGACACTGCTGTCAGAAAATGGACTGGGTAGGATGTACTCCGACTCGGCGATCGGCAACAGCACGGCACCGGCAATCTGAGGTGAGAGAAAGTGCTGTGTCAGTTGGCGCCCGCGTCCCACATAGCTCGCACATTGTTCATGCCGTTCATGGGAATAACGAGAAAGCGCGCTTTCGAGATCAGGTTCGGTCTTCAGAGATTCGGAGAGAGAGACAGCGTCGGAAATGGCGGCTGACACGCCCTGACTGGTAAAGGGCGAAAGCGGATGCGCTGCATCTCCAACCAGAACGACATTACCGCGATGGAATTGCGGCACAAGATCGGTATCGAGAGGCCGCCAAAGGTATGTCCGCGAAAAATCAGCTATCTCAAGGATATGCGGAACCGGCTTCGCCCAGCCTCCAACCAGGCTTTGGGCGAATTTGCGGCGCGCCTGTGCAGGGTCTGGCGCATCGTCAGGAGGCGGAGGAAATCGCTGCGCATCAAACTGGATGTACCAAATGACCTCCTCGCGATCGACGGCCAGAGTTCCCAAAGCGATACCGCCACTGGGAGCATGAAATTTGTTGAAGTTGTTGCCGGCCCATCGGGCTGTCTCCGCACAGCGCACCAGGCCGACAATCTCAAGCACTTGTGCCGGGGAAGAAGGCCAGCCGGGAAACAAGGCGTCCCGGGCCCGTGAATGAATTCCTTCCGCGCTGACGTAAAGATCAGCGTTGACAGTTGCGCCGGTATTCAGG
>JBARMK010000370.1:0-10095 GCA_049802395.1 Candidatus Angelobacter sp.
GTGCATTTGAGCCCGCTGAAGCATAGAGCCCGGCCTCACGAATCACCGTTGCGCGCTGGTTGTCGGCGGCAAAACCAAGCGTCACTGAGAGCGCCAGCACAATTCGCAGCCCGTTTTGTTTCCAGCCTTTCACCATATTCACCTTACACGGTTTTCCAGCACGATATCAGAGAAAAGCTGCGGCTCAATATTGCCTCCGGTGAGCACGGCAACTGTCTTCTGCGATCGCGGCAGCTCTTCTGCATGGAACATCGCGGCTGCGGTGGTCACCGCGCCGCTGGGCTCGGCCAGCACCCGCGCGGAAAACAATAGATGCCGCATAGCGCGGCGAATTTCGTCTTCGGCCACGGTCACAATGTCATCCACATATCTGCGGATGTGCTCAAAATTGATTTCGCCGATGCTCTGCGAACGCAGCCCATCGGCCGCGGTGCGCGCCGCGCTCTCGCCCGAAATCGATTGTATCTTCCCCGTGCGCAGGGTCGCCTGGGCGTCCGCGGCAAAACCCGGCTCCACGCCGATGATCTTAGCTTTGGGGTTCGACTCCTTGATGGCCGTGGATATTCCGCTGATGAGTCCGCCCCCGCCCACCGGGACCAGCACCAGTTCAACATCAGCCAGATCTTCCAGAATCTCCAGCCCGACCGTGCCCTGTCCGGCAATGATTTTCTCGTCGTTGTACGGAGGCACCGGGACCAGCCCTCGTTCCTTCTCCAACTCCTCCGCTTTTTTGATGCGATCTTCGCTGGCTGGTCCCACCAGCACGATCTCCGCTCCCAGCGCGCGGGTCCCATCCAGTTTGACCTGCGGCGCAGTCCGGGGCATGACGATGGTCGCCTTCACGCCCAGCGCTCGTGCCGCAAAGGCTACACCCTGGGCATGATTGCCGCTGGAGTGCGCCACCACGCCGCGAGCTCGCTCCTCCGCCGTGAGCGATGAGATCTTGTTGTACGCTCCGCGCAGTTTGAATGAGCCGATGGGCTGAAGGTTCTCCGGCTTGATGAAGATCTGCCGGTCGTCAGAAAGTTTGCACAGCACCAGTGGCGTGCGTACGACAACTTTATGTAAGAGAGTGCGGGCCTTTTGGATATCCTGAAGTGTCACCATAGAAGGATCAAAAATGTCAGATATTCATGTTAAATGAGTCTTAGGTGATTCTTTGAATCGTTGAGGTTCTATGCCGACCCGCGGGAATCCACGCCGTAGGAATCGAGCACGTCCCGCAACGTCACCACACCTTCTAGTTGGTGGACGTCGGCACGGTTCACCACCGGCAAAATATCAATACGGGCGGCGCTCATCCGCTCCAGCGCCAGATGCACTGCTTGATCTGAATGGACGTGAGGAAACTCAATCGTTTCCAGAAGGCCCATCAGCGGCTGTTCTGACTTGCCGTCGCCGGCGGCGCCCTCAATTCGTTCCCGGCTCAGAACGCCAACGATGCTTTCCTCATCCATGATCGGCCAGGCGCGGAATTGGCTTGCGCGCACGCGCTCCAGCGCTTCAGCTACGTTCATCTGCGCCGGCAGGATATCCGTAGCAATCCGCAACAAGTGAGACACTCTGCGCTGGCCGAAATCGCTTCGGTTCTTCACGTTGGGCAGGTGAATGCCATCCTGATGCGCCAGAGCTTCATAAATCGGCTGCTTCTGCAGGCGCGAGGAGATAAACAGACTGGCCAGGTTGGCGATCATCAGCGGCACGATGACGGAGTAATCGCGCGTCATCTCAAAAATCATCAGCACCGATGTCATGGGTGCGCGCACGATGCCCGCGAAGAGAGCGCCCATGCCAACCAACGCATAGGCCCCGGCGGATGCAGTGTACGTGGGCAGGAAGTGATGGGCCACGCTGCCCACAGATCCTCCCAGCATAGCGCCCAGAAACAGGCTGGGACCGAAAATTCCACCGGCATTGCCGGAAGCATAGCTGACAGTCACGGCAAAAAGTTTCAGCACCACCAGAAGCGCCATCAGCTTCAGCGCCATCCTGCCATTCAGCGCGTCGCCCACGTAACTGTATCCCACGCCCAGGACCTGAGGCACCAGCAAGCCCATCAATCCTACGGTCACACCGCCTACCACCGGATGCCACCACCAGGTCCGTTTGGGCGAGAGCAAAAAACGCCTGCGCATGCCCAGCAAAAGACCGGTGAAGGCGACGGAGAGAAATCCGCCGGCAACACCCAGCACGGCGTAGATGCCGAATTCCAGCGGATGCACCAGTTCGTATTGCGGCACGTGAAATAAAGGATTGTTGCCCAGGACCATGCGCAATACCACCCAGGAAGTGGCAGACCCAAGCACCACCGATCCCAGGACCGGCGCATGAAGATCTCCCATCACCTCTTCCAGCGAAAACACCACCGCAGCCATGGGCGTGTTGAATGCCGCGGCAATGGCAGCTGATGCTCCCACCGGCAAGAGCGCTTTTACCTTCTCCGGACGCAATCCCACCAGGCGGCCCAGAACAGATGCGATTCCAGCGCCCACCTGCACTGACGGCCCTTCCCTGCCCAATGGAATTCCGCTGGCCAGAGTCGCCGACGTGCAGGCAAACTTGCCGATGACTGTACGCATGGAGATGAACCCATCGCGAGCGAAAAGGGCCGCCTTGGTCTGTGGCACGCCGCTGCCTCGGGCATTTGGAAAATAACGGAACAGCAGGTAGCCCATGGCCAGCGATCCTGCCACGGGTATGAGAAATCTTCTCCACGGAGCGCTGCCCACGGGATACAGCCGCATTCCCGCGCGTTCGGTAAGAAGAATGAAGGCGACCACGGCCAGCCCGACCAGACAGCCGATCAGCAAGGTCAAAACAAGAAAAACCTGGTCTTCACGGTGTTCAGAAGGAACTGGAATCCAGCGGCGTAAGAATTGCTGGAGGCTGTTTTGTTGCGGCTCCTTGATGCCCGTAACAGTCACATCAAATAGCTTACTAGAAATATTGCTGGGCGATTCAATTCTGATTTTTATGAACGCGACGCCCGGGTGTCAGGGGATAGATCACGGATGGACCCCTCTTATAGTTATTGCAAACGGCAGCTTGTCCGTCGTATCCAGCACCTGCGCCATGAAATCAACCAATTGCCATTGCTGCTGCCACGTTACCTGCTCTCCCATGTTCACATGGACCAGCGCCGGGCTCACCAGGGTTGCCTTCACGCTTTGTTGAGGAAGGTCTTTTGCCAGCCACAGTGTTTCCGATGCAGGAATCACCGTGTCCCCGGCCCCGTGCAGCAGAAAGACCGCCGTGTGCATCTGTGCCAGGTGGCCATGTGGCGAAACTGACTCCATCTCGTCTTTGTGGAGCGTGATCTCCTTCAGAAGCGATTCTCGCAGTTGATCGCGATGATGCAGTAACTGATCAAACTCTTTCTGGCCCGCGGGGCTCAATGCAGATGCGGTCTTGACGGCATTGGGCTGCTCCCATAGCCACTGCCGCAACGCATCGCGCGCCACCGGTACATCTTGTGGCGAAAAGAAATCTTCCAGATGCGCGTAAGCCAGCACCAGCACGCCGTACTCGTGGGCCTCAAGCCGGTTTTCTTTGCCGTCGGCTGTGGTGATGGTGTTAGCGGCAAAAAATCGCGCGACGCGTCCCATATCGTCGTGCGCGCCAATGGCCAGCACAAAACCAACCTTCTCCGCATAACCCGGCTTTTCCGCTGCCATCAGAGAAAGCCCGCCGGCAAAACTCAGGCCTATAAGGCCAACCGTCCGTCCGGTGCGGGTGCTCAGCACCACTGCCGAATCGCCAATTAAATCTATGGTGCGCGCTGTTACGCGATAATCGGCCAAGTCCTGCAGCTCCGGCGTCATCACCAGCACGCCGGTCCCAGCCAGTGCTCGCGCCAGGTTCCACATGCGCGGGTCCTCAATCCCCAAATGATGAACGCCATGCAGCAGCACCACTCCGCCAGGTTCTTTTACGTCTTGTGGAATGTACATCCGGAAGCGCAACGCGCCATGCGGCGTCTGGGCGGCCCCATCCTCTTCTTTAAACGGATGATGCGCGAAGCCGGCGGCTAAACCGCTGGCCCCTGGATTGGAAAAGCGCAGCAGCATGGACATGGCGCGCATGTGCGGCCCCACAGGATGCAACAGCACAGCGCCAATGAAGCAGATGGACGAGACCAGCACAAAAAGAAAGATAAAGACTTTTTGTTTGCGCGTGAACCTTGCCACCTAAATCTCCAGGATAACCGGCATGATCAACGGACGTCGCGAGGTCGTTTTTACAATAAACCGCTTCAGGTCGGCGCGAATTTTTTCCTTGATCACGCCATAGTCGGCCTTTTCTTCCGGAGTGGAGCTGTCCAGCGTGGCGGAAACAACGCGTCGTGCCTCGCGCACAAAGCCGTCTTCCGATCCGGCGGCAAACCCGCGCATCACAATCTCCGGAATCGACTCCACCGTGCCTTTCAGCTTATTGATGGCGATGATCGGCAGCACAAAGCCGTCTTCGCTCAGGTGGCGGCGGTCTTTGATGACCAGGTCTTCTACCACGTCAGTGCGCGATCCTGAATCAATGCAGATCCGTCCGACCGTGACTTTATCGATCTTGCGCGCTCCGAGCTCGTCGAATTCCACCACGTCGCCGCTTTCCATCATCAGCACCTGGCCCACCGAACCGCGCATAGATCGCGCCATATCGGCGTGGATGCGCATCTGGCGGTACTCGCCGTGGATGGGAATGAAATAGCGCGGCTTGACCAGGTTCATGATCAGCTTCTGCTCTTCCTGGCTGGCGTGCCCGCTCACATGCACCGGCGGACTCGAACCATCGTCATAGATCACATCCGCTTCTCGGCGGAAGAGATGATCGATCATCCGATAGATGGCCTTTTCATTGCCGGGAATGATTCGCGAGGAAAGCACGACCGTGTCACCGCGCTCGATCCGCGCGTGCTTGTGGCTGTCCACCGCGGCGCGCGAAAGCGCGGACATGGGCTCGCCCTGCGTTCCGCTGATCATCACGCAGACCTGCTGCGGCGCAAAATCCTTGATCTGCCCGGGATGGATCAGCAGCCCCTCAGGCACGTCAAAATAACCCAGGTCCATGGCGATCTCCGCCGCCTCGGTCATGGAACGCCCTACCAGCGCAATTTTGCGCTTGTACTCCCACGCCATCTCCATCGCCAGCTTGATGCGGTGGATCGAAGATGAAAAGCAGGAGATGAACAGCCGCCCTTCAGAGCGGGCAAAGATTTCGTCAAACTTGCCTCGCACCGCGCGCTCGCTGGGAGTGTATCCATGGCGCTCGGCGTTGGTGGAATCCTGCAGCAGCGCCAGCACGTTGCCCTCTTTGCCATATTCTGCGAACGTGTGCAGATCGAAGAGGCGATTGTCGGTGGGAGTGGGATCGACCTTGAAATCGCCGGTATGAATCACCACGCCAAGCGGCGTATGTATCGCCAGGGCAACGCAATCCACCAGGCTGTGCGTAACCTGTATGGGATTGATGGTGAACGGCCCCAGATTGAAGCGATTGCCGGCGCGGATTTCGCGCAGGTCGGCATCGTCAAGAAGCCCGTGCTCTTCCAGCTTGTTTTCCACCAACGCCAGCGTGAACTCGGTGCCGAAAACCGGAACGCGCAACTCAGTGAGAACCCATGGCAGCGCGCCGATGTGGTCTTCATGCCCATGGGTCAGCACGATGCCCCGGACCTTCTCCCGATTTTGAATCAGATAGGTGATGTCGGGGACAACAATGTCGACCCCAAGCAGTTCGGATTCGGGGAACATCAGGCCGGCGTCGATGACGATAATGTCATCGCCGTAGCGCACGGCCATGCAATTCATTCCGAATTCGCCGAGACCGCCAAGAGGTACAAGATGAAGTTTTTGCGAGGGCATGGTCAACAGTTGATGCTAACAGAGAACAAACGCTCTCGCCGCTGATCACCGGCTGGCCGATGCCGGGGAAGCGGCTCGCATTCTCTCCAACGCCAGCCGTTCCTGTTTGCCGAGAATAGAGCCTGCGACCCAGCCCCAGACGCCATTCAGGCAGAACAGAAACCCGGCATAGCCAACGTATTGCGGTGGAAGCACGAAGGCGGCTATGGCAACAAGAACTCCAACACCGACGAATCCGGCGAAATGAACGATCGCGTTGCGCGTGCACAGAGTCTCGTATTCGTTCAACTCGAGTTCCCGGCGTTTCTTGTAAGCGTATTGGTATAACAGCGCGAATAGCAGGTACACGGCGATGACTCCGGCGCTGTAAATCAACCAGAGCAAGGAAAGGTCGTGATACGTGCTGACCATATGGCCTAGCTGCTCTTCCGGCAGCGTCAAGCCGCGGGAGAGACCGCCTACCGCCAGGGTGAACAGAAACTTGAGCGGGTAAACATAAAATAACACCACAAAGATCAGGGCGGAATTGAGCACGATGGTGTAGACGGTTTGCAGGCCGTAGCGGCGGGAAAACTTGTAGTGGAAGTACCAGACTTGCACCAGGATGGCGAAGCAGATGGCAAAGGCCACAAAGCCCTTCATCGCCGCCACCAACTCGGTGAACGTGTGCGGCACCTCCAGTGAAACCACCAGCAGGGTTACGGCAAAGGCAAACACCGCGTCAGTGAAGGCTTCCAGGCGGGTGATCTCGCCGCCGCGCCAGCGAAAGTGCTTCTCAGGCGGAACAAGGTGGGCGCCGGTGCGTTCGTGAAACATGGCGGTTATTGTGCCATAGCGTCAAGCACCACGGGCGATGGAGTTTCGGCCCCCAGCTCTCCTTCCCAGCGCGCCACCACAGCGCTAGCCAGGCAGTTGCCGACCACGTTGATCATGGTGCGCCCCATGTCCATCAGCTGGTCCACGCCCAGGATTGCAAAAATCGGCCAGGTGGGCAGTTGGAATGAGTCCGCCGTGGCCAGCAGGATGACGAGCGACGCGCGGGGCACTCCGGCCACGCCTTTGCTGGTAAGCATCAACGTGAACACCATGAGCACCTGCTGGCCAAAACCAAAATGAATGCCTGCCGCCTGCGCGGCGAAAATGGATGCCAGTGAGAGATACAGCGTGCTGCCATCCAAATTGAAGCTGTAGCCCGTGGGTATCACAAAGGCCACCACCTGGCGGGGGACGCCGAACGCTTCCATGGCTTCCATGGCGCGAGGCAGGGCAGCTTCAGAACTGGCTGTGGCGAAGGCAATAGACGCCGGCTCAGCAACGGCTTTGAAGAACCGGCGCAAGTCAATGCGCGCGATCAGCGCCACCGGTATAAACACGCAGCATACAAAGACCACCAGCGCGGCGTAGAGAGTCAGCACGAGTTTAAGCAGGTTCCACATCACGTCAAAACCCATGGTGCTCACCGTATATGCGATTGCACCGGCCACGCCGATCGGCGCAAACAGCATGACGATGTTGGTGAACTTGAACATGGTTTCAGAGAAACTCTCGGAAAATTCCAGCAACGGGCGCCGCCGTTTCTCATCCAGCTGCGCCAGGGCAATGCCAAAGATAATGCTAAAGACCACAACCTGGAGCACCTGGTTCTCCGCTACGGATTTGGCAATGTTTTCCGGGAAGACGTGCAGGATCAGGTCCGCGGCGGTCTGTTTTTGCACTGAAGCTGCCGCAGAGGCATTAGCGGGCTGCTTTATTCCCGCTCCGGCCTGCGAGATGTTGATTGCTGCCAGCCCTATGAATAGCGCAATGGTGGTGACAAGCTCAAAATACAGCAGCGCCTTGATGCCCATACGTCCCACTTGTTTCAGGTTCGAATGGCCGGCGATGCCCACCACCAGTGTGGAGAAAATCAACGGCGCGATGATGGTCCGGATCAGCCGCAGGAATATCCCGCTCAGCACCTGAAGCTGTTTGGCCTGGGCAGGAAAGTCATGGCCAAACTCCGCGCCCACCAGAATTCCCACCATGATCCAGGTAGTGAGTGAGCGCCGGAACCAGGCGTAGCCACAGAAGGCTGCGAGCGCGACCCAGCGTGTGCCCGCAAGAATACGAGAATCAATGGGCGTGCCGGTGTAGTGATGGATAGCCCACAACACGGAAGCGATTCCGGCCAGCGCCAGAAAGCCAATCAGGAACTTGTTCGTCATCGACGAATTTTTCATCGGCGCCTCACTATTTTGGAGTCAAGCCGCCCTCAACTGAATCTTCTTGCGGCATTTCCTTCGCACCTTTGCGGGAAACCTGTTTACCGCAGGAGGTCTTCCAACTCAATTGAGCCCTGCGTCTTCTCGTCGCGATACTTCACGATCACCGGTGTGTACAAGGAAAGCCCCCATTCCGCGGCCTTGCCCTTTGTGATTGCGCGCGATCCTGGCACCACGACGGCGTTTTCCGGAATCACCAGCGGTGTCTCCGCCGAAGAACGATACACCTGCTCACGCACAATGTCATAGACCGGCGTGGCACGGGTAAGAATCACGCCTGCGCCCAGCACCGCGCCGCTGCGTACCTGTGTCCCTTCGTAAACGCCGCAGTTGCCGCCCACCAGCACGTCATCTTCAATAATGACCGGCGAGGCATTTACCGGCTCCAGCACACCGCCAATCTGCGCGGCGGCGCTCAAATGCACCCGCTTGCCCACCTGCGCGCATGAGCCAACCAACGCGTGAGAGTCAACCAGGGTGCCTTCCTCCACATAGGCGCCTACGTTGACATACATCGGCGGCATGCAAATCACACCCGGCGCGATGTAAGCGCCGCTGCGGATGGACGATCCTCCCGGCACCACGCGCACACGCTCGTCGACCGAGAAGCGTCGCGCGGGAAAGGTGTCTTTGTCCACAAACGTCAGCGCTCCGCTCCCGCTCTCCTCCAATTCGCCCAAACGAAAGCCGAGCAGGATACCCTGTTTTACCCAGGCATTCACGCGCCACTGACCATCATGCTTCTCCGCGGCGCGAACCTCGCCAGCTGTGAGCGCCTGGCGGAATTCGCCGAATACATGGCGCGCATGGCTTGCCGCCTCGGCCGGGATAGGGCCGCCAACGTAAAGCCGTTCGATTTCAGAGCGCAGTTTATGCATCATTGGTTATGGAGCGACAGAAAGACAGGCTGGTTTTCTCATTGCCAGCCTTCCATGGCAATTGCGGAGTATAAACGCGGACTCTTTCGCCAGCAAACGGATAGTTTGCATCTGATAAGGAGTGATCGAGCAACTCACGGCATCCATGGACTTACAAACTCTGCGCGTTCTCTACATTGCCTATCCGTTGCTGACGGTTTCGGGCGAGTCCGCCGGAGGAGCGGAGCAGGTATTGTGGACATTGGAGCGAGAGATGGCCCGGCGCGACCTAAAAACAGCCGTGGCTGCCTCGAAGGGATCGCAGATCAGCGGTGAGCTTTTGTCCACCGGCGAGCCTTGCACGCAAGCCGACGACTACGAGCGCCGCAATCGAGAACATCAGGACCAGATCGTCGCACTTGTGCGCCATCGAGCGCGGCAAGGCCGGAGTTTCAATCTTATCCATGACATGTCCGGCAACTTCTGGACGCGCGCCGCAGAAGTTGAAGTTCCGGTCCTGGCCACTCTGCATCTGCCGCGCAGCTTCTATCCGCCGCAGAGTTTTCAGAATATTGTGTCCAACGTGCGATTCAATTGCGTTTCCAAATCACAGCGCCGCAGCTTCGTCGACCTCGACGCGGTGCTGGGCGTGGTAACCAACGGAATCGCCCTCGACAGCTTTGAACGAGAGCCTGACACAACCGTGGAACAAAGCGAACGTAAAGAGCTGCTCTGGCTGGGACGCATCTGTGAAGAAAAGGCCCCGCACCTTGCCCTGGAAATCGCTGCACGTGCAGGTCTGCCCATTACTATTGCTGGTCAGGTCTATCCTTTTAGTTATCATCAACAGTATTTTGAACGAGAAATTGCTCCCCGCTTGCGCCAGATGCCGGACGCAAAATTTATTTCTTCACCCTCATTCGAGTTCAAGCGCAAACTGCTGCGCCAGGCGCAAGCCTTGCTGGTGACCAGCCAAGCCGATGAGACAAGTTCGCTGGTAGCGATGGAGGCCGCGGCCTGCGGAACGCCGGTGATCGCGTTCCGTCGCGGCGCGTTGCCGGAAGTAGTCAAAGATCGGGTAACGGGCTTTGTGGTGGAAGATGTGCAGCAGGCCAGCGA
>JBARMK010000371.1:0-8521 GCA_049802395.1 Candidatus Angelobacter sp.
GTCGAGGGCCGTTCTAGCGGCCCTGGCCAGCGGATAAGTATCGTTCTCTTCTCCAAGTCCACGCTGCTCTAAAGTCTTTCGCCAATTGACTCTAAGATAACTGCGACCTAGAATACCCGCGATTCAACCCCAATCATCATCTGCCTTCAGGCAACAGGAAAGGAAGCCATGCGGCCATTCTCTTTATCATCCCTTAAAACCCCGGAGTATCTCATGCGTTCCATCGCGACGTTCGCTGTTCTACTTACAACTGTGCTTGCAGTAGCTATGTCATCCGAGCCGTGGAAAGATAAAGACTACAAGTCGTGGACGCATGACGAGGTGGAGAAAATCCTATATGAGTCTCCCTGGGTGAAGATGGTGGAGGTCAGCGCTCCATGGCTGAAAGGCCAGCAACATTATTTAACTCCCCTTCCCGTTGATTGCGACGGGCGTCCGGACATGAGCAAAAATGACCGGACACCGGCTTCCTGGACCGTGGGCGGCACTGACTCAATTGTGATTTACCAGGTCACGTGGCAATCCGCGCACACAGTGCGGGCAGCCAGGCTGCAGGACGCGGCCCTCTGTGGACGAGGCAATACAGAGCGCGGTGAGGAAATACTCGAGGCAGAGCAGGACAACTATGTCATTACCGTGCACTCGCCTGACATGAGTCCCTTCAAAGGCATGGATGAAGATGCCCTCATCAAAGCAACTTCCCTTTGGCCCAAGAAGTCGAAGAAAATCAGCCCCGAATCGGTGGTCATTGGCCGCTATGGCAATGAGAACGGCACGCCGTACATGCTGACCTTCAAATTTCCTCGGAAAGCTGAGAATGGCGAACCGATTATTGGCAATGATGAGAAGGAAGTGGAATTCGCCACACAGGCGGGCAAGTTCATCCTGAAAACAAAATTTCAGATGCAAAAGATGGCGGGGAAAAACGGTCCGGATCTATAAACCGGGGACCATTTAGCTTCTCAACAACACGGCAAAGCCGCTCGCTTGCGCGAAGTGGATCGTCCGCTGGCAGTGGCCGCAACTGCTACGCCCGAACAAACGGAAGGGTAAACCAATTTCCGCTGCCTATTCGAAGAATGGGCCAACAGCGGATGGCAATGGCAAGCTGAGGTCGACGGTACTCGATGCCGTCAGTTCTTCTCGTCACGTAATTTCGTTACAGATCTCTGTTTCGTTTCTTTAGCGCGATGCATCGATTCAAACCGAGATGTAATGGTCGGACGAGCGGAGGGCTTGACGGAGGGGACACCCAGCAATGATTTTGTCGCGTTCTTTGCCTCTATCTGCCAGTTGCGTTAATCTGTTTGCATGCCCGCGCGGAAGCGAAAAAAGCCCATCCCCATCAACCCCGAAACTGGCGTGCCATTTTCCAAGGGGACGATGAAGATGCGGCTGCTCAAACGCCTGAAGTGCACGGAGAAGTTTGAAAAACTGGCGTGGGCAGCGGGCGCGCAACTGATTGCGGGCGTCGATGAAGTGGGGCGCGGGTGTCTCTTTGGCCCCGTCGTCGCCGGTGCAGTGATTCTTGAGCGCGACTATCGAATCAAGGGCTTGCGCGATTCCAAGCTACTGGATCAGAAGACGCGGGAAAAACTGGCAGAGAGAATCAAGCAGCACGCCATTGCCTATGCCGTGGCCGCCGTTGACGTGGCACGAATCGACCAGATCAATATTTACTGGGCGTCTCTGCTCGCCATGCGCCAGGCCGTGGCTCAGCTCTCGCCAGCGCCCGATCATTTGCTGCTGGACGCCGTGCGCATTGACTGGGAGTGTCCGCAAACCAAGATTATCCACGGTGATGCGATTTCCATTTCGATTGCGGCGGCTTCCATCATCGCCAAAGTCCATCGCGACGAGATGATTCGCCGGTGGGCGCCGGTCTATCCCGAATACGATCTTGCTTCCAACAAAGGCTACCGCTCTCCCAAACACTTAGCCGCGCTGAACGAGCTGGGCCCCACGCCGCTGCACCGGCTTTCATTCGCCCCCGTATGGATGTGCAACGAGCGGCAGGAAGAGTTTGAGTGGGAAGAAGAGGCGCTAGCCGCGAGCTCCTAGCTACTGACTTTGGCTCGTGGTATTTAGTACTGGCCGCCCACCCACCGCTCCACCCACTTATCGTTGACCTTTGCGGCTTACGAAAACAGCCAAATACCAAATACCAAATACCAAGTATCAAATACCGCCCTGCCGCATATTTCGCTTTCCAAATCGATCTACCAGTGCCGAAGGCGGCATTTTTCGGCTCCCGGCACCGTAACCTTTCGCCTTGGCCGGCGGTTTAGCTTTATAGAGACTGAAATGGGTCCCCAGGGGGCACAAGTTGAACGCTGTTGCCAATCTAGCCAACTTAGCTGACTCGAACCCGGAGCGGTACCTGATCGAGGCGGCGCAAAGCGACCCAAGCCGGTTCGCAGAGCTGTATGAGGGCAATTTTCATCGCGTGTATGCGTACGTTGCTCGGCGCGTACCCTGCCGCGATGACGCGCAGGACGTTACGGCTGAGGTCTTCCATCAGGCGCTCAAGAACATTAGCCGGTTCCAGTGGCGCGGCGTTCCGTTCGCGGCATGGCTGCTGCGCATCGCCGCCAACGCGCTAGCGGACCGCTGGCAGCGAACAGGCAGGGGCGTTGAAGTTCCGGCGGAAGAAGCTTCGATGGATGAAAGCGTTTCCCTTGATGCGCCTGAACTGGAGCGGCGTGCCATGCTCTTTCAACTGGTGGACCGGCTCCCTGCCGATCAGCGCCTGGTGATCATGCGCCGCTTCGTTGAGCAGAAAAGCGTGCGCGAAATAGCGCTGGAGCTGGGACGGTCCGAGGGCGCGGTGAAGCAACTGCAGTTTCGCGCACTGGAAGCCCTGCGCGGGCAAGCGAGGAACTCCCATGAGTAATACGCTGATGTATGACAAACTCGATCAGGCCCTCGAGCAAATGCTGGCTCCGCCTGAAGGTGAACGCGCTGCGTGCAGCGCCGATATTGCTGAACTACTCGACCTTGCCAGCGAGCTGCGAGACCTGCCCCGGGCAAATTTCAAGACGCGCTTAAAGCTGGAGCTGGAATGGGAGGCCGCAGGAAGGACTGTCTCAGCGACGGCGGATGCCGAAGGGCAACATGATCGCGCTGCCAAGCCGGCGCTCAGCGGCAACCAGGTTTTACCCGGCCCCTTAGGCAAGAATTGGGCGGGCTATCCCGTGCGGCGGAGGAATTTTGTTGTCTCAGTTGGGCTGCATGCAGCGATGGCGTTTCTAATCGGCGCCGGATTTCTGATGGTAAAGAGCGCGACCCCGGTCATTGACCCGCAGCCTTCAGTCTCAGTGCGGCTAGAACCCTACCGTGCACCCTTGGGCACACACCCAAATGGTGGCGGCGGGAGCGGTGGCGCGATGGAAAGATTGCACGCCAGCGCCGGGGCAGCGCCACGCTCAGACCGCGAGCAACTCACACCTCCTCTGCTACGAAATAATATGCGATCGCGAATTGTGGCCGAAACCAGCGTGATTGCGCCTCCTGATGTTAACGTTCCGCAGTCACGGCAGGTTGGTGATCCTCTATCCGCTCTTACTGCCCCTTCCAACGGACCGGGAGTAGGCGGTGGAATGGGTGGAAATGCCGGAGGGGGCGTAGGTGGCGAAGGCGGATTTGGCCGCGGCCCGGGATCGGGCGGTGGGTGCTGCGGCGGGCTGTACACGGTCGGCAATGGCGTGAGCATGCCGCGCGCGATTTATTCGCCGGAACCGGAATTCTCAGAAGAAGCACGCCGGGTGAAACACCAGGGCGAGGTCACGTTGCTGGCGACCATCGGCGCGGATGGCGTGCCAAGAAATTTAATCGTTGTGCGTTCGCTGGGAATGGGACTGGACGAAAAAGCGCTGGAGGCGGTGCGCACATGGCGCTTCGAGCCCGCAAAGAAGAACGGGCGTCCGGTTGCAGTGCAGATGAACGTAATCGTCAACTTTCGTCTGTTCTGAAATTCGCTCTCGCATGGCTAGCGGCAAGAAATAAAGTTGCCGTTCGCCGTAGATGCGAAATGGGCCGCAGGGTTCGCGGCCAACGCTGACAAACAAATCCAACCCAACCTTGTTTTCAGTCAGCGTTGGATCCGGCGAACCTGCG
This sequence comes from Candidatus Angelobacter sp., assembly GCA_049802395.1. Classification (GTDB taxonomy): domain Bacteria; phylum Acidobacteriota; class Terriglobia; order Terriglobales; family Acidobacteriaceae; genus Angelobacter. The sequence continues at coordinate 4,117 of JBARMK010000371.1, forward strand.
GTTCTTTGACGTTTATGGCGGCGCTGCTCTTTGTAAAGAGCCATTCATGGAAAAGTAATCTGGCATTAACCATTCGGCAAATTAGACCTGCTATCCGTAGAGGGATGGCGCAATGGGCGTCCAGGCGCCTGTACGTGGCCTGACACGGATTCCAACGTGCGCCGCCAATTTAAATACGGAGGCATCAATGTCGCACGTCAGACGTCTCGGCATGCTGGGTGTATTTGTGCTGCTGGCTATTGTGGGCAACTTGAAGACCAGCGCGGAAGAACTCAAAACGGTTTTCGTCATCGCGATGGAAAATCACAATTGGACCCAGCCAGCCAACCAGTTCACTGGCGGAATCCAGCAGATTTTTCAAAATCCGAACGCACCGTTCATCAACAGTCTGATAAATGGAACCGCGGTTGCCGTCGTAAATGGACGCACCGTACGCATCAGCGAGCAGGTTGCCTACGCCACGAACTACCACAATGTTTTGGCTACGCCCAGCGGCAACAATCCACACATTCATCCATCTGAACCCAATTATCTGTGGGCGGAAGCCGGCACGAATTTCGACATTCTCAACGACAACGATCCCTTCGCTGCGGTCAATCCATCGAACCAGAACGCCACCCAGCACCTCGTCACTTTTCTGACGCAAGCCGGCAAGACGTGGCGGTCATATCAGGAAGACACCGATCTAACTACAGTTAATGGGCAACTCACTAACGTGCCTCTGCCTCGCGATCAATGGACGGTGCCTTTGAAGAGCATTTCCGGCACGTTTGCTGCTGGCAGCTTCAACCAGTTCAACGGCTCCAACCAGTTCAACTACGCCGCCAAACATAACCCGCAGGTTTTCTTTACCGACAGCAATGGCGGCAACGATCCGTCAACGGCGAACCCACTGCGCTTACAGTACGCGCCGTTGCAACAGCTGTTTGACGACCTGGCCGAGAACCGGGTGGCCGACTGCAACTTCATTTCACCGAACCAATTCAATGATATGCACACCACACTCACGGGTGGCTACAAAGGCCTGCAGGGCGATCCGGCAAAAATCCTGCAGGGCGACGACTTCCTGAGGCAGATCATTCCGGCGATTATGGCGTCAAAAGCGTACAAAGAGCATGGGGCGATCATCATCTGGTTTGACGAGTCCGAACAGGACGGCATAGCGACCGACAATCCGGACGATTTCAACCACACGATTGGTGAGATCGTTATCTCTCAACTCGCGCACAGGAACGTGAAAGGCGTTCCGTATGCCAGCCCGGTCAACCTGACACATTCCTCTGACTTGCGCACCATGCAGGAAATTTTCCGCACGCGTGGGCCACTCCTGGGTGATGCAGCGAACGCCCCCGATCTGTCAGACCTGTTCGATGAAGACGCGATCTCGCGCAGGGAGAACGATAGAGATAGGGATTAGCACTTCTATTTGTTGGGTGTTCGTCGGCGCAGAGATTGAAAACCAGCAATCTCTGCGCCGAGTTTATTTAGAAAGTAGTTTTTTGAGGCAGCGGCTCTCACTTGGCTTTATGCACTAGAGTCATTGGGGCGTAAGGTTTGCATGTTTTGCGCAGACAGGCTTAATATGGCGGCGCGTTTCCACGGCATGTATCTGGCTGCTGAACTCAAGAATCGCGCATTGCACTTTTGATTTATCCGAAAGGTGGCTGCCATGGTAGGTTTCCTGCTGTTCTGCGCAATGTTGTTCCAGGGCGGTACGCAAGCGGCGTTGAAGCCGGCTATCGACAATGACCGCGTCACTGTCTGGTATGCCACAGACGACGCTACGGCGCGTCCGCTCGACGCTGTGGTGGTGTCCTATTCCGGTGGCGCAGCATTTGTGCCGAAGGGCTCGGCGCCGAAAATCGATGGCCGATCACTGATCATTGAGCTTAAGGACCATCCGGTGACGCCGATAGCCAATCCCACTAAGTATCCGCTGGGGTTCCCGCGTCCGGGATCGAAGAAGCTGCTGGAAAACGACCGCGTGATTGTGTGGGACTACACCTGGCAGCCTGGCGTGCCTACGCCGATGCACTTCCACGATAAAGATGTAGTGGCGTGGTTCCTGGAAGACGGCGACTTGAAGTCGACCACGCCCGACGGAAAAGAAACCGTCAACCAGTACACATCCGGTACGGTCAGGTTCAACCAGCGCGATCGTACGCACACGGAAACGCTGATTAAGGGAAAACAACGCGCCATCATTACGGAGCTGAAGTAAGGATCGGTTGAAGTGGCACGCGCGCGTTTACCAGCACTTCAGACTGACCAGCGGGGGTTGCGAGAAGCTACAAGTTCCATTGCATGCCCTGTTTCCGCTAAAATCTAAAGTGTTCATGTCCCTGACCAAACAACAAGCGCTTGACCTGTTCCGCTCAGACGATCTGATCGGCCTGGGTATGGAAGCCGATGCTCTGCGCCGCAAGCTGCATCCTGAGGGCGTGGCGACGTACATTATCGATCGCAACATCAATTACACAAATTTCTGCACCGAATACTGCACCTTCTGCGCCTTTTATGCACCGGTGAAAGGCCCCGGCCGCGCCAAGGGCTATGTGCTGGAGATGGAAACGATTTACGAGAAGATCCGCGAGACCGTGGAACTGGGCGGCACCGGCGTGCTCATGCAAGGCGGCCTGCATCCAGACCTGAAGATCGAGTGGTATGAAGCCATGCTGAGCGGCATCAAGCAGCGCTTCCCCCAGGTCCACCTGCATTGTTTTTCTGCTTCAGAGATTATTCACTTCGCCGACGTTAGCGGGCTTTCCATTGAGGAAACCATTAAGCGACTGCGCGATGCCGGACTGGATTCCATCCCTGGCGGTGGCGCCGAAATTTTAGATGACGAAGTTCGCTACAAAATTGCCCGGCTGAAATGCCTGACCGAAGACTGGATCAACGTCCACCGTACCGCGCATAAACTGGGCATGCGCACCACTGCCACTATGATGTTTGGCGTAGGTGAGACTTTTGAACATCGCATCAACCATTTTCAGCGCGTTTACAATCTGCAGGAAGAGACCGGTGGCTTCACCGCGTTTATCCCGTGGAGCTTCCAGCCCGGCAACACCGCGTTGGGCGGCCGCCACTGGGAAGAAGCCACAGCAGTCGAATACCTAAAGGTGCTAGCCATTGCGCGGCTGTATCTCTCCAATTTCGAAAACGTGCAATCGAGCTGGGTCACGCAGGGGCTGAAGGTCTGCCAACTGGGGCTGCGCTTTGGCGGCAATGACGTGGGATCTGTGATGCTGGAAGAAAACGTGGTCCGCTCCGCCGGAGTCACCAACTGCACCACCGAAGAAGAGCTGCGACGGATGATCCGCGATGCCGGGTTTGTGCCGAAACGGCGTGACACGCTCTACAGACAACTGTTCCTGAACTAGTTCTTAGCCACAAATAAACCGAAGAATTTATTGTCTATTCGCTGCTCGACATACGGCTCTCCGCCAATTGGCCGACCACAGCTTTTCTGGATATCTTTCCCCCTGCGTTCGCCACGTGAGATTTAGAATCGTGTATTCGATTATCAGTTCTTTGGGAGTCCGTGGTGAACGTCTGTGCCGGTTTCGCGCTGTTGCTTTTTGCCAACGCCCAGAAGGGGCTGATCCACTATTTCAAAAGCCAGTTTCTGGACAAGACCTTCAAGGGTCTTTACACACCAAACGGCTTTGATCTGGCGCTCCTGATCCCGTACTTCGTGGTGATGATTATCCTGGCTGGCTACGGACTGCACCGGTACGCGCTGGTTTACATGTATTACCGCAACCGCAAGAACCGCGTTACCGGGCCGCCGGCACAGTTCGCCGAACTTCCCCGCGTCACCATCCAGTTGCCGATTTACAACGAGCAGTACGTGATTGACCGTCTGGTGGAAGCAATCTGCAAGATCGAATATCCCAAAGACAAGCTTGACATCCAGGTGCTGGACGACTCCACCGATGAGACTGTCAGCGTGGCGCAAGCCGTGGTGGACCGTTATGCCGCGCTGGGTCATCCCATCACCTATATTCACCGCAGCAACCGTGAAGGGTTCAAAGCCGGCGCGTTGCAGCACGGAATGCTTACGGCCAAAGGCGAGCTGATCGCTATCTTCGACGCTGACTTTGTTCCGTCTGAAGACTGGCTGATGCGCGTGGTGCACCACTTCAGCGATCCCAAAATCGGCATGGTGCAAACGCGCTGGACGCACCTGAACCGCAGCTACTCTTTCCTTACAGAAGTTGAAGCAATTCTGCTCGACGGCCATTTTGTTCTGGAGCACGGCGGACGTTCGCGCAGCCAGGTCTTTTTCAACTTCAATGGCACAGCGGGCATGTGGCGCCGCCAGGCTATTGCTGACGCGGGCGGGTGGGAGCACGACACGCTCACCGAAGACACCGATCTCTCTTATCGCGCGCAGCTCAAG
>JBARMK010000372.1:0-2057 GCA_049802395.1 Candidatus Angelobacter sp.
GATGCGAATATCATTCCCGTATTGGTTCAAATGATGTGTGTTTTCAGTAACTCTCATCTCCGCCTGGGGTGAGCGCTTTCAGGAAGCTCGAACAAATGGCAGTCCGCCGTATATTGGCAATAATTACTTTCCCGGCTAAGCTCGTCTAAATAGGTGAAGGGTAACTTTCCCTAACCGCTGATGGCTATTCATCAACATATGTAGAAGGACTTCACCAATGAGATGGATTCATTTCATGATAAAACAATATCAAAATTCCCGATCCTCTCATGCTAGCTGCAATTAACCACTACAACTTTATCGAAAGGGCAGAACAGAAAATCGTGATCGAGAAAACAGCGCCATGATATAGCCCCCGGAGCCACTTTCACCTCAGCAGATTTCTTGTGAGCTGAGCTATCTCGAATTTCATACATGAAAAGATATTCCTCTACCATTATTTCGGCGCGCCATTCGGGAACAGCTTGAGCAAGAATTCTTTGTCGGCAGCCATCGGTTTGAAGCGATCAAAGTCGACTTCCTCTTTCCACTGCTTATCAAAATTGGTTGGGTCCAGCGACCTGGCTTTGGCAAATTCGTCCAGTGACGCGGATTTGTCACCTGCAAGATAGTTCAAAAATGCCAGTCGCATGTGGCTTCCAAAGCTGTTAGGCGCATAGCGCAGGGCTTTTTGCGCGGCGACGCGGGCTTTTTCGATGTTGCCGGCATCCAGCGCCTTGAACGTCTGGTCACCGTAGTTGTAAGCCAGATTCAGGTCGAGCAACCTCCGCAGTTCGGTAAAAGGATCGGGGTTGTCGTCGACATTGATATACACGTACCGATCGTTGTTGATGTTGCGTCCGCCCAGCTTCTTCACCACCAGCATTGACGCGGACTGCCGGCCGCGGGCGTCGCCACCGGCGGCATCGCCGGCCTTGAGCGCGGCAAAGAGTTTTTCTGCCAGTTCTCCTTGCGTCGCCTCGAACGCCTTGCCCATCGATTCCGGCACCTGCGGTCCAACAAGAATGTTTCCCTGGGCCGACCAGGTTTTACCCTGGCGGTCGCCCGCCCACTTGGGTGCATTGGGGCCGGTATAAGCGGCGACGTTTCCTTTCGCGTCAACGATAGCCACCTGTCGCCCATCTTTGCCTTCAAACTTGTCCTCTGCAAGGATTTTTTTCAGGACCTCCGGCGCATTCAGTCCTTGGCGCAGCAGATCTAGCGCCTGCAGTCCGTAGCCGACATTGACATTGGCCTGCGTGGCCACGGCGCCCACGTCTGCCACTGCCCAAGGCACGACCGAGCCGACGGAGAAATAGCGCGAGGCCACCGCTACGCCCATCTCGCCGGTTTGCGGATCAATGGCGACAATGGAGAACGTGGAGACAGGCGGAAGCGATTGTGGAATTGCGGCAGCGTATGCCGCAAATAAGAATGCCAGAAACAGTAACGGCTTCTTCATCATTCTCATCATTCTCCTCTAGCTCAGGTAACCAAGGGGCTGAGCGCGACTAACTCTGTACTCCCAGAAAATACGCCAGTAGCACAATGCCGAGTACGCCCATCGATACCAGAGCATACTTGAAATCGCGTTCGCGTAAAAATTGAATGCCGGCCGCAACAATGCGCAGCACCGGCGTGGCCAGCAGCACAAGCAAGCCGCTCGCTGTAATCTTCTCACCCCATGTCGTGGCCCATTGCAGAAGCAATCCGGCACCAATGAGAGCAAACGCCGTGTACGCCCCAGCCTTCAGCGTAAGCGACAAAATACGATCGGCAGCCACATCCTGGCGGCTCATTGAAACCCTCCGATCAACAGCTTGTAAATCATCTGCAACGCCAGCCAGCCGGTAATGCCTATCAGCAATATCAGGATATAAAACGAGCGCACTTTGGGCGAGATGCGCGCGCTCAGAAGCGATCCGGCAAATACGCCCGCAACCAGCGGCGCCGCTATATCAACACGTACGTCGCCACGGCCCCAATAGACGTAAGCGCTGGTGGCTGCTGTAACACCGATCATGAAATTACTGGTCGCTGCTGCCACGCGCAGCGGAACTTTCATGAACAGAAACATT
>JBARMK010000373.1:0-1969 GCA_049802395.1 Candidatus Angelobacter sp.
TCTTGAAACCGAATGCTGGCGCCGAGGCTTGTGCATGTGATATGCCAAGGTTTGCTCTTGCCCATAGAAATTTCCCGGTGGGAAGATAAATGTTCATGTTTCCTTGCGAACAAAGAAGTTAGCGTTCAAGCCAATGGCAATCGAGAGACGAGGCGATTCAGCCTTGCGGACGTGTATCGGCCCTATCATCTGCAACAACTGGCAGCGTTACGTCATCAGCCAGCTTCACAAATTTCACGAAGCCCAGAATTTCTGCGCATTGGAGAAGACAATGATGTTTTCTGCAAGAGATTGCAGTTCCATTTTTGATCGCGTTTTCGAATTGCTGCACAAGGTCGCGCGTAAAGGCTGAGACGGTAGAGCCCAAAGCAAGGAGAAAAGAAGAGAAATGAGCTGCGACCAAGTTACGGCACAGGATGATTCAGTCCGTGGGCCCGCATTTTGTAATAGAGGGTTCGTTCGCTTGTCCTAAGCCGCTGAGCGATCTCGCGCCGGGTGGATCCATCGATGTTGAGGGCCATCGCCAGCACTCGTTTCTCCATTTCTTGAAATGCTTGGGCAAAAGGAATGCCGCGCTGCGAGATCATTTTCCATAGGGCGCAAGCCACTTCCGCGAACGGATCTGCTTCTTCGCCTGCGGAATTGTCTGGCGCCGATTGCGATATCCAGTCCGCCATGCCAAGAGTAGTACCCTCAGTCTTGAAGAACAACATTCGTTGCACCACGTTTTCCAACTCGCGGACGTTACCCAGAAATGGCCTGGATCCAAGAAAAGCTACCAGACTCTGGTCGACGTCTCCGATCTGGTAGAGACGGTCATAGCGCTTGGCCAACGCCAGAATCAGCTGTTTCAAATCGCCGCCGCGCTCGCGCAGCGGGGGCAAGACCAGTTTGACCACATTCAGACGATGGTAAAGGTCGGACCGAAAGAGGTTTTTCCGAACTAACGGTTCCAGCGGTTGGTTGCAGGCGGCGATGATCCGGACATCGACGCTGATCTCGCGGTCCGATCCCACCGAACGCACCATTCCGCGCTGGATTACATCCAGCAGCTTCGGTTGCAAGTGGAACGGCAGATCGTTGACGTCATCGAGCAACAGGGTTCCGTGCTGGGCTGACTGGAAAAGCCCTCTGCGATCGGCCACGGCGCCGGAAAATGCTCCGCGATGATGTCCGAACAATTCACTTTCCGCCAGGGCTTCGCTGATGGTGCTGCAATGTACGGTGACAAAGGGAAACCGATTGCGCTTTTGGTCTAGTTGGTGGATGCCTCGCGCCAGGATCTGCTTGCCGGTCCCGGTTTCTCCCTCCATGAGGACGGTAATGTCGCTTACCTCCGCAGCTCTTTGCGCGCGGCGCAGTAGCGCGACCATATTGGGCGAGCAAGTGACGAAACCTAATTCCGCAAATGCCTTCAGCAGATCATAGTGAGCCCGTTGATCGTTCATCAGACACTTTCCTTGCGCGAGCACGGAGATTCGCAGGTCTCCGGGAAAGAGCTCAGCCGAAACATGGAATCAAACTCTCTACCCGCTTGACCTTGTCGACCGGGAAAACTCCCTTGTCCTGGCGCCAAAAATCCTCTAAATTTGGGCGGTCCTGATCTTGTAGTGATACGGCGCCAGTCATCGTTACAGAGACTTGTCTGGATGGAACCATTTTTTATCGGGCGCAATGAGTAGCGCACTGTAAATGGTGCAATCACAGTTTCAGGATGAGCAAGACGGCGTTGTGGGTGTTTTCGGTCCCATGCCCCTGGAACTCGGAGATTCAGGGAACTATGTGCTGGCGGAAAGGGGGATTCGAACCCCCGATGAGGTGTTAGCCCCTATAACGGTTTAGCAAATGTATCCCCCCACCCTCCGCTCTCATTCGGAATCAATGACTTATGCGCATGCCAGCGTATCTAACTGCTTAGGTCTCATTCGGCAGCTGCTGTGCTCCGATTTGTGCTTCAGCCCGCCGATTT
>JBARMK010000374.1:0-2874 GCA_049802395.1 Candidatus Angelobacter sp.
CTGCAACGGTCGTGGAAAAAACCATTGCCCAGCTCTGTCAGCATGCTCTCGGCATTAGAGAAATAGGAATTGATGACAATTTCTTTGAGTTAGGTGGGGATTCTTTGACGGCGATTCGTGTAATCGCTGATGTAAGGGCGAAATTCGGTATGGAGATTCCGATCGTCAGCATTTACGAAAAACTGACGATCAGGGGCTTAGCGGAGTTGATTGCTAATGCCACGATGCCGGGACCCAAGGCAGAAATTCTCGATCGGGACAGTGTTCGTACGGAAAGAATGGAACGACGCAGGCAATATCGACGAAAGGAGCTTTTAAAGAGAAGCTCTAACTAACGGAAAGCTTTCAGGGAGATACGTCATTTTGGATAATTCGTTGATTCTTGGATGAGTTTATGCGCGCGGTATTAACAAATATCGGTTCCATGGGAAATATCCAGCCATTTATGGCGCTAGCGGCTGAATTGCGCGAGCATGGGCATCAGCCGATACTCGCCTTGGCGCCCATCTATCGGAATTATGTGGCGCAGCTTGGGTTCGACTACGTGCCGATTGGTTTTGATCTGGATTATGCGAAGCTGCAGCGCGAGGACACCGAGGATGCGCTGAAAGGTATTAATCCATTACATACGTTACAGGACTCCCTTACGAAGCTGCAGGCGATGCTGCCGCAGATGTTCGAAGAGCTTCAAGAAGCGTGCCGCGGAGCGGATGTTCTGATCAGCGGTCACTTGCAGCCAGCTTCCAGAATGCTCCATGAGCTTACCGGAATTACTTTCGTCTCCGTGCATACGAACCATTTTGGCGGAATGCAGCCGCATGCGTATCGCCATGCTATCGCCTCGGTCATCAACCCTTTCCGTGCGCAACACGGATTACCTCCACTGAATGAACCAATCCACACAGAAGCCAACTCTCCGCAACTGGCGCTTTATGCCATCAGCCGTTATATGCGACCGGCAAATCCTGGTTGGCCGCCGCATTACCATGTCACAGGGTTTTTCTTCCTAGAGGAAAAGAGCCGTGTTCCAGATCCCCAGTTAGCGCATTTCCTTGAGCAAGGCGAGAAGCCGGTGGTGATTACATTCAGCAGTATTGCTCATCCTGATCCTGAGGCGATGACTGAACTTCTTTTGGAAGCCATTGAGAGTGTTGGATGCCGGGCAGTGATTCAGCATGGCTGGAGCGGTCTTGCGAAGAACAGAGCGCTACCTGCAAATGTATTCAGTCTGGGGTTTGTCCAGCACACATGGCTGTTCCCGCGTGCTGCATGCGTGGTCCATGCGGGCGGTTCCGGAACTCCGGCAACGACGCTGCGTTCCGGGATTCCGGCAGTGGTTGTTCCTCATGTGGGCGATCAGCCGATGTGGGCGGAATTTGTTCGCGGCCTGGGCTGTGCAGGGGGGGTAATCCCCTACAAAGAACTGACAGCCAGGAAGCTGGCCACAGCCTTGAAACAAACCTTGCACAATCCGAGTCTGTATGCCCAGGCCACGGAAGTTGCAGAAAAGATAAGGGCGGAGCAGGGCGTTTCTCGAGCCCGCGCTCTCATCGAAGGGCTCTTGCGGTCCGCGTCGCGAGCTTCCTCCTTCACGATGTCGTTTACAGTGCAGAACAGCAAAGCGAGCGAACGCCGAAAATTACAACAGCGAATTCGCCTGCGCGGAAGTCAGCCAGTTGCGCAGAGCGGTCAAAATCCGGAATAACCGGATTTCCCTACTATTAAATTCTGTTTAACCAAGTTCATCCATTCTGGAGCTTAGAACCATGTTCAATTCAGATCAGAATTTCGACGATTCAGCAATTGCCATAATAGGTATGGCCTGCAAGTTTCCCGGGGCCGAGACTCCCGAAAAATTCTGGGATAATCTGTGCCGAGGGGTGGAAAGCATTTCATTTCTCAAAGATGAAGAGGTGGAGCCATCGGGACTCGAACCAGGCGCCCTGGCCAATCCTAACTATGTGAAGGCAGCCGCAGTTCTGAACGATGTGGAGTTGTTTGATGCGGGGTTCTTCAACATCACTCCGAATGAGGCCCGAGTCATGGATCCCCAGCACAGGTTATTTCTGCAATGCGCATGGGCTGGGCTGGAGGATGCCGGATATAATCCGGAAAACTACAAGGGCGCTATAGGCGTTTTTGGTGGCGCGCGGACTAGCAGCTATCTGTTCAACATTTTTTCCAACGGGGAAGTGGGCCACTCGGTAGGTGCTTTTGAGGTGGGAATTGGCAATGATGCTGCTTTCCTGACCTCTCGCGTATCCTACAAACTCAATCTGACGGGGCCTAGTTATTCCGTCCACACGGCGTGTTCCACTTCGCTGGTTGCGATCCACCTCGCATGCAACAGTTTGCTGATTGACGAATGCCAGGTGGCACTAGCGGGCGGGGTCGCTGTAAATGTGCCCCATAAAACCGGCTATCTTTATTCTAAAGGCGGAATACTGTCGCCCGATGGTCATTGCCGGGCTTTCGATGCCGGCGCGCAGGGCACCATCTTCGGCAGCGGCGTGGGGATTGTTGTTCTCAAGCGTTTGACCGATGCCATCCGCGACAAAGATCACATCTATGCGCTGATCAAAGGAACGGCCATTAACAATGACGGCTGGTCAAAGGCCAGTTTTACTGCACCTGCCATTCATGGACAAAGCAGTGTTGTTTTGGACGCACTTGCCTGCGGAGGAGTAGATGCTGACAGCATAGGCTTTGTGGAAGCGCATGCAACGGGAACTCTGATCGGCGATCCTATCGAGGTGCAGGCGTTGACGAAGGCGTATCGGACGCAGACGAGGCGGAAAGGGTATTGTGCCCTGGGGTCGGTAAAGACGAACGTGGGGCATCTGGATGCGGCGGCAGGGGTGGCGGGCTTGATCA
>JBARMK010000375.1:0-11787 GCA_049802395.1 Candidatus Angelobacter sp.
CATGATGGAGCCGGAAAAAACCTATGGTGAAGACAGCAAAATTTACAGCTTCACCATCCATGAACCTTCAGAGGACATCCGGGTGCGCGTGAATGCGCGGCTGCGCTTTTCTGATCAGCAGTATGCGGGATTTGAATTTGTCGATTTAGATCCCGATGCGGCGGTAGAAATCGGCCAGATCATCGGCAAGTATTACGAGCATACAAAAGCGTAAGTCCCTGGGCCGGATTTCCACGTCCCAATCCATCGGTATAACTCTTAAGTTTTTGTGGTTTGCGCTGCATCGGCTTAGCCAGGTGCAAGCTATTCCAATCTCAGGATTGGTTCACGGCGAAAGCGCACGGCGTGGTTCGCCAGACGGTTGGCTTCCTGGTTCTGCTCGCGGGGAATGTGGGAGATGCAGAATTTGAGCGTGTGTGCCAGCTTGCGGCACATCCAATGCAGGGAATAGAGCCGAGGACTGCGGCAGGAGTATTCGCCGGTCATCTGTTTCACCACCAGCTCAGAATCGGTATAGACGCTGAGCGAAGTGGCGTTCAGGTCAAGCGCCTGCTGCAGAGCTTCCAGAAGGGCGGCATATTCGGCCACATTGTTGTCGTGGTGGCCGATCCACTTGGCGATCCGAATCATCTCGCCGTCAGGTTTCTCAATGAGAACTCCAATACCCGATGGTCCCGGACTGCCATGGGAACCGCCATCAACGTAGGCTATGAGATCCGACATCTGCCCCCTCGTAAGACACACAATGAGGCACATGAGGTTGCGCCGTCAAGAGATACATTTGGTTCGGGAAGCCATTTGGACAAGTCCATTGGTTTGTGCGTTTCTGTGGAAACAGCTGTGGAAAATGCGTACAGGCGAAACTGAGCGCGATTTCACCCGCATTTTAACAGTGCTTTAATGCGTAACTATCCGCGAAAAAAAATCTGCGATTGCACAACTCACGGGCGTTGACAATTCATGCTCTTCAGGTAGGATCACACATGTCGACGGTCGAAAGGGTCAGCCAAAATAAACAGTGGCTAATCCGAAGTAGACTGAGTGATCAGGTGCAGTGAAGCGATTCAGTGCACACCCGGACCCGAAAAATCCGACAGGCTCTGCGAGGAGCAGGTTGGGGTCAGGAACTGCGAAAGCAGGGGTCGCATCAAGGGCTGTGACGGTACATGCATCCACGTCGTTGACTCCCTCGCAGGAGTTGGCGGCTAGAGCATAACCAATGTCACAGCCTTTACTATTTCCAGCACAATCGTAAGAGTCCCAGCTCCGATCACGCCTCTCCAAGCCACCACACGCCAGACAGTTTTTTAATACCTGATCCTTCAGTCACGCTGCCGAATCCTTGGGTTCCGGTGATTCAAATCTCCATTGGAAGCTAGAAGAAAAGCAATTTTGCGTCGCGAGTCCCGCGTGTCCCTGCAGCCACAGTGTCTTTTGCCAGACACACGCGATCCACGCTTGTGGCCACTAACAATCTTGTTTTCAATAGCCTATGCTTTGGCTTCCGCCTTGCATTTTCTCCCTGCGTAACACGAGCAGGGAGAAACCAACATGCGGCGGCTAGTTGCGATCTCGGGTAGACCTTCAAAGGCAATCATGGCCATAGCGGCCTCAACCATCGCCCTTACCAGCATTCACCTGGCGGCAGCGGCCCGGACGGCATCGCTCCAAAGGGAGCAGCAGCGACTGGAATTGGCGGCAGTCACCGCGCGGCCGCCGGCATCGAACCCGAGAACTCAAATCACTCCCGCAACCGTCGACGTACCGATCGTTCCCGCACGCCACATCGTGATCAGCATCGCTGACCGCAAGCTGGCCGTGATCGAAGAGAGACAAGTATTGAAGATTTATTCCATCGCCGTGGGCACCAGCCAATCTCCCAGCCCTGATGGCGATTTCTTCATCATCAATCGAGCCAAAGATCCTGTCTATCGCCACGCCCATCAGGAAGTTTCTCCGGGAAAAGACAATCCGCTGGGCTCGCGCTGGATGGGATTGAGCCTGAAGGGCTACGGGATTCACGGAACCAATGTACAGAGTTCAGTGGGCAAGGCCTCTTCGCATGGCTGCTTCCGCATGCGCAAGAAGGACGTGGAAGAACTCTACACGCTGGTCAAGGTTGGCGATGCGGTGACGGTCCGCCGTGAACGGGACACGATGATCGCGCAGGTGTTCGCGGAACCGCCTGCCGTAGGCGAGGCGCTGGCAGCGAAGCCGCAGAGCAGCACTGACATGCAGGTCGCATCAGCCACGGTGACCATGATTGAGACCACGCAGCAGTAAGAGAGATTCACCGCAAAGAACGCGGAGGGCGCAAAGGAATTGAGAGCCGAATTTTGGAGAGAGCACGGAAGGGGCGCTTGAGAACACGGAGAAAACCAGCGAGAGACAATTCCCGTAGCGTCCTTGGCGTCCTTTGCGGTGAACATTGTTAGAAATCGAAGGAGAAATTGCGATGTTGTTGCTGAGATATCTGCTGCTGCTTACCGGCTGGGGGCTGCTTGCTGCGGCCGCCGTCAATATTTTCAAAAATCTTTACCAGGTTGTCCAGTATCACCGCCAGTTGCGACATATAGCTCCCTCATCGGGACCCATATCCATGCCCGATGGGATTCCAGCGGGAACGCCATCAACCCATGGCGTGCTTATGGAAAAACCGCAGCTGAACTGGACCACTGCCAAATGGGCGTTTCTTGCGGCCTGGCTGCCGCTCACTCTCGCTACCGGCATAGTGGTGGTGCCCAGCGGAATGGGCGGCATCAGAGTGAGCCAGACCGCAGGAACGCGCCCCGGCACCTTGTATCCCGGTGTGCACTTCATCGTGCCACTGCTCGATTCGGTGGTGCTGTATGACATTCGCGACCAGGTGCTGACTACTTCCTCTTCCGCGCGGGACGGCTTGGAATCGATCAGCGAAAGTGAAGCTGACAAGAAAGGAGCGCAGGGCAAAAAGGCTGATGCCTTTGGCGTGCAATCGAAAGAAGGGCTGAGCATTGGGTTGGCGATTACAGTCCGCTACAAGCTCGATCCACGCCGGCTCGACTTTATCCACTCCAACCTGCCGCAGCCGGTAGAAAAAGAGATTGTTCCTCCGGTGGTCTCCAGCGTATTTCGAGAGCTGGCGCCAAATTACACGGTGCGTGAGGTGTTTGCCACGCGGCGGGAAGAGATACGACAGAATGCCGCGGAGCGCATCACCAAAAGACTCGATGCTGATGGCATCATCGTGAAAGAGGTGATGCTGCGTGACGTGCAACTGCCGGCCGAGTATGCCAAGGGCCTGGAAGGACTCCTGCTGAAAGAACAGGAGAATGAAGGCCTGGGCGTGGAAACCGAGATGAAGGCCAAGCAGGTAAAGATCGCCGAGCTTGAGGCTGAGGCTGCGCGCGTCCAGCAGGTAAAGCAGGCCCAGGGCGCGGGCGAAGTGCGCGTGCTTCAGGCCAAGTCAGAAGCGGACGCCATGCGGTACACGCTGCCGCTCAAACAGAAACAGATTGAGCAATCGCGCCTGGAGGCTGAAGCCCAGAAAGAAACCACGGTGAAGAATGCTGAAGCCCAAGCGCAGGCCAAGGTGATTGACAGCAAAGCCGAACTGGAGCGCCGCGACCTGCTCGCCGACGCCGAGGCCAGCCGCATTCGCAAGGTGGCGCTGGCTGACGCTGAGCGAATGAAGTCAGAGGCGGCGCTGCTTAAGGAGAATCCGCTTCTCATCAACAAGATCGTTGCTGAACGCATGTCCGACAAACTGCAGATCATGATGGTGCCTTCAGATGCCAAAATCTTTTTCAATGACGTAATGAAGAGCGGCATCACGCCCGATGCGCTGAACAATGCCAAGGCCGTGCAATCGGCGGCCGAGGACGATGAGAACGCGGAGCAGGGAGAGCAACCGGCTCCCGCGCCGCAGATCAGCAATCACAAGACCTGGAAAAGCAGGTAACGAATTCTGCCGGAAATTCAGCCGGGCTGTCCTGTTCCCGCCGGGACAGGGCGCCCGGTCCGGCGGACAATTCTCTAGTACCACTGATTTGCACTGATGACACCGATAAAGCAATGGAAGATGCAAGGCAGGATGAAGGGTATCGAAGGCAAGCCAGCCTTTTGCTAATCATTGTTTATCAGTGCAAGGAGTGGTTCAGAAGGGGTTTTCCCCGATTGCCATTTACGGGCTTTTCCAGTCAAATTGGGTTCAGCTAATCCGTCTTAGGGAAACATGTTTACAACCGCATTTAAGCTACGGTTTTGCGCGATCTTCCTGCTCCTGCAAGCTGCGCGGCTTTCGGCGCAGCAGGAAACGCAGTTGGCGCCCACCGCCGCCAATGAGTTTGTGCAGCAGATCCTTTCCCGCAGCGGCTCACCTTCAGCGGTTGCCGTGACTTTCCAGAACATCTCGTCGCTTCCGCAAGACCGCCAGGACGCCGCGCAGAACGCAATATTCACCGGGTTCCAGAATGCCAACGTCCGGGTGGTAAAACCGGAGCAGGCTGTAGCTGAAGTGCAGATCACATTCTCTGAAGACTGGCAAGGATACGTGTGGATTGCCGCGATAAAGCAGGGTTCTAGCAGCCAAATGGTCATCAAGAACATTGCGCGTCAGCAGCGTGCACCTTCGGCGCGCACGCCGTCGATTACGGTCCGGAAGATTCCCGTGTGGCAACAGGATACGCAGATCCTGGACTTCTTCCAGGACAATCAGAACCTGCTGATTCTTGAGCCAGGGCAGCTTTCGCTTTACGTCAACGACTCGGGGCAATGGCGTCCGCGGCAGACTCTGGGGATCCCTCATCAGCATCCATGGCCGCGCGACCTGCGGGGGCGGCTGGAAGTCCGTGGTGGGCAGATCACCGCTTATCTTCCCGGAACACGTTGTGGCGGCACCGTCTCTCCTCCGTTGCTCGATTGCCGGGAAAGCGATGATCCGTGGCCGGTGGATTCCGGCCTAGTGGCGTTTTTTAGTTCGCGGCGTAATTTTTTCGGCGGCCTGCTAGCCGGACAGAGCGCGGGAGCGTCAGTGGCGCCTTTCTTCTCTGGAGCCTCATGGCAGAGCGGCGACCAGCGCATGTGGCTCTTCGCCGGCACTGATGGACGCGCGCGGCTTTTTCAAAACGACCTTGCCAGCCCCGCAGCAGTCTTCAATGGGTGGGGCAGCACGGTGGCCGCGGTGCATTCGAGTTGCGGATCGGGCTGGCAGCTTTTGACGAGTGCGCCCGCGGACATGGTCCGTCCGGATAGCGTGCAGACAGTGGAGATTGCCGGTCGCGAAGCATTACCGGTGAGCGTTCCGGTGGATTTATCAGGCGCCGTGGAAGCATTATGGACCGCTGGCAACAACAATCAGCTTGTAAATGGAGTGATGCAATCACAAGTGACCGGCAGGTATGAAGCGTTCATTCTTACAGTTAGCTGCAATCAGTAGTCTGGTGCTGTTCGCCGCAGCCGCTTACGGCGACTGGCTTCCGCGCTATGGCGGGACTGTGCGCATATTGCTTCATGATAAGGTCATATCCATTGATCCATTGAGTGAAGAGGACCATCCGGCAGCGCGCGACCGTCTGGCCGCGCTTACCTTTGAAACCTTGACCGCTATCGACGCACAGGGACGCGTCCATCCCAGCCTGGCGGCTTCATGGCGCGTTGACCAGTCAAAGCGCGTGTGGCAACTCCGGCTGCGTCTGGCGAATTTTCACGATGGCACCGTGCTTACAGCGGCGGATGTTGCCGCCAGCCTGGCCAGAAGCAATCCGGCATGGAAATATGCCGCCCCGGATCGCCAGACCGTGACGATTGAAACACCCACGCCCGTGCAACACATGGCGGAAATGCTGGCATTGCCGAGATACGCGATCGTCAAACGCCAGCCTGACAGCGGCAATGGCGCCATGGTGCTGGTGGGCACAGGGTCTTACAAACTCAATCAGTGGCAGCCAGGCGAGCGCGCGCAGTTCGTCGCCAATGACGACTACTGGGGTGGACGCTCCTTTCCCGACAGCATTGAATTCCAAATGGGAGTTTCACTACGCGAGCAGCTATTGGACCGGCAATTGGGACAAAATTCGGCTGCCGAGGTCAGCATCGACCAGATTCGCGCGCTGGAGCAGACCAGCCAGAATGTTGCCATTTCACGACCGGCCGATCTGCTGGCAATTGCGTTCCTGCAAACCGATGCGCCGTCGCGTACGGGACGCAAGCCTGTGGACCAGCGGGTGCGGGAAGCGCTCAGCCTGGCGGTTGACCGCGCGGCGATCAGCAATGTTTTGCTCCAGCGTCGAGGAACGCCTGCTTCCGGCTTGCTGCCACAATGGATGACCGGTTACGAATTCATGTTTCCTGGCGGCACAGATCTTGCGCGCGCGCGCGAACTGCGGGCTGACGCCGCCGCTTTTGTGGTGATCACACCCATTATGCTGGCCTATGATGCCGCCGATCCGCTGGCCAAACTGGTGGCGGAGCGGATTGCCGTGAATGCCCGCGACGCTGGTATCCTTGTGCAGCCGTATGCTGAGTCGCACATTTATAGCAAGGCAGCCCGTGGCTCGATCAATGCGGACGCCGTGTTGCTAGTTCTGCCTTTGCAATCAGTTGAACCGTCGATTGCGTTGGCTGCGCGGGCCGACGATCTGGGACTTTCCGCCGAAAGCGCGCCTGCGATCCTGGGCGCGAGCCGTTCTGAGGACCTGCTTGCGGTGGAACGCAAGCTGCTCGAAAACCATCGTGTGATTCCCGTGGCGCATCTGCCGCAGGCGATCTGGCTGAACAGCAGCGTGCATAGCTGGCAGCAACTGGCCACGGGCGCATGGCAACTGGACCAGCTCTGGGTGGAAGGGGCACGCTAGAGTGTCATTAAAGACCAAGCTCCTTCTTTTGGTAACGCTGAGCATCACGGCCAGCGTTGGGGCGGTGGCATGGCTGATTGAAACGCGGGCGCATGAGGCGTTTCGCCAGGTGGAGCAGGAGCGCACTTCGACGCTGGTAAACCAATTCCGCCGCGAGTTTGAGCATGAAGGTGAAGAGATCACCCGCGGCGTGGAGACGATTGCCGGCCAGGACCAGATGCTACGCACCACCTCTGAATTGGCCAATGGCGCCGAGTATGCCAACTACGTGAATGAAGCGGCAGCGTACGCCGCGGCGCAGAGGCTCGACTTTCTTGACCTGATCGCTCCCGACGGAGCGATTATCTCTTCCGCACACTGGCCCGCACGATTCGGCTACAAACAGCGCTGGTTTCTCGACCGTCCGGCGCCGCTGCCGCAGGGCGCATTCTTAAAGCATATGGAAACGCCGCAGGGAAGTGTATTGGCCATGCTCTGCCTGCGCCCGGTGCGAATTCACGAATTGAGTTTTTACCTCATCGGCGGCCGCAAGCTGGATGCGGTGCTGCAGACGCTCTCTCCGCCCGCGGGCCTGCGCGTCTCCATCTATAGCGCGCCGGAGCAGGGAGCGGGTGAACTGATTGGCCCGGCGAAAGAAAACCTGTCTTCACCTCAGGTGACAGCATTAATCCAGAAAGTTCTGGCCCAGCACGACGAGGCGTCGACGCTTGTGGATATGGGGGCCGATTTGCCGCAGGAAGAGATTCTGCACGCCATCCCTCTGCCCGGATACACAGACCGCGTTCCGGCGGTGCTGCTGGTAGGCAATTCGCTGGAACAGGAACTTCTATTGGAAAAGCGCATACGCAACATCAGCCTGATCATCGCAGGGGTTGCCGTTTTTATTGGCGTGATCGTTAGCGGGGTGGTGACTGCCCGGGTCAGCCGTCCTATCAAAAACCTGGCGCAGGCCGCGACTGAAATAGGGCAGGGAAACTGGGGCGTACGCGTGGAGACCTCTGGCAAGGACGAGATTGGCAAGCTGGCGGTGGCGTTCAATCAGATGACCGAAGAGCTGGTGGGCCAGCGGGAGCGGCTGGTGCAGAGCGAGCGCGTGGCGGCGTGGCGCGAGCTGGCCCGACGCCTGGCGCATGAGTTGAAGAACCCACTGTTTCCGCTGCAAATCACGGTGGAAAATCTTTTGCGCGCGCGAGAGAACACTCCCGACCAGTTCGAAGAAGTTTTTTGCGAGAGCACGGGGACGCTGCTGGCGGAGATCGCGAATTTGAAAACCATCATTGGCCGCTTCAGTGATTTTTCGCGCATGCCCGCGCCGCAGATTGAGGCCGTGGACCTGAACCAAATGGTACGCGAGGTCGCGCAACTATTTCAGGCGCAGCTCAATCGCGAGACGGGACGAATCAAGACTGAGCTGCAACTGGGCGATGTGCCACCGGTAAGCGGCGATCCCGCGCTTTTGCGGCGCGTGGCGGAAAACCTGGTACTGAACGCCGTTGATGCCATGCCTAAAGGCGGCACGCTTACCTTTCGCACGTTCACCGCAGACAAGTTCGGTGTGTTTGAGCTTTCCGATACCGGGGCCGGATTGACTCCAGAAGAATGCGACCGGCTGTTCACGCCGTATTACACAACCAAGCAGCATGGCACGGGCTTGGGGCTGGCAATCGTGCAGTCGGTGGTGAGCGACCATCACGGCCGGATCACGGTGAGCAGCAAAAAAGAGCAGGGAACGACGTTTCACGTGGAGCTGCCAGTGTGGAATGGGCGAGCGGTGGCAGGGATGCGAGCGTTTCATGAGGGTTTCTTCTGAAATCCCGAACCAAGAAATATAAGATCGACAGACTTATGTACTTAGAAACATACCCCGAGTCGAAGGTGGCGGCCGATCGTGAACGACGGCCTCAACGCAGCAACGGCCTTCGCATAAAGGATGAGTTGAAGAAGTATAGACGTGAGAAGAAAATTGCTCTTTTTTCTGGGAGTAACCCGGAGTGGAAGGACTTGACCCCAGAACTTTTTCAAAGTATAGGGATCTCTCGCTACGCTCGAGATTTCAGCAAAAGGGCCGCTACCGGTCCCGAAGAGCCCAAAAATCCATGAAAGCCCACCTCCTTATCGTCGATGATGACGCCAACACGCTGGCGTCGCTTTCGCGCGCGTTCCGCCTGGCGGGACATGAAGCCACAGTCTGCGACAATCCGATCAAAGCGCTGGAAATGATCAAGGGGGAAAAGTTCGACCTGATCTTTTCTGACGTAGTGATGCCGGCGATGAATGGGTTAGTGCTGCTAGAGCAGATCAAGGCGGCGGGCGTTGCCACGCCGGTGGTGATGATGTCCGGGCAGGCGCATATCGAAATGGCGGTAAAGGCCACCCGGCTGGGCGCGCTCGACTTCCTGGAAAAACCCATCTCCACGGACAAGCTCCTGCTCACGGTTCAGAACGCGCTGCGCATAGAGCGGCTTGAACATGAAGTCAAGGCGTTGCGGCACCAGCTCAGCGGGGCCGGCAGCATTGTATTTACAGGCGAGAAGATGCGTAAGCTGCTGGCGCAGGTGGAGCGCGTGGCCGCCAGTGAGACGCGTGTTTGCATCCTGGGCGAAACCGGGACGGGCAAAGAGCTGATTGCCCGGACGATTCATGAGAAGAGCAATCGGCGCGAGGGCCCGTACATTACGTTGAATTGCGCCGCGGTGCCGGCGGAGCTGATTGAATCGGAATTGTTTGGCCATGAGAAAGGCTCGTTTACCGGAGCCGCGTCACGGCATATCGGCAAATTTGAGCAGGCGAGCGAGGGCACGCTGTTTCTGGATGAAATCGGCGACATGCCGCTGGCGATGCAAGCCAAGCTGCTGCGCGTGCTGGAGCAGGGCGAGGTGGAGCGCATCGGCGGCGACAAGCCGACCAAGGTGAATGTCCGTGTGGTAGTGGCGACGCACCGCAAGCTGGAAGAGCAGGTGAAGCAGGGCAGTTTCCGCCAGGACCTGTTTCATCGCATCTTTGTTTTTCCCGTGGTGCTGCCGCCGCTGCGGGAGCGCCCGGAGGATATTCCGGCGCTGACGGCGCATTTTGCCGCGCAGATCGTAAAGCAAAATGGCTGGAAAGAAATCAGCTTTGATCCCGAAGCCATAGCCGCGTTGCAGCGACACGCGTGGCCGGGGAACATCCGCGAGCTGCGCAACGTGGTGGAACGTCTGCTGCTGTTTGCCGATGGCGACACCGTTACAGCGGCGACAGTGCATGCAGCTTTGCCGGCTGGCACCGCGGGGGAAGCGAATATTGCCGTGGCCGGCACGGGCACGCTGGCCGAGCGAGTGGAGCAGGTGGAGCGGCAGATGATTCTGGATGAGATCAAACGGCACAACCAGAACATTACCAACACCGCAAAGTCGCTGGGCCTGGAACGCAGCCATCTGTATAAGAAGTGCCAGCAGCTGGGGATTGATTTAAGGGAGCTGAGGAAATAAAGCTTTACCACGAAGGACACGAAGGAGCACAAAGGCGTGAAAAAGCTCACCGTGCATCGTCTTTCGTGTTCCTTCGTATCCTTTGTGGCAAGAAGTTCCTGCGGGAATTGGCAAGGCTGGCGAGCGTGTGCGAAACTTGAACGCGGGGGCCTGTAGCTCAACGGTTAGAGCAGCAGACTCATAATCTGTTGGTTGTAGGTTCGAATCCTACCGGGCCCACCAGCAAGCAGCAGGTCCTTCGACTTCGCTCAGGATTTCGCCTTGCGGCTCAGACGCCGCGAAAACGGCTCAAGTTAGAGCAGCAGACTCATAATCTGTTGGTTGTAGGTTCGAATCCTACCGGGCCCACCAAAAGAGCAGGTCCTTCGACTTCGCTCAGGATTTCGCCTCGCGGCACAGACGCCGCGAAAACGGCTCAAGTTAGAGCAGCAGACTCATAATCTGTTGGTTGTAGGTTCGAATCCTACCGGGCCCACCAAACTCAGCAAATAGCAATTGGCAATCAGCTAAATCCCGAGACCTCGACCTGGGCCTGCGGCGCAAGGAAGTTATCTTGCGCCTTTACGGCTCGGCTGCGCAGCTCTCGAATCGCTACACTCATCTCTCGTTGAACGCTAAAGACAAAGCGGGAACGGCGGGCCGCGCACCCAGCCGCTCGAGTGGAACAAGCATCCTTCAGAACACGCTGGAGCAGAAGCCCTTAAAGAGTACATTGCTCTTCGCCGTGGCAAAAAAACCAAGAATGTTGTCGAAATTGTTGAGCGCGACTAATTGCGTGTCCTGCGAGCCGGGCGGATCAATGGTGGAGTAACGCCCATGATCAAAGGAAAAACCGTGCCCAGATTGGTTGGAATCGACAAACGAACCCACTATATCGCCGTTGTCACCGATCTTTTTGGGAATGGTAGTTACCGCGCCCGGAACCTGAATGTTGCTGAAGGCCCCGTTCTTCCACATGAAGCCATGATTCGGAATCTCCTCCTCGAAGAGGTGGTATGTGCCCACCACCACGCCCTGATTGTTGATGCTGTTGGGAAATGTCCCTCCCTGGGCGCCGGGAAAAGAGATGATCGTGAGCTTGCCGTTATGCAGCAGGAAGCCAAGATTGGAACCGTTGCCGTTGAATTGGCCGGTAATGTCTCCCAAGTCATTTACGCCGGTGGCAATTGCCGGGGCATTGGGGAAGCCCGGGATTTTGACTTCGTGGAAGACCCCTGCCTGCACCATGAAGGCGCGCTGTCCGTTCCCGCCAGTCACGTCAAACGAACCGACGATGGCACCGTGATTGTTGATGTCAGAGGGCAAGGTATCGGCGGAACCGGGAAACCTGAAATGAGTGAACTTGCCGCCACTGAATAGGAATCCGATGATATGAAAGCTGGCTCCGGCGCCTTGCGGGAGAAAACCGACGATCGCTCCGTTGTCGTTGAGATCGGTTGGCGACGCGTTGGCGCCGGCGGGCGCGGGAATAGTTTGTGGTTTGAAAC
>JBARMK010000376.1:0-4270 GCA_049802395.1 Candidatus Angelobacter sp.
CCCCAGCGAAGACAAGTACAACCAGGTGCAGTTGATGACGATGAGCGCCATCGACTTCCTGGACCAGTGGTTTGAGACCGACGTGCTCAAAGCGACGATGTCCGCTTCGGGCATCATCGGCACTTTCCTGGGCGTGCGCTCACCTGGGACCGCATACGTTCTGCTCCATCATTACATGGGAGAGATCGACGGCGCGTTCCGCTCGTGGGGATTTGCTCGTGGAGGTACTGGCGCAATTTCCAATGCAATCGCCGACGCCGCGCGGGAAGCTGGAGCAGAAATCCGAACGCAGGCGCCGATTGCAAAGATCATCGTCAAGAACAACCGCGCTCACGGCGTGGTGCTGCAAAACGGCGACGAAATCTATGGCGACGTTATTTCCTCCAGCGTCGACCCACGGCTTACGTTCATCAAGTTCATTGAAGAAACCCAACTGCCGGGAGAATTCCTGGAAGACGTGCGCCGCTACAAATTTCGCGGGTCGTCAGGCAAAGTGAACATCGCGCTGGATGCGCTGCCGGATTTCAAATGTCTGCCCGGACCGGGCGCGCACCTTCGCGGCGCAATTTCGATCTCGCCCAGCGTGGAATACATGGAGCGAGCCTATGACGACGCCAAGTACGGCAACTTCTCCCGCCATCCTTACATTGACATGGTGATTCCTTCGCTGACGGACCCGTCGGTGGCGCCGCCGGGCAAGCACGTGATGTCGTGCTTTGTGCAATACGCGCCGTACAAGTTGCGTCCTGGATTGAACTGGGATGATCAGCGCGAAGCCTTCGGCAATGCGGTAATCGACACCATTTCGGAATATGCTCCTAATTTTAAGAACATCGTCTTGAATAAACAGGTGCTTACGCCGCTGGACCTGGAGCGCGAGTTCGGCTTGAGCGAAGGCAATATCTTTCAAGGCGAACTTTCACTGGAGCAACTTTTCTTCCTTCGTCCGGTACCGGGATACGCAGCGTTCCGCACGCCGATCAAGAACCTCTACATGTGCGGTTCGGCCACGCACCCGGGCGGCGGAATCATGGGAGCGCCGGGCCGGCTGGCCGCGCTGGAGATACTGAAAGACGTAAGAACCACCACACCGCGCGCAAAACCGGCGCGCGTCGGGGACCCCGGGAGAGCGAGCTAGGCGATGCCCGAAACCCGCGACGTCATCATCATTGGTGGTGGCCACAATGGGCTAGTAACCGCTTTCTATCTCGCTAAAGCTGGATTTAAGCCGCTGGTTCTTGAGCGACGTCTGCAGGCCGGTGGCGCAGCCATCACTGAAGAATTTCATCCTGGCTTCCGCTGTTCCACTCTGGCGCACTCGGCTGGCCCTTTATTGCCTGAAGCCGTGCGCGACATGCAGCTTGCGCGCCACGGACTGAAGATGGTGACACCGGAAGCACCCGTAACGGCGCTGGCACTGGATGGCCGCTCGCTGGTTCTTTATAACGATGTTAAGCGGGCCGTGCAGGAGATCGGGAAGTTCTCAGCCAAAGATGCTGCGCATTATCCGGCGTTCCAGCAGGCTTTGGCGAAGATCGGCGGAGTGATTGCGCAGGCGCTGAAGCTTACCCCGCCAAACATTGACGATCCTAGCCGCGGCGATCTTTGGGCTATGCTGACCACCGGCCGGTCGCTGCGCAAGCTGGGCAAAAAAGATATGTTTCGTGTACTGCGCTGGGGCCCGATGGCGGTTGCCGATCTGGTGGCGGAGTTCTTTGAAACTGAGCTCCTGCGTGCTGTGGTTGCTGCGCGAGGAATTTTTGGCACCGCAATGGGGCCATGGTCTGCTGGAACCAGTCTGGTTTTGCTCATTCGTGCCGCTGGCGATTCGCACCCGGCGGGCTCAGCTTCTTTCGCAATCGGCGGAATTGGTGCGATTACGCAAGCGATGAGCGCGGCAGCCAAAGAAGCCGGAGCGGAGATTCGAACGGGCGCGGACGTGAAAGAGGTCCGCATAAAAGATGGCGTCGCGAACGGCGTTGTTCTCGCCACTGGCGACGAGATCGCCGCGAAAGCGGTAATTTCCATTGCCGATCCTCGGCGTACATTGCTCAAGCTGGTCGATTCCACTCATCTCACGCCAGATTTCGTCATGAAGCTGCAGAACTATCGCATGCCTGGGACTGTAGCGAAGGTGAATCTTGCTCTTTCCGCACTGCCAAAATTCACAACGCTTGGCGCCGACAACGCTGCTTTGCGCGGACGGATTCACATCGGCCCTGAGATCGACTACCTGGAACGCGCGTTTGATGAATCGAAGTACGGGAATTTCTCTCCCCATCCTTATCTGGAAGTTACGATTCCCTCGCTTACCGATCCGTCGCTGGCTCCGCCCGGCAAGCATGTAATGTCGATCTATATGCAATATGCGCCGTTCAAATTGAAGCGTGGTGACTGGGACAGCCAGCGTGATGCGCTGGGCAACGCCGTGGTGAAGACACTGAGCGAATATGCGCCCAACTTGCCGGAGCTTGTGCTGGACGGGCAGATCATCACGCCCAAAGACCTGGAAGAAACTTACGGCCTTACGGGTGGACACATCTTCCACGGCGAGCTGGCGTTGGACCAGTTCTTTACCATGCGGCCATTGCTTGACTGGGCGCGATATCGCACACCAATTACAAACCTGTACTTATGCGGCTCAGGCACGCATCCCGGTGCGGGCCTGACCGGAGGATCAGGCGCCAATGCAGCGCGGGAGATATTGAAAGAGCTACGCCGATAAGGCTAAGCTGGCAGATACATGTCCATCTCGTATTCCAATACCCGCCCAGAAGTCGCGGCCTCTGAAGCCACTACGCTGCCGCAGCGCTATTACGCCGATTCCGATTGGTTCCAGCGTGAGATGGAGGCAATTCATTTCGACATGTGGCTGTGTGCCGGACGGACAAGCCAGATTTCGAATCCCGGCGACTACTTTGTGCGTCGCGTGGCCAATGCCAGCGTGATTATCACGCGCGATGAGCAGGGAAGCATTCGTGCCTTCCACAATGTGTGCCGCCATCGCGGCACCATGCTTTGCCAGCAGGATGAAGGCCGGTTTGCCGGTCGCATCCAGTGCCACTATCACGCCTGGACCTATAAACTCGATGGCACTCTAGCCAACGCGCCGCACATGGAAAAAGTGCAGGGCTTTCATGCAGCCGATTACCCCCTGAATTCCGTTGCGACGGCGGCTTGGGATGGCCATATTTTTATCAACCTCTCAGCTCGTCCCATGCCATTTGCAGAGTATCTGGCTGGTCTGGACAAGAAGTTCCAGCCGTGGCGGATGGAAGAACTCCAGATGGTCGAGCGGCGCGTCTACCAACTGAAAGCCAACTGGAAGCTGATCATCCAGAACTATTCTGAATGCCTGCACTGCCCGATCGTACACCCGCTACTGAACAAGCAGTCGCATTACATGAGCGGTGATAACGAACCGCCGCAGCCGACATATCTTGGCGGCCGCATGGACCTGCGCGAGGGTATCAAGAGCCTGACTATGGACGGTACCACGAACCGTTGCTCGCTGCCGGGACTGAGCGCCGACGATCAGCGCCACGTTTACTATTATTGCCTGCTGCCGAACTTTTTCCTTAATCTGCATCCTGACTATATGCTGACCTTTACCATGTGGCCCAAGGCGGTGGACCAGACAGAGATCGTCTGCGAATGGCACTTCCATCCGGACGAGGTCAAAAAGCCGAATTTCAATCCGCAAGACGCCATCGTATTCTGGGACATCACCAACCAGCAAGACTGGGCGCTCTCCGATATGGCGCAGCAGGGAATCAGTTCCAAAGGCTATCAGCCCGGTCCTTATTCGAACCGCGAAGAATTGCTGCTGGCGCTGGATCGTTTCGTGCTGGAACGCGTTAACAAGAAGCACTAACTACAAAGGACACGAAGGTCAGGAAGGAACATCTTCTGAAGCTGCTACTTCATATTCCTTCGTGTCCTCTGTGGCAAAGGGGTTGTCAGAACTTTGCCAGACTTTCCATTGCTTTATACAAATCCTCCGACTGTGGAAGGATCACGTCTTCCAGAATCGGCTGATAGGCAACGAACGTATCCGTGGCTGCCACGCGCTTTACCGGAGCGTCCAGGTCTTCAAATAGCTCATCGGCGATGCGCGCTGCGATTTCCGCGCCGTAGCCCCAGCTCAACGTGTCTTCATGGGCGACAATCACGCGGCTGGTCTTGCGGACGGAAGTCGCAATGGCTTCCCAGTCGTACGGACTGAGCGTGCGCAAATCGATCAGCTCCACGCTCACGCCATGCTCGCGCT
>JBARMK010000377.1:0-1589 GCA_049802395.1 Candidatus Angelobacter sp.
GGTACCAGCAGTGGTACGGATTCGCCGTTATTCTCATTCCCGTTTATGCGTTTCTGTTTGTCCCCATCCGCTTGGCCCTGTCTGGCGATACCAGCGGCTTTCTCGACCGCGCGGCGCAGATCCAATGGGGCCTGATGGTATGCGTCTATTGCATCAGCTATGCGCCAGCCCTGCTTACCCTGGATATCCCCGGCTACCATAAGCAGAATGCCAAGTTGCTTCTCTTTCTAGTGATCGTGGTGCAGCTCAGCGACGTGTTTCAGTACATCTGGGGAAAACTCCTGGGCAAGAGAAAGATCGCGCCCGCAATCTCGCCCAATAAAACGTGGGAAGGGTTTGTTGGCGGCGTTGCCACCGCCGTGGCGCTGGGCACGGCCCTGTGGTGGATTACGCCGTTCTCGCCGCTGCAGGCACTGCTCATGTCTCTGGCCATCTCGCTCATGGGTTTCGCCGGCGGGCTCACCATGTCGGCCATCAAGCGCGACCGCGGGGTGAAGGACTTCGGCAGCACCATCGAAGGGCATGGCGGGATCCTGGACCGCATGGATTCCATCTGCTTTTCCGCGCCGCTGTTCTTCCATCTCACGCGATGGCTGTTCGTATCAGTTCGTCCGGCGTGGTTTCACTTGTAGAACCTTCGCGTCTTTGGGCTGAAAACATGGGCTGAAACATGCATGTTCCCGGATACACTATCGGTCAGCAATATGAATCCAAATTCCTTGGAGGTAGGGATTAATCATGCGCTTCAGATTAGCTGCTTTGTTGTTCCTGGCGCTGGCAGCGCCCTTGTGCCTGGCGTATCAGGCGGCGCAGCCGGCTTTGCAGTTACGCGAACTCCATCCTACTGCGGAGAGCAAGGCGGCGCAGGATCAGGCGCTCCATGCCCGCAAGCAACTGCTCATGGTGAATGAAAATGCGCAGAAGATACTCCTGACCGCCGAGGCAAACCATTCCCCGGAAGTCCAGGCCCAGGCCGCGGAGGCGCAGAAGCAGGTCGCCGTCGCACAACAGGCCGCAGCAGAGGCGGACACCAAGGCCCAGCAGGTGCAAGCAACGGTCATCAGCCCGCAGGACTGGCGACAGATGCAAAGCGTCCTGCAGGACCAGAGGAGCCGCTATGAAAGCAGCATGAAGCATTACTCGGCGATGGCGACCGGGCTGGTTCTGGCGGGAATTCTGATGGCTGCTTCCGCCGCGCTCGCCGGCTTCCTGCGCAAGAGCATTGCCGCCGGAATCATCTCCATTCTGGTGACCGCCGTCGTCGGCATACCCAAGGTGTTCCCCATCAGCCAGCGCGCCGAATACTACCGCGCCCTCTTCGGACAAAGCTCCACCCTTCTGGTTCAGTCACAGCTGCGCCTGAACCCCACAGAGGCGGACTACAACGAATTCGTCAGAGACATCCAGGTGCTCTCCGAATATGAGACCGACAAATTTCCTTCAAGCGGTGACGTCGCGGCCAATACGGAGAACCTGATCAAGGACATCGCGGCCTCGGGCACCAAGTGATGACAGTCGGCGGGGGTGGAAGAGCGGCCCTTTCAGGGCCGCGTCAAGGCGCAATTAGGTTTGGGCTTGAGCCCCTGAGG
>JBARMK010000378.1:0-23023 GCA_049802395.1 Candidatus Angelobacter sp.
ATGCACCTCGGCTTCCCAAAGCCCCTGTTCTTGTCCTCTTCTTATTCTTCTCAAAGAGACATCGGGGCGACCTACCAGCCAGAAGCTTTGGTTGCTAGCGCGTTTCTTTTTCAGGTCCTCGGTAAGCAAGTCGGCGTTCATCTGCGCCGTCAGAAATGTCATTCCGGTTTTTTCCTTCGTTAGTTCGTCAATGTCTTTGGCCGCTTCAGGATCGAATTCAAATGCCGCAAACACAATCATGGCCGGTTTGGGAATCAGCGTGCGCGCCTCTTCCCAGGCCATCTCCACCTGCCGCTGTTCTAACAGACTGAACTCAGGGCCAAATGAGATCACCACGCGCTCTACCTTTGCTCCCTTTGTCTCTGCGTCCGCATGCAACCATCGCGTTCCCGCCAGTGGCTCAACCCTTGAGAAGTTGATCTGATTTCCGCTTTTGCCGCGCAGCCCGGTTTTCAATAATTCATCACGCCACTCTGAATGGCGCAGTGTCGGCCCCTTGCGGGCAACGGATGCGTCTAGCAGCGGCGTTGCGGCGTCGCGAAAATCACCCAGAGCCCCCTGCTCTTTCGCTTGAACAGCCCCGAGTTCAATGTCTTCCAGTGAGCGGACGGTCGGAGCGGGGACGGCTTCGACGGTGAAGGGACCCGAGACGCGCGTCAGTTGGTCATCAGAGTAAGGTTGATCAAAGAGTGTTTCCTTGTCGGCATGCGCCGCTATGGCAACGTCAATCTGTACCCTGCTCATGTTGTCACGGATCTCAGGGTTGTTTGCGATAGATTTGAGAGTGATGTGCGGAGCATTTTTGTATCTGAATCCACTGCCTACGCCCTCGTCTGGGTGGGCAAGCTCATAGTAGTCAAAAACAGCAGACATCAGTCGCTGTTTTGCTAAGGTGATGGCAACGCGAGAAGTATCGCATGTGACCCACCGTCTCCCCCATTGCTCAGCGATGTGGGCAGCAGTCCCGCTGCCGCAAGTTGGGTCGAGCACCAAGTCGCCCGGATCAGTCGTCATTAGAAGACAGCGAGCTATTACCTTTGCAGCGGTTTGCACGACATAAACTCGCTTCTCGGAATACTGCCCCGTTATCGTATCCGTCCAATTCGCCGTAATAGGCTGGTAAGGAAAATCATCGAAGTATCGCACGTACCTAACGCTGTTCTCGGCAGCATGAATCCGCCTAGCAGCAGCTAGGCGACGCATCCCTTCGGGCGAAGTACTCCAGTAGCGTGAACCGGGAGTATAGGTTTCGTTGCCAAACTTGAAAGGCTCTTTCCCCAAGCTGTACGCATGACTGCTCGTAAGATCACTTACGGAATAAAGTCTGCCTCGTTTTGAAATTGGAAGCTCGGCGTCCTCTCGGGACGGACGCCGCCGTTCACCGTTTGGCAATTCAACATAAGCATAGAATGCGAGATCGCTGTCCGCGCCCTTCTCAGTAAATAACTGCCTGTATTTCAGCCTTGAGATATCTCTGGCATACCAGATTAAATAATCAGCGTTTTGAGCAAGCAATCCAGATGTGAGAGAGGATGTCTTGCGAAAGGTAATCAAACCCGCGAAATTCTGCTCTCCAAAAACTTCCTGCATTACTTCTCGTACATGATGCACATTCTGATCGCTTATTTGAACAAAACAGGAGCCGGATTCATGCAGCAGGTCCCTGGCGAGCAACAGACGGTCTCGGAGGTAGGTGAGATAAGAATGGATACCCAGATCCCAAGTGTCTCGGAAAGCCCTAATCATTTCTGGCTCTTGCGTTAAATCCTCATCCTTGCCGTCTTGAACATCGCGTTTGTTGACGAACGGCTGAAAATTCGATCCGTACTTAATCCCATAAGGTGGATCGATGTACACCATCTGTACCTGTCCCGCCATGCCCTCTTTTTCCAGTAACGAGTTCATCACCAGCAGCGAGTCGCCGGCGATCAGCCGGTTGGACCATCCATGAGCGTGCTTATAAAAATCAATCTCTTCCCGCAGGGGACGCCGCTCTTCCGGCCTCTCAAATAAAGAAGCTTGCGTTGGCAGCCCATTCCCGTTCTTTTTCTTTACCGCCTTGATAATGGTGTAAGGATCAATCCGCTCATGCACGTGCAGTGAAACCGTAGGCACCTCAAACGAGCTGTGCTCTTTTTTGCCTGCCCAAACCAGCTGCGGATCAAGATGCGGATCATAGTCCAGAGCCTGCTTCGGCTTCACCGAAGGCACCGGCGCAACATAGTCATAAATTTTGTGCGAGGGCGCTACCGGATCAGTCTCCGGCGTGACCAGACCAACCTGGGGATTGTTGACGCGCTTCTTGTCCGTGTGTTCGTAACGCTCGATGGGACGTTTGCGGGGTGGGGCATCGGTCCCTTTCTTTCTCGGCATGAAGCGGTTACCTTTCCATTTGCGAGCACGAAGTTTTACTCAAGCAAAGAATTGTATTCGCAGGGGCAATCAAAGCGCCAGAGTGGAGCAAATTAGGCAACAGGTTGTCGAACGCAGTAAAAACCCGCCGTTTCCGGCGGGCTTGGGCTTGATGTTGGAGGAATCCTTAGACGCGAGACGATCTACTGTGAACAGGTCGCCAGCGTTTAAGCGGTTTGTAACTTCCAGATTTCCAGTTGACCAGTTCAGGAATGACTTGGAAACACGGCTCAAGATTGAAACTGAGTGAGGTCTTGTCCTGAAAAACGATTTCGATGATGTTGTAATCGGGTGAGATTGCTAGTTCCACTTCAGCAATGATCTTGCCCTTTGCCTTCGGGAACCTGAGAACGCGCTGATATGCTTTCTTTCTTACACCGGAGCGGGTAGCCTTAGAGACAGCCATCTTGCCTCCCAAGAGGTAATTTTGGTTAGGGGCGCATCCGGTCTATACACCGGGCGCGTCCCGCTTGGCCTTATAACCGGACCCCCAGAGGGAAGCAAGAAAAAATTGGGCAAACTGAAAATTATTCTGTTTCAAGCGTATCGTGCCAGTCACTTAATTCCAATCCTAAATCACTGAAACAACTTGCTCGAAGCTATCAGAGCGGAAGAGAAAAGTTCGTATCGTCCGCTAGGGCCGACCATTTATTTTCAATCAGTTACGCACCTTCAGAAGTCCAGAAAATTCCCGCCGTAGGTAAAAAAATGCGACAGTGTCGAAGACAACGGTCAAAGGCGAGAACCGTTTTGAGAGCGATGCGCGCCGATACGCTGCATATCTCGAGACTCCTGAGGGTCGGCTGCGCAGGGACCTGACTTTTGCGAACCTGCAGGATTTTCTTCCCACGCCGCCTGAAACCAATTCACTTTGCGCCCTAGATCTCGGGTGCGGCACGGGAGCCACTGCCGTTCGCCTGGCTCGGCTCGGTTTTCATGTGACGCTCCTCGATTCCTCTCAGGCGATGCTGGATATCGCGCAGCGTGCGGTACTTGCCGCGGATGTTAGTGACCAGGTCACGGTCCAATATGGCGATGCCACTGGACTGTCGAGTCTATTCAACGGTGGATCATTCGATGTAATTCTTTGCCACAATCTCTTAGAATATGTCGATGATCCGGGCGCTGTGTTGTGCGGTGCTACCGCCCTTTTGCGAGATTCATCGGCCATAATTTCCGTTCTTGTGCGCAGCCAGGCCGGTGAGGTATTGAAGGCAGCAATTCAAACGGGCGATTTGGCTGCAGCGGAGGATGCACTTACCTCGGAGTGGGC
This sequence comes from Candidatus Angelobacter sp., assembly GCA_049802395.1. Lineage (GTDB taxonomy): Bacteria > Acidobacteriota > Terriglobia > Terriglobales > Acidobacteriaceae > Angelobacter. The sequence continues at coordinate 3,686 of JBARMK010000378.1, forward strand.
ACTAGAATCTCTGTACGGCGACAAGGTACGACTGTTTGCATTAGATAAAATGCGAGACATGCTGAAGACGGCCTCGGTCAGGGTCATTGCCGAGCGGGGTGTGCGCATTATCGCCGATTATCTGCCGCCCAAAGTGTCTCGTGGCGAACAGTATGAGCGAATTCTCGAACTGGAGCGCAAACTGGGCAGGCAGGCGGAATTCGCAGCGGCTGCTCGCTACACGCACTTTTTGGCGCGTCTCTTGGCCCATTGAAGGATCGCGCATGAACAATGTCGAAGTATCACCGTCATCCGCCACATCCCACGTGCCGGCGCATGAGGCCGGCATCGCACTAGGGCTTGGGCTTACCAATGAGTGCAACCTCAAATGCGCCTTTTGTTACCGTGATCCCAATCGCACGGACCGTCTCTCCCTGGATCAAGTCAAGTCGGTCATGGAACACCTTCCCATCCGCTCCGTAAATCTCGGCACGGGCGAGAACGGGATGCACCCAGATTTTAGGGCGATCGTGGCCTACTTGCGAACGCAAGCGGTCAAGCTCACCATCACTTCCAACGGTCACAGTGTGGCCGTTTTAGAAGACCACGAACTTCGCGCCTTCCACGACATCGAGTTTTCTCTCGATTACCCCACCCAGGCAGAGCAGGATGCACAACGCGGCCCCGGAAACTGGGAGCTCATCCATCAACAGGCCAAACGTTGTGTGAAGCTGGGCATGCCCGTAACTATCATCTCCGTCATGATGAAGTCGAACTACTTGCGTCTGGCGGATGTCGCACGAGTCGCCAAACGCTTTGACGCTCCCTTGAGAGTGAACGTATACCAATCGGTGCGTTCCGACCTGTACGCGCTCACATATAAAGAGTACTGGGACGGTTTTCAGCAGCTTTTTGAGAAGACCAATGTAATAGCAATTGGCGAGCCTCTAGTGAGAGCAATGGCGGGCTTGCCACCACTTCGAGGAGGATGTGGCATAAGCACCGTACGAGTTACACCACGGGCCACTACACAACCTTGTGTCTATTGGCCGGGCTTGGGTGAGCCGTTCTTGGACTTGCTCCTGACCGGGACAGACATCCTGAACTCTGCGCCCTTTGAACTGGCACGGACGATTCCTGAGGTGTGCCAAGCGTGCGAGTTCCGGGATTCATGCCATGGTGGCTGCGCTGGGCGCCGAGCCCTGCAGGGCTTGTTGGCACAGCCCGACTACTATTGTCCAATCGTTCGCGGGCAGCGCCCTACCCTGACAATCCGCATGGCCGAAAGCCGCGATCTGCCCAAGCTGAGCAGCTCCTGTACTACGGTCGTCATCGCGCGGGAGGCGGATTCGTAAAGAACCAGGGTCCATCGTTGGAACCCGCCGCCCCACTCTTATTGCGCGTTTAGCCAGGTATCTGAGCCTGCCAGCTTGACTGCGACATCCGAAAAGAAGATCCGAGCTGGCTTGCCGTCTGCCGTCCCATGGTGGTCCGTTGAAAAAAGGAGAGGGCCGGCCTTCTTGTAGCCCGCCCACGTCGTGATAACGACACTCGGCTTCGCGTTGCCTCCGTGGTGGAAAACAAATTCCTGCACGCGATTGTCGGAGCCGACGAAGAGTGTCCAAGTGTCGCCGGGCGTATAGCCGACATTCGAAGGATAGGTCACCACTACTTGCCGGCCAGAACCTTTTCCCAGCGGCAGTTTGTGCATGCCCTTGTCTTCCACTTTGGCGCCGCTGTCCCATACAACATGGAACGGGAAGACCAGCCAATACTGATCGTTGGTGAACCCCGGATCGATTTCTTTCTTCACGTCGTCAGGCTGGCTGCTGAGTTGCGAACGTACGTACGTGACTTTCACCGGATTGCCCGCCTTATCTTTTCCTTCGTAGGTGACTCGGTCGGCTTTGGGCTCCCAGATCCAGGTCCGAGAGATTTTGAGTCCAGGAGCATCTATGTTGAAGGTGTAGCGGATCGCATCTATTTGCCCGAACGAATCAAGGCCATAGGTCTTGGCAATCTGTTCGGCGATGGGTGGGCGCGTCTGCGCCCGGGAAACTGCAGCAAAGACCAGCACCCCAAGAATTATGAAACCGATTGTCGTTAAACGGCCCGACTTTGCCATGGAAGGATCCTCCTTTGGTGAATGAAATCAAATCTCGTCTTGGATGCCGCACAAAGGCCCATGGATACAGGAATTCGGTGTGGTGCAGTTGCCTTCACTCCACCTGATCCGCTGAGCATTGGGGTGTGGCCGATCGTGTGATCCGGCGCAAAGCGATAATTGCAGCAGCTATCGCCACAGATCCGTATTCCAGCAGCATAATCCAGTCAGGAACTAACCACGACCGTCCAAGTGCGCGCAGATGCCAAACATAATAAGTAGGGATAATGCTCATTGTCCAGATAATGATCGGCAGTGTTGAGGTCGACCGCATGAACGGGAGCAGCCACAGCAGGTACCACGGATATACAACCGGTGCACATAAAAGCGTTGCAGCCAGCGGCCAGGCAAAGGCGCCCGAAGACCATTCCGCGGAACTTTTTCTCAGCCAGCCTGCGATGACAATGCCGGCAAGCGCTGCCAACGCAACAACGAACTGCGGCGGCAATATGCGCTCAAGCATTGCAAACAACGGATCATTAAAGCGGAAACTCTGCACGTAAGTGCCTAGCGAGCCGGTCGGAAACCGGCTCCTCTCCAGGAAGGGCAAATAGAGCAGTCCAAAAACAAACACTGCCAGCAACGCATCGCGAATACGCAGGCGTCGCCAGTAGAGTGGCACAAGCACAATAGGAAGGAACTTCACCGCAACAGCAAGCGCAAATGCCACGGCGGCAACGGCACGCCATCTGCGCCATAGTGCAGCCACAGAGACCAACAGCAGCAGTGCACCGACAATATCTACGTGACCACTGCCCGCCACCTCTATCGCCAGCAGTGGGTTCCAGGCATAAGCCAGGATTAAATGCGTTGACTGCCGGCCGCTGCGCAAGACATCGAATAAAACAAGAACAATTGCAAAGTCGCAAACTACAAATGCTATTTTCAGCGCAAAGACAGACTCATGAATCGCGGTTACGGCACGGAAGAAAAGTTGAGCACCTGCCGGATATGGACTCGGGACGTCAGGGTTGTTCAACGTGCGCGTTTCTGAGGTGTGCAACCCGCTAAATGCTGGGTTGCTGGGAACCAGGCTGTAAGGGTTATAGCCGAGCCGCTGGACCCGCCCATCCCAAACGTATCGGTGGATATCGTCATCTACGCCGGGCGGCTTCAGCAGAAATAAAAAATGCCATACAGCAGCCAATGCCAGCCCGATGACGATGACCCGTCTCGGGAATTTCGGTGTGGAGAAAAGCTCGCGGATAGCGAGCAGGTATGCGATGCCCGCCACGGCCAGCCAAATGATGAAAGAGGGCTCACCCGCGTTGCTGAATTTGCGCGAGCAAATCGCCAGAGCCAACAGCAAAACGACGCCGAGCCCTAATAGCCTCCGCGCTGGCGTGAGCTTCACAGCTCTCCCATGCGATGACACAGTTGTCCGACAGCTTGTCCCCACTCGGCGAACCAGGCTGCCGTTCGCGGCGCCCTTGCCGGCGCGAGCCCCAGTTCCGGCGCGAGTCGAATGAGATCGTCGGCGACGTCAATGTCGTAGAAAGGTTCCGTGAGGCCGGTGGAGAGCTCAAGGCCCCGGGCACGTGACAGCAATCTGTCGAGTGCGCTCCTTGTTCCCATCCCATCGTCTTCGAAGAGCGCCGGATGAGCAGCCTTAGCGCCGACAAGATAGTAGCCTCCGTCATGTGTTGGCCCGACAACCAAGTTGCACGTTGCGAGGGTCTGAAAAGCGCTGTCCAGAACCGAGGGTGAGAGGTGTGGGCTATCGCTGTTGAAGGCAATGACGCGCTGCTGGCCGTCCGCGGTGAAGTGTGCAAACACTGAGATAAGTCCTGCGGCAAGGCCGTTACCCTTCTGAGCCACGACCTGCACCGTATTCACTAGTAAGTGCGCCAGTTCGTCCTTGTCCGATTCGGGGCACATAACAGCGACCTCCACACCGCTCAACGACTTTGCCAGCGCCACTGTGTCCTCTAAAAGGCACCAATACAGCGCCGTTACCGCGGGAGAAGGAAGGCTCTGACAGAGCCGCGTTTTGACCATCCCCGGCCTCGGCGCTTTTGCCATAATGACCAACGTGCGGTTTTGGTCAGGGAAATGCACGGTGTTCTGGTTAACGTCGTTCTGGTTATAGGATTCCATCGCAGGTCGGTGTATAGGCCTTACGCTGGTCGCGCCGCTCCGGCCCTTCGACGCTGAAGATAATAGCGCACGATTCGGCTGAGAATGAACCAGGCTGCTCCCACCGTGCCCTTCAGCGTACCGCTGATTTTCGATTTCCCGATGCGCGGATGATAGCTCACCGGAACTTCAACGATGCGGAATCCGGCGAGGACGCCCTTCAAGATCATTTCCACTGCCCATCCGTAGGTGGTCTCTTCAAGCGCTAGAGCGCGAAGCACATTGGCGCGCCCGGCTCGAAATGGCCCGAGATCACTGATCTTAAGACCGTAAAGAAGGTGGATCAGACTCGCCGCGAGACGGTTACCGAATGCGGCATGCCACGGTAGCGCCCCGGAATTGCGGTCTGGCCCCAGGCGCGAGCCAACCGTGATATCGGCGCGGCCCTCGATGATCGGAGCCAGGAGAATCGGCAGCTCCGATGGTCGGTCGCTGTAGTCTCCATCCAGGAAGACGACCACTTCAGGGCTGTTTGCATTCGCAAGCCCGGTCAAGCAGGCCCGTCCATACCCGCGGCGAGGTTCTTTGACAACGCGAGCCCCCATTTCTACGGCAATCTCGGGCGTTCCGTCCGTCGAATTGCTGTCGACAACGATGACCTCGGTGACGAGATCGGATTGCAGATCGGCAAGCACACGGCCAATGGCCTGCGCTTCATTATGGGTAGGAATGATGACAGACACTCGCACGCAGATTCGCTCACCACCACGGGGACGAGGGACGCCGCCGTGACATCAACGAGTCGATGCCCCAGGCTCGACCTGCGCGTCCCACTGCAAGCCCTAGCGATGCGAGAACCGGAACTAGTAGTTCCCAAATCCACGACGTGCCCCACTCCGAGAACCACAGACTGCCGAGGACCAGGAATGCGACGAAGGCGGCCGGACGTGTGAGCAAGCCTAGAACCAGCAGGATTCCCAGTGATATTTCCGTCAATCCTTGCATGGGAGCCGCCATTGCAGCATGGCTCGCCATAAATCCCATCACCGCCTTCCACACAGCGGGCGAATGACTTGCTTTGATGTAATAGTTGATCAGGCTCGAGTAGCCCCCCGCCGTGTAGAGACCTTTACCTAGATTCTCGAAGAAGACCCACACGAACATCGCGCCGATTGTCACGCGAACCAATGCCAAGCCGTTTGCCGCAGGGGGTTGTCCGGCGAAGCTGGCTGTTGCATTTTGTACTTGAGTTGTCGTCATCATGAACCTCTGCTCAACAGATTCCACCGCCCTAAGGACGCAATCTTAAACTCCCAGTCCCGTCTGTGCTAGATGTGAAAGCCTGCGCCGTCAGTAAATCTCAGCAGCGTGCGACAAGCGGTGGCAACAGGTTCAAGATCAATACGTTACGAACTGCAATGTCAACAATGTTCAATACGTTTTGGAATCTGGTCGGACCACTAATTGAAACAACTTATTTTCCTCCTCTTTCTTGAAACATGGACGGTCGGGCATAATTCAAATGCAGAATATGTCAAAAAATTGGAAGTAGACCTCTCTCAAATGGGCAGAATTGGAAAACACACTGTCATCAGCATCATCGTGTTGCTTGCGGTCACCGTCTTGGGCTGTGGAGTGCATCCTCGACCTGGAAAGCCGGTCGCGGCGCCTGCAGCTTCGGAGGCGAAAGACGGTGAGCCCGAAAAGTACACTCCGCTCTTTCGGTTTATTGTTTACGGAGATACGCGCACGAATCATCTCATCCATCAGGAAATCGTGCAGAGCGTTCTGGATGCCAAGCCGGATTTCATTCTCCAGACGGGCGACCTCGTGCAATTCGCCAGTTTAGGGTCGCAATGGGGGCGCTTTGACCGGATCACGAAACCGATCCGGGACAAAAATATTCCCTATTACCCGGCCCGTGGGAATCACGACTCGGCTCCTTACAGTCGCTATACAACAGAAGTTAGAGATAAGGTCGATTCTGGGAATAAGCTTTATTACCGCTTTGACCGTAAGGCACTGCGGTTTATTTGCCTGGATACGGAAACAGCGATCAATGAAAAAAGTCCTCAATATCATTGGCTGGAAAGTGAACTGCAGCAGGCAAAACTAGATGGCAAGATCGTGGTCCCGTTTTTTCATGAAGCCATCTTCTCTGCTGGTAAGCACGCTGGCGAGAACCGCGCATTGCGATCCGTCTTGCACCCTTTATTCATAAAATATGGCGTCAAAGTTGTTTTTCAGGGCCACGACCACCTGTATTACAGGACTTCGCGCGACAGCATCACGTATGTTGTCACCGGCGGAGGCGGGGCTCCGCTCTATGACATTCAACCCGGCTTGCTGATCAGCGGTGACGTTGCAAAAAAGCTCCATCATTTTTGTATTGCCGACGTATTCTCCGATCGCATCGACGTAAGGGTGCTGGCGAAGATCCCGGGAGAGTCCGGCACGATGAAGATAGATGAGTTTTCTGTGGCACTGAATTTGCCAGAACCAGCGCAGAAATGAGCAATAACAATACAGTCTTGATATGAGAGTTTCTGCTGGATGAATTCCGAAATCCATTCTGACAAAGTCCGAGCCTCACCAGTGATATAGGTCTTTCTCCCTTTCGGCTTATTTTATTGAGATACTAGTTGTTGCAGGAATTTGTGCGTTTACGACATTCGCGGTATTGGCCGGTGTCGAAGAACGGCGTAATATTTCAGCGCAGGCCGTGATAGCAATTTTCGGCAATATTCTTCTATCCGGTGAGAAGCGAGGACACTCTGTGGCTACGATCAATCAACCTGACGTACAGAAAAATTTGGAACTGCTCCAAGACAAAGCCACCCGGCTAAGAATTGATTCGGTGCGCGCAACCTCGGCGGCAGGCAGCGGCCATCCCACAAGCTGCGCTTCGGCTGCTGAAATCATGTCGGTGCTCTTTTTCTCGGTAATGCGCTATGACCCGAAAGACCCTAAGAATCCGGTAAACGATGTATTTGTTCTCTCCAAGGGGCACGCGGCTCCAATTCTGTACGCGGCCTGGGCCGAAGCCGGCCTGTTTCCCCGGGAACATTTGCTCACCCTGCGGCGGATCGATTCTGATCTGGAAGGCCATCCAACCCCGCGCCTGCCCTTCGTGGATGTCGCCACAGGATCTCTGGGACAGGGCATCTCTGCTGGTTTGGGCCTGGCGCTCAATTTCAAGGTACTTGAGCAGCAGAGCAATCGCATTTATGTCCTGCTGGGTGACGGTGAGATGGCGGAAGGCTCGGTCTGGGAAGCGGCAGAAATCGCCGGCAATAACAAAGTTGACAATCTCTGCCTCACCATCGACATCAATCGCCTGGGCCAAAGCGGCCCGACTATGTTGGAGCATCACCTGCAGGTGTATGCGGCACGCTGGGAAGCATTTGGCTGGCACACCATTCAAGTCGATGGGCACGATATTTCTGCGTTGCTTGCGGCTTACGCCGAGGCCGAGAAGACTAAGGACCGGCCAACAGTCGTGCTGGCATGCACATTCAAGGGCAGAGGACTGGGCAAAAATATTGAAGATCAGCTCGATCGACATGGCAAGCCGCTGGAAGGCGATGAGGAGAAGCAGGCGCTGGCGTCACTCGAAAGCCAGCTTAAAAAAGATCTTCCTCCATGGACGCCTAATTTGCCCGCTAAAAGCCAGTCTCCCGCTGCACTGAGAGAAGAGCCTTCTTACCCAAAACCACCCTATAAGATAGGCGACAAAGAGGTCGCAACCAGGAAGGCTTTCGGACAGGCGCTGGCTGCCATTGGTCGTGTGGATCAGCGCATCGTGGCTCTGGACGCAGATGTAAAGAACTCCACTTACACAGAGGAATTTGGCGCCGCCGCCCCAAAACGTTTTGTTGAGGGCTACATCGCAGAACAGAACATGATAGGAATGGCTATGGGTTTGTCGGCTCGCGGAAAAATACCATTTGCCTCGACCTTTGCCTGCTTCTTCACACGCGCCTACGACCACATACGCATGGCCGCCATCAGTGAGAACAACATCAAGCTTGCGGGGACCCACGTTGGTGTTTCGATCGGAGAAGACGGCCCCTCACAAATGGGCCTGGAAGACCTGGCAATGATGTCTGCCCAGCCCGGCTATACCGTTCTCTACCCGAGCGATGCAACCTCAGCATGGGCGGCCACCGCGCTTGCCGCCAGGCTTAGCGGTCCGGCCTATCTACGCCTGGGAAGGCCCGCCAATCCCATTCTTTATGGAGCTAACGAACCATTCGAAGTGGGGAAATGCAAAGTTTTGAAAGAAAGCGACCGCGACCAGCTTCTTATTGTTGCTGCCGGCGTCACTCTGTTTGAAGCTCTTGCCGCGTATGAAGAGCTTAAACAGGCAAATATTGCGGTTCGTGTAATCGACTTGTTCAGCGTAAAACCCATTGACCAGGAGGCCCTCAGCTCTGCCGCTAAAGCCTGCGGCGGGAAAGTGATCACTGTGGAAGATCATTACACTCACGGCGGTATTGGAGATGCCGTACTGTCGGCACTCGCCCTGGATGACATCCAATTGACCAAGCTTGCGGTCTCAGAAATTCCACACAGCGGAAAACCAAAAGAGCTTTTGGAACGGTATGGAATCTCGCAGCGTCACATTGTTGAAGCCGCGAAGGGAGTTCTACGCGCGCACTAATGAATTAAGTGGTGAAAGGGGGAGCCATGAATCTGGCGTTTGCAAGTGGTTTTCTGGTTCCACAAAGCATTCTCGGAGTGGATTACTTCCGCGGTCTTCCCGCCCATTTCCCCAATGCACTTTTTCCCACAACGGCAATCGATGCTCATGTTAGAGACCGCGCCAAGACACTGGCAACAGAGATTAACCGGCGTTTTCCTGACGGCGAAATACACATCATTGCTCACAGCATGGGAGGCTTGGATTCACGTTATCTTTTGTCCAAGAACCTTCTCGGGCTGGCTGGTCGCGTGAAATCTCTGTCCACCATATCCACGCCTCATTGGGGCAGCCCGGTAGCCGATCTGGTACTGGATCTGGTACCCGGCGTTGACAGCACACTGGTGCGTCGGGCGTTGAATCAGTTTCCTGCGGTCCAAAGCGGCGCGCCGATGATTTGACCACGGAGGCCGCTGTGGGGTTCAACAAAGAAAACGTCGATGTCCGGGCGTCCGATATCTCTCTTATTGCGGGACAGGTAAGATTTCTCTTCTGCTGCAACCAACGCATGCTTTCATTGCCTCTGGGGGAAAACTGACGAGGAGCAGGCGAACGACGGAATGTTTCGCAGGCATCCGCCAAATGGCCGTCAGACTTTGTTGAGCCACCCTGGCCAGCGGATCATTTGGCCGAGGTTGGCCACAATCTGGATACATTGGATTTCACAATCACGTTCGATCACAAGGCCGCTTTTGACCGTGTTGTTCAGCGCGCGACCGGTGCGGCCATTGCAGCGACTGCCTGAGCCTATTCCTCGCGCTCCGCAGCTGGCCTAATACCTGCTGCTGGCATCTCAGAGACAAATCCTTGCGGGCCGATTTGTGCCCACTTTGCCACTCAGGAATCAAGTACTTAGAGGCTGGCCACGGGTATTTCATCCAAAAGTGACAAGGCAGTTCCCCCAATTTGTTAATAATTGATAAGCTGATGGGCTTCTGTAGCTTGAGCGTTTCCATTTGCACATAAACGGTCGCAAGCGCGGCTCAAAAACGTCGTACAAACTCATCGAAGCAGCTCCGGTGAAGAAGAGTAAGATTTTGCCCACGATTAAAGAAATTGGAATGCAAGAAGACATCCCAATCAGGGACTTGCTCGACGACTGCTTAAGCTCTGAAGATGAACGGCTTTGGCAGAAGTTTGTACGGCGTACGCAGCCTATGATCGCCAATGTAATCATCACCACTATTCGCAGATGGAAGGAGCCCAGCCCCAGTTTGGTGGACGATCTGGTGCAGGAGACATTTCTTAAGCTCTTTGCCAATGATCGCAAGGCGCTGCGCAGCATAAGAAACGAGTACGAAAACACGATCTTTGGCTATCTCAAAGTTGTGGCCGGAAACGCGACTCGTGACCATTTTCGCCACCCAGAAAATAAAATAGAGGAAATCGAGCTTTCAGATCCGGTGGTTCCTCCATGTCCAGACGGTTGGGATAGGATTGCGTTCGACCGACTCAAGGGCCAAATACAGGCGCGGCTGGAAAGCCTTTCTTCTTCAGAGACTTATCGAAGAGATTTATCGATTTTTTGGCTCTACTACGAGCAAGGCTACACGGCCAAAGAGATTTCATCGATTCCAAGCGTGGCATTGACGGTAAAAGGCGTGGAAAGTACGTTGCTGCGCCTAACCAGATTGTTGAGGGAAGGGGGGCTTGAGCCGCCGGGGAAGGATCGCGATCCCTGAAAACCTGGGTCGGTGATGCCAGCATAAAAGGTTTCGCACGGGGTTTTACGTCTTTGGGTTAGGAAGAGGCATTAAGGTGAATGCGCAAGACAATCATTGGCTGAGGGTACCAAACGGATCAGGTTCGGGACACTGTCGGCTTGCCATTGAGCAAAATCCCGACTTCGCTGGGCTGCCTTTCGGCAAAGTGCGCTGCGCTCTCTATTCACGGCTTAGGTCCAGATCTGGTTTTGTTTGCTGGAAGGTAATCCGATGAACGCACCCCCGTATCGCAATTGTCCTGACGACGAAGTGTTGCAGGAACTCGCTGCCGGCATCAGTTCTCCGGAACTGGCGGAGCAGACAATGCAGCACGTGGTGCGGTGTAGAGTCTGTGGCCCAGCCCTGCGCAGGTATTTGCGGGAATTCTCCGACGAACCGTCGCCGGAGAATACACGGATTCTGGCCCAGTTGCAGAGTTCGAAGCCGAAGTGGCAGAAGGATCTGGTGCGCACGATGATCGCTCGCCCAAGGCGGGCTCCCTGGCTGAAACTGGTTCCGGCGCTGGTTGCTTTAGTCCTTGTGGTGGTGGGAATTGCCCAGGGACCGCGCTTTATAGCAGAGCTCAAAATCCACCAAGCGCAAAAGCAGACTGCCATGGCTTTCGCCGGCCGGCGCACCACTGAGATGCGCCTCACGTCCGTTGATTTTGCTGCTTACAATCCATTTCCAACCGTTTTGGGCAATGACAGTGGCCGCGAACTCGATGAGATGCCTCCGGAACTTACAAGCGCCAGCAGCGCTGCAACCGAGAAGCTGCAGGCAAAGAATGCGGACCCTCGGTGGCTGCAAGTCCAGGGGCGCGTTTTGCTGTGGGAAGCAACGCCCAGCAGCCTGGAAAAAGCGGAAAAGGACTTTGAACTGGCCCGATCCGCGGGGCTCGATAGTCCCAGCCTGGATATAGACTTGGCCGCGACTTACTACGAGCGAGATAGTAAATCGGATCATCCCAACCTGCAGCGGACTTTGAATCTGCTGAGTGAAGTCCTGACCAAACCGAAACTGGGTAGTGAGGATCGCGCCAGCGCCCTTTACAACCTGGCGATTGCGTATGAGAAAACGCAGGCCTGGGACCTGGCTGTTATCACGTGGAAAAAGTACCTCGAAGGCGAGGCATCAGGCCCATGGGCCAATGAGGCGCGGAAGCATCTCAAGAACGCACAAGAAAAAATCCCTGATAGCAAGCAACAAAGCTATTCGAACCCATCTTTTTTTTTGCAACAAATTGCCGCAGGCAATCTGAGAGCTGAGGATCCCGAGCAATATCAGCAGAAGGCGTTGAGCCAATGGCTCTCGACTGCAGTATCCGATAAGAGCAGCGATGCTTACCGGGCTGTCATCAGGCTGGCGGCGGTTTTTGCGGGGCACCAGGATTTCTGGTGGCGGGATTTTCTTGGGGCATTCAACTCCGATGAATTGCCAGCCGTGCAAGCTCTAAGCGAAGCTGTCCACCAAAATAACGCCGGACGATATGACGAAGCGGAGAAGCAGTCGAAGCGCGCGTCCAGTTTGTTTGCCCGGGGTCACAACCACGCTGGAGAAATCAGGGCGAGTTTTGAAGAAGTGTATGCACGTCGCCGGATTCTCAATGGGGCCGACTGTCTTGCCCGCGCCGATCCACTGGTTAAAAGGCTTTCCTCAACGAACTATCGCTGGCTGATGGCTAGGGTGCTTTTGGAACAGGCGGACTGCAGAAATCTATACGGTGAGTTTGCTGAATCGGACTCAAGTTTAGCAGCAAGCCGCCAGATGGCCCGGGATTTTGGCTTCCCGGTTCTTCTCCTCCAGAATTTGGGGATATCTGCCGGAATCAGGCGGCTCAGAGGAAACTGTGATGAGAGCTGGAAAGATGCCGTCAGCGGCCTTGATCTTTACTGGCAGGTCGTACACTCGCGCGGGGAACGACTGTTTCAATTCTATGCCGTGATGCTGCAGTGTTCGTTGGACACGGGCGAATTGGGCACAGCTGAGGCCCTCATCCAACACACCATTGCCATGCGCCAGGATCCTGCTGCTGATATTTCACGCGATGCGACCATAGAAGGCCTTCTTCATTTGCATCTGGCGAATATTTTGCTGGCCCAAAGAGAGAAAGCCTTGGCTGCAGCAGAGCGCAAACGTGCGCTGGCGCTGCTGGACCAGCCGGATGAACCGTCGGTCAATAAGTACAAGCTGGTCACAGAAATTGAGCCGGCGGAATTCCAGTTGCAGCAGGGGGATGCCGCTTTGGCCCTGGCAACGCTTGTTCCTGCAATCGAACTCCTTCCCCATAGCCAGGACAAGTTCTTTTCGCTGCGATGCCGGCAACTGTTGGGTGACATTTATCTCAGACTGGCTGAATACGATCAGGCCGTCAAGCAGTATCAATCGGCGATTGAGATCGCTGAAGCTTCGCTGGAGAGTCTCACAAACGGCGCCAACCGCCTGGCTTGGTTACGCGCGACCGATGATAGCTATCGCGGACTCGTCCGTGTCCTTCTTGCACAGAAGAAAGATCGCGAGGCTCTGGAGCGATGGGAATTGTATAAAAGCATGCCTTTAGCCCGGAGTTTGCCTGCGGATAGCCTTGCGAGGCTGGTTGCTCCCTCCGTCGCCAGCCGCACAAAAGTCAGCCGTAATACCTCAGGACCAGAATCAGGCACTCGTTTGGTCTACGCTGGATTCCGAGATGGGCTGCAGATCTGGATCTCAAGCAAAAATTCAGTTCACAGCACGTGGGTGGCAACAGAACGGCAGGATTTCGACCGGCTAGCCCGTGATTTTGTCAGGAAATGCGCGACAGAGTCTTCCAATCTTCAGGAGCTCCATCAGCAAGGGCAAAAACTATATTCTTTGCTCATTCAACCGATCGTGAGCGATATCTCAGAATACACAACCCTGACCGTAGAGTTAGACAATTCCATCTATAACCTGCCCATGGAGGCGCTGCGGAGTCCCGAAGGCGTGTATTTCGGTGAGAAGCATTCGGTCATTTATTCTGCGGGAGCGGAGATTGATAAGTCTCTACATCCATTGCAGAAGATTACCGGCAAAGAGACGTTACTGCTACTGGACGCAACGCATTCTCCGCAAGCGGGATTTCTGCCGGGTATGGAAGAAGAGAAGAAGGCACTTTCTCAAGTATTCCCCCGAACAAACGTGATCGATTCTGCAAGCTCGAAGTGGACGACGGTCCAGCGGCTGCTTGCGGGAAGTGCAATTTTTCACTATATGGGCCACGGGTTGCCGGCCGGGACCGGTACCGGGCTTTTGTTCAATGAAACTCATCCTCTGCAAGCCCGGGATTTTGCTCCTGAGCTGTTCCAACGTTCGCAGTTGGTCGTACTCGCTGCCTGTTCAAGCGCCAAAGGAAAAGAGGGATTGCTCGATACGGATAGCCTTGTTCACGCCTTATTTGCCGCTGGCGTACCGCGGGTTATTGCCAGCCAATGGAATGTAGATTCAGCGAGTACGTCTCAGCTTATGCAAAGTTTTTACCGCAGCCTAGGAAAAAACGAGACCGTTGCCCAAGCGATGTTTGATGCGCGAAACGAAATGATGAAAAAGGCTCCACATCCGTATTATTGGGCCAGTTTCAGCTTGGAAGGAATGGCCAATTAATTCCGTATTAGCTCGAAGTTGAGACATTTGCTACCCTTGTGCCAACCAAATTGGCCCACCTACATTAGCTTTCAGGAGATGGTTATGAATAGACGCAAGTTGCTGAAAGCGCTGGCCACCGTTCCGGTGGCGAGTGCTTTGGGTGTTTGCAAGATGAACGATGACGATAGATCGCGTCGAGGTTCATCTGCCCATCGATTACAGATTCTGCTGGATGGCGCGTTTGCCGTGGTCATACAGCATGACAAGGCAAATTCAATCTTTGCGTTCTCGCCACGGGACAAAAGCGAACCGCATCAGTTTTATTTCAACGATCCAAAGTACGTTCAGGAATCAGGTAAAAACTACGATTTTGAGCTGCTGCTCCAGGGTCTCAAGAAAAATGAACGTCCCGAAATTGCATCCGGGTTTGAGGATTTTAACGCCGAGACCAAGCGCTGGACGCCAACCGAGAATTTTGTCGCGATCAAGCTTCCCTGTCCCAGGCGGATTACTTTTGCGGGACACCGCGAGCGCGTTAAGTTTCTCTCGAAGAAGGAAGGCTGGATGCCGACCAACCACATCCTGGAATACGAAGTTAGTGATCCCGGGCAGGTAAGGCTCGAATGCAAAGAACTGGCCAAGTCTTGTGCACCCTCGAAGGATTCTCCTGAGGGTTTGATGCGGTTCTTCTTTGAGGTCGGCCCACCCGAGGGGACGCCCGAAAATCACGCCGTGAGCTTCTTCAACTACATGTTAAAGACCTCATTCCCCGATCTGGTGGATAGATACAGCTTGGAGTCTATCGATGACAAACGGGGGCAGCCGCGCACGACGGCGAGGGTCCTGCCAGCCGTGATGTCGGAAACCATGGAGCCGTTGCAGCTTAGGCCGGTATCCTACACTCTGGATTGCAAGCTTGGTGGTCTCATTGTGGGCACCCCCTAAGCGGATACCTGCGCGAAGAGCTGGCGGCATGGATGCCGCCAGCTCGCCATCGCCATAAAGCCCGATCTATAAATCTCCTCAAAAATAGTAAAACTGCAACCAAAATCCCAAAGGGAAATCCATACCTCATTCGTCTTATGTGACAAGCGACGGTCAGCACTTATTTGAATGACGTGCCCGCAGGCAGCAGGTGGGGAAACTGATGCCTGCGCGGAATGGCCGCCCGCCACGGTGATATCGAGCAAAACGAGCGCCGTTAGAAGGAGTGGGACGATGAGCACCACCGCACATTCTTTGGACTTCCATCAATTCAGTGAAACCTATATTCACGGCCTCAGGGCGCAAGACACGACTACTGAAGCCCATTTCGTCTCCTATTTCAGCCGGCTGTTGCAGAACAAACTACGCCGCAGGCTAGCCTGCCCTGAGCATATCAAGGATGTCCAGCAGGAAACGCTGTTGCGGGCCTGGGCGGCGGTTCGTGCCGAAGGCGGTGTTCGCCAGCCCGAGCGTTTTGGCGCTTTCGTAAGCTCCGTATGCAACAACATTCTGCGCGAGTCTTATCGTTCGCGTGCCCGAACCAGGGCGCTGGCTGACTTGCAGATTGACCCGACCGACGAATCGATCAGCCCGGATGGAATACTCCTAGCGGCCGAAACCAGGAACCAGGTGCAAAAAGTTCTCGGACGCCTCTGCACCAAGGACCGCAAGCTGTTGCGGGCGGTCTTTTTCGAGCAGCGAGACAAAGATGAGGTTTGCCACGAATTGGGCGTAACCAGGGATTACCTTCGCGTACTGCTCCATCGTGCAAAGCAGCAGTTCCTGATGGAATATGAGCACGTGAATGCGTCGCCCAAAAAGACGGATGTAGCACTTGTGCGGCAGCAGCGCTAAGGCAAATCGCAACAATGCGACAGATAGGCCCGCGCGCGAGCGCGGGAAGCTCCCCCTCCAAAATCCTGGTGGCCCCCGGTTTGCCGGCTGGCGATTCGTTACGTAGATATGGAAAGCGGATACCACGCTGTCCCGTGAGAGAAATTCCGAGTGGAAGATAAGGATTTGGGTTATCCGCTGGCACCGGCGGGCCGGAATTCCCGCGCGGAATTCTGAGCCATTACAACAGAACAGCACCGTCGGAAACCTTTCAAAAGAAACGCAAACAATTTAGAAAACAACCAGAATCGGGCAAAAATTCATGGTACTATTGCCGGTTTAAACGAAAGCTGAGTTTGTCCGTGGAGGATGGCAAAAGCTCGCCAGACGGCCGCTCCAAGGCACAATCTTCAAGAATCGTTAACTAAGAAGGCATTTTTGCTGTTCATTTGCAGGGAATGGCCCCTTGACGGGCGGTTCGGACGACAGCAAAATAGCCGGCCCAATCATTTGACGCGGGGCCGAGTCATAATTTTGCGGCACAGATCTTAGGAGCTGAAAAGCCATGAAAGATGCTTCGGTCCCCCCGTTGGACGGTTCCAGACCCGAGCGCAACGACATCTTCGAAAAATGCTGGAAGTTTAATCGCGCCCGCGCATTGCAGGAGGCCGGTCTTTACGTCTATTTTGAGACGTTTGGCGGACGCGAGGGCTGCGGCCCCGGCGAGGTCCGGCTTGGTTCGCGCAAGATTCTCATGTTCGGGTGCAACGACTACCTGGATCTGACTTGGGATCCGCGAGTCAAAGAAGCGGCGATGGCAGCGATCCGCCAGTACGGCACCGGGTGCAGCGGTTCGCGGTTGCTGAACGGGACCTTGCCTATCCATGTGCAGCTGGAAGAAGAATTGGCAGAGTTCATGGGCAAGGAAGACGCCGTTGTTTTCGGTACCGGTTTCCAGGCGAATTATGCCGCGATTGCCGCTCTGGCGACCGAAGGCGACGTCATTCTCTGCGAACATAATCTTCATGCCAGTCTCGTGGATGGAGCTCTTCGCTCTTCGGCGCGCACCATGCGATATCGTCACAGCGATATGCAGCATCTGGAAAAAAAGCTGCAACAGGTTGACGGAGAAGGTGTACTGATCGTAAGCGAAAGCGTTTTCAGCATGGAAGGCGATGTGGCGGATTTGAAAGAGCTCACTTCTCTCGCCAAGACGTACGGCGCACGCACCTATGTTGACGAAGCTCACGGGATCGGAATTTTCGGGCCGACCGGCGCCGGCGTTGCCGAGGAACAGGGCGCCCTGGAAGATATAGACGTAGTCATGGGGACTTTCAGCAAGTCGCTGGCTGCCGCAGGCGGTTTCGTGGCTTCAACCGAGCCGATAATCCATTATTTGAAGCATGTGGCCCAGCCCTTTGTGTTTTCCGCCAGCGTTCCTCCAGCGTCGGTTGCTACGGTGCGCTGTGCGCTGGGTATTCTGCGCGCAGAGCCGGAGCGGCGTCATCGCCTTCTGCGAGTTGCAGATCTCATTCGGCGTGAGCTCGCTGGGCTGGGATTTAATGTCATCCATGCCACTAGTCCAGTGGTTGCGGTCATCATCCCTGAAGATGTTTTGCTCTTCCAAATGGCCAAAGAACTTCTGAAAGAAGGAATTTACGTCAACGGAGTGGTCCGGCCTGCAGCGACACAGAACCTGATCAGAATTTCCTGTACCGCCGCACACACTGAGGCCCATGCCTGGCGATTGATCGAGGTTATGGAACGTGTAGCAAAACGCTTACACCTTGAGTTGGAAAAGCCTGGCTCGGATGCTTCCTGCACCCAGTCTGGATTGAGTGTCCGGGCACGCTGAGAAACAATCTTGTAAGGACCAATTCAAACCCCAGAGATGTCGAACAAAGAGCAATCAACAGACCAAGGCAAGGGCGCCAAAGTTGTGCTCATTACCGGAGCGTCCTCGGGGATCGGCCGCGTCTGCGGTGAGTATCTGGCCGGAAAAGGAATGACAGTCTATGGCGCAAGCCGGAGTCTTACGCCGGGCAGCCCTGGCCCGTTCAATACCCTGCTTATGGATGTTACCAACGACGCTTCAGTGCAGCAGGGAGTGCGGCATATTCAGGAACAGCATGGACGGATCGACGTTGTGATCAACTGTGCAGGGTATGGGATTGCCGGCGCCGTGGAAGAGACAAGCCCGCAGGAAGCAATGGCACAGTTCGATACAAATTTTTTCGGCGTGCACCGAGTTTGCCGCGCCATTTTGCCCATCATGCGGCAGCAAAATAACGGTGTCATTATCAACATAAGTTCGCTGGCAGGGCTTTTAGCTGTCCCCTTTCAGGCGTTTTACAGTGCCAGCAAATTTGCCATGGAAGGCATGACCGAGGCCCTGCGGATGGAAGTCCGGCCGTTTGGCATTCGTGTTGCGCTGATCGAACCGGGAGATTTCAAGACCGAATTTCCCATTAATCGCAAAAACTCCGCCGAATCAGAGAGGAGCAGCGTCTATCGTGACCTCCTGGAACGCTGTCTAGGCGTGATGCGTGAGGAAGAGAAAAACGGGAAAGTTCCTTATCCCGTGGCCCGACTGGTTGAACGCGTCATCTACGATCCTTCTCCGCGATTGCGTTACACTGTGGGGCCTTTCGGAGAACGGTTGGGCCCGATATTGAAGAGCGTTCTTCCGCATCGCTTATATGAATATCTCTTCATGAAACACTACAAGCTTGCATAACCGCCCGTCCGTGCAAATGGCATCTGCCGAGCGAGTTCCTGCCTCATGGGCCCTCTGGCCGATCGACAAACTCATTATTGCTTATTCCGGCATTATGATTTGTCTTCTGGCCATTGCCTCACGGCATGATCCGCGGGCACTACTTCTGATTGTGGGGCACATCGTCGCAGTGGGCGTGATCTTTCTGCTCGCCCGGAATAAATCGGGCTTTATGCTGTTCCTGCGTCACTGGTACCTGCTGATCTACCTTCCCTTCCTCTATAAACAGATACCCTATCTGGTTTCTACACTGGGTCTTCGCATCGCTGATTCTACCCTGGCCCATTGGGACATGATGATGTGGAAGATCGATCCTGTCTTTTGGCTGAGTTCGGTCCAGCACCGTCCCCTGGTGGAATTTCTGCAGGTGGTCTATACAATGTTCATTCCCGGCGTGCTGGCGCTGACGACTATTTTGTGGGTGCGTAAATCGCGGCAGGAATTTCGATACTGCGCCTTTTTAATTGCCGCTACATTCCTGATTTCTTATCTGGGATATTTGTTTCTGCCCGCACGCGGT
>JBARMK010000379.1:0-11898 GCA_049802395.1 Candidatus Angelobacter sp.
GCACTATTGCGAGCCGTAGCTTCATAGGTTTGGCCATGTTCTCTTTAGGAAATAATACAGCAACAATCTACTCACCTTACGAACGATGGCTCAAGTTAAGTATTGCAATGAACAATGAAGGGCAAATATAAATAAATGGAGCGTCGGAGCCAATCAGTATGGCTGCGGAAAGTCAGCCAAAAGCGTGCCACTGGCCTGGGGCATGAAACAACCCTTCGATGGGCTGCCAGCCCCGAAAAGTGGTCGGCTCGTCGCGCGAAAAGCTTGAATTATCGAACGGGCATGCACTCTTTGTTAGGTACATGTCCTAATTCCATCTTGCGGATGTACTAAGTAAAAGGCTCTAATCTCTTCTGCCCGAGAAAGTCAGTAATTCAAAGACACAATCAAGGGAAATAGCTGGCGAACCCTCACTCCCCCGAAATCGCCGATGCTTGAGTTTTCTCCAGGAGATTTTATGCAGATCGGTGTGTACGGTTGCGGATATCTGGGTACTGTGGTCGCTGCGTGTCTTGCCGATTTTGGCGTTCCCGTAACCGCGTATGGCAGTGATGCAGTCAATACAACGCTGCTGGCCAGCGGCATTCTGCCCTTTCATGAAAAGAACTTGAGTGACATTGTCCGGCGTGGCGTACGCTCCGGACGGCTCATGTATTCAACCCACCTGCAATCCATGGTGCAACGCGCGGAGATCATCTATCTGGCCGAAGACGCCAACCGCGACATGGAAGCAATCTCCATGGAGATTGCTAACTATTGCGACCACGGTCAGATTCTGGTCCTGGTGACCCCTGTACCGGTGGGCACAGCGCAACGGATTGAAGAGCGGTTGAAAGCGTCCGGTCGGAATATCACGGTAGTGTCCCATCCGCTGTTCCTTTCAGAAGGCTGCGCCGTGGAAGACTTCAACTGGCCGGACCGGATTGTCCTGGGTACGGCTTCCAATGCCGCGGTAACTGCCCTGAAAGCTCTCTACCGTCCGCTGGTGATGCGCGGCGTACCGGTGATTGTGACCACGCACCAGACCGCGGAGCTGGTACGTGAAGCCTCAACTGCATTCTTGGCCACCAAAGTTTCTTTCATTAATGAACTCTCAAATTTGTGCGAGCGAATCAATGCCGATGCCGTCGATCTGTCCCTGGCGCTTGGCTTGGACAAGCGGATTGCCCCACGCTGCCTGCAGCCGGGCTCCCTGGGCGGCAGCTTTACCGAATCAGACATGGATTCGCTGGCAAACCTGGCTGCGGGCTCAGGCGTGTCGCTCAAGATTCTAAGCGCGGCGCGCGAAGTGAACCAGGAGTTCTGCGGCCGCATCATGAAGAAAATTTCGGGCGCCATGGGGACTCTGGACGGCAAACAGGTTGGGCTGCTTGGCCTGGCATTTAAGCCGAACACGAATTCAGTAGTCAGCTCCGGCTCCATTCGGCTGGCCCGCCGCTTGATGGAGAGCGGAGCGCATGTAAAGGCCTACGATCCCATCGCCATGCCGGACGCGCAGCAGGAGTTGACCGGAAACGTTCGCTACTGCGATTCAGCGTACTCGGTGGCAGAAGGCGCGGACGCATTGGTGCTCGGAACCGGGTGGCCGGAATTCCGCACACTGGATTTCGACCGTATTCGCCGCATTATCCGCAACCCGGTGGTCGTGGATACCAAGAACTTGCTGGATGGCCCGCGTATGAAAGCCCTGGGCTTCGAATATCTTGGTGTGGGTCGCGCATAGAACCCATACATTCTGAAAGCCCCCGCCCTTGAGGCAATACGGTCTCGTTTGTCCTGAACCGTAAGCTGCTCCGCGAATCTAACCGTGCTTTAGGAGACGTATTTAAGCTTTTCTAATTGCGATGAATTCTTGGTGGCGTTAGTTGAGTACATTAGTGGAAAAAGTTTTGATCCAATCCTTTTTCCTGACAGCCCTCCGATTGTGAGCTGCTACAATGACGCTACCTTCCGGAGAAATAATGAAAACTGCCTGCGCGCCGATCCTTGCCGCCTTCCTTCTTTTCTGTACTACAGCACTCGCTCAGACCAGCGGAAAGCCTGCCATGCCTTCCAGCACACTGTCTGGTGGAATCAATCTGCGCGCGATTGCAGCCGCGCCATTTTCCGCTGATGTGCTGAGAGAGTCTGTCCTGGTGATGGCGGATGGCACCCAGGTTCTGACTGAAGTTCACGGCAAGATGTTCCGCGACTCAGAGGGGCGAACACGCTCGGAAACCCAGATTGTCGCGGGAGCGACACCGCAGTATTACGTGACAATTGTGGATCCAGTGCAGCAGATACGTATCACTCTAAATCCGCAGACGAAGACAGCGACCAGATCACCTTTGCCGGCGCCTGCGCCTATGCGATCCCAAGCAGGCCTGCTGGCTGGCATAACCAATGCTTTGGCCAGGCCGCCCGCTATTGTTGCCCACGAGGATTTAGGCTCTGCCATGCTTGAGGGCTTTACGGTGGCAGTGAGCCGGATGACGCGGCCTGCGGAAAATACAGTGAAAGTCGAGAAAGCCAGGAACATGGTGATTGAGACCTGGTTTTCCCCCGAGTTGAAAATCGAGTTGCAGGCGAAACTTGAGGTTCCCAACAAAAGCGCAGTGATTACCCGACTGCAAAACATCGTAGCGACCGATCAGGACCGCGCGCTCTTCGAAGTGCCCGCGGATTACACCGTCCAGGACATTTCTACAAAGAGGTAAGAAAAGGATTGCCATGGCAGCAGAGTTGAGGTGTCTTATCCGTCGGTTGGTCGTGCCGATGGCATTTTTCACGGGGATGCTGATGACAAGCGCGTTCGCGCAGTCTCCGCCCACGCTTACCAAGGCGTTCAGCGCCGCCACCGTTGGACTGAATTCGAGCACCACGCTCACATTTACTGTGACGAATCCTAATCCGGCGACCGATCTGACTGGTATTGGCTTTAATGACAATCTGCCGAGCGGACTCATTATTGCCAATCCCGACAGCCTTGTCGGGTCTTGCGATACAAGCGTGATTACGCTTGGGGTCAACAGCCTCAGCATGTCCGGAGCAATAATTCTGGCGAACAGCAGTTGCAGTTTCTCGATCGACGTATTGGCCGTTGCCACCGGAGATCAGGTCAATATCACCGACAACATAACGTCAGTGGAAGGTGGAACCGGCGGTACGGCCACGGCAACGGTAACCGTAACGGCGCCTGATCTGACGATCACAGAAACGCACACAGGAAATTTTGCCCGTCCGCAACTGGGGGCCATTTATACGATTACGGTCACAAACTCCGGCCCAGCGGACACGACCAATCTGGTCACCGTCACTGATGCGCTGCCCGCAGGGCTGACGGCCACAGCGATTGATGGCGGCGTCAACTGGAACTGCACGGTGTCTCCCAATTTGCAATGCAGCCGCGGCGATGTGCTCCTCGCCGGAACCAGCTATGAGCCAATTACGCTTACCGTGAACGTTGCCGCCAACGCGCCTTCGTCAGTAACGAATACGGCGGCAGTTTCCGGTGGTGGCGAAACAAATACTGCGAATGATACGGCCAGCGACGTCACGCAGATTGTCGCTGCGCTGCAGCTTACCGCGCCAAGCGGGGCTTTGCAGGTTGCAGCGGGAGGCACTGCCTCAACCACCGTCAACGTGAATTACAACGGCGGACTGGGCGCCATCACTTTTGCCTGTACTGGATTACCGGCACTGGCGACCTGCAGTTTCAATCCAGCGTCTGTAAGTGCGGCTGGCATTACGCCGGTGACGTTGAACATCTCGACCACAGCGCGAGCCATGGTGGTCATGCCTCAAGGGCCAGGAAGAATTCCTCCGAATGTTCCAGCCCTGCTTGCGTTCCTGGGATTGACTGCAATGGCGCTCAGCCTCACACGCTCAAGAAAATTCAGATTGCGTCTGCTGTCTGGAGGGATTGGCGCTATTTTGCTGCTTCTTGCCGGCTGCGGAGGCGGCAGCAGCAGTTCTAAAACCGTGCAAGGGACGCCCGCCGGAACTTCTGCGGTTGTAGTGACAGCTACCAGCGCCACTGGGGGAGCCACAGCAACTTCAACCATCAACCTGACGGTACAATGAGCCAAAAGCCGAAAGCGCAACTAGCTTCATGCGCCGGACAGCTCGCAATCACTCGTTTAGTTGTGACGCAGGGTGATGTTGCGCCATAAGGTACCGTCAGTAAGATTCATGGTTCCTTCCATACGATTGTCTTGCAGGTTGAGATGAACCGCGCCTTTTGCAAACTCGCAGGTTAACGCGCGCTTTTCGGGCGCGTATGCGCAATCCACGGTCCCCATGTCCACGGCCTGGCCATTGACGATTTTTCCGGCCTGCAGAGAGAAATGATTAGGTTTATCGCCAAGCTTCTGGATGCGATACAGGGCCTTTTCATCATTGCAGGCGCTGGGGCGTACCACACAAATGGAATCGCCGAGCCAGTCGCCGACTGGGAACTGGCTCGCTTCAGCGCCGGCCTTCGCCGCCGAACCATTCTGTATCCCGCCGGCTCTTCCGATCAGGAATGCGAAGGCGACCAGCATGGGCAAACTCGACGTAATCCATCTTGCGTTTGACATGTATGTTCTCTCACCGGCTTGGACTACCGCGAGCGCAGATTTGTGAGCTTGCCGTCCGACGAAATTGCCCAAGCATACAGCGGCCTGGCTTATTGAAGCAGCGATCCCGCCAGTGTGCGAAAATTTTAGGCCGTCCGCGCCACCTCATACAGGTACTCCACATACGACATTGCACTGCCATCAATGCCCTGCACCTTGGGATTCGACGACTCAATCACGTAATACTCGTTCGGCGCATGGGCGCCGCTGCCGTGTCCCAGGCCGAAGTGGCCTGCTGGCAGACGCAGCGGGTCGCCGGTAAAGACGTAGCCCGGCCACGAACCGGCCAAGCGTGGCATCACGATAGGATCGATTCCGGCGCGTTTATAGACCGCGTGCTCGGCACGGACCACGGCGGAGTCCGCCGGAGTAGTGGTGGGATCGTAACCGCCGGTCATATTCACTTCAATATCGCCAAAGCCATTCTTTGCCAGATGCGCTTTAAGTGCGGCCAGCGCCTCTACGGCGGTCATGTCGGGCACCAGGCGCATATCCATCTTGGCCACAGCGCGATGAGGAAGAATGGTCTTGCCGCCAGGACCGGTGTAGCCACCCACCAGACCTTCAATATTCACTGTTGGTCTTGATACCAGCAGTTCCAATGATTCCTGAAAGCTTACGTCGTGCACCCAGTGCTCAACTCCCATCTGCTTCTTGAGTGCATTTTCATCCAATCGACGGGCCGCTTCCGCGATCATCGCTTTCTCCCGCGCTGAGATAGGCCGCGCCTTGGCGGCAAAACCTTCGATCGCCGGATCGTTGCCGTCCGCCGAGACAAGCGTGTTCAGCGCCTTTACCAGGTGCCATGCGGGCGAATCGAGCCGCGCTTTGTTGCTGGAGTGAATATCGGCGTGGGGGCCGCGTCCCCATTTTTCTCCGCTGGAAACCAGCTCAAGCTCCACCACGCCCTTGGCTCCCAGGAACGCCGTTACTTTCCCGTCAGGATCTTGCGAGGCAAAGGGCATGAAGATTCCCATGGTGCGCTTCAGTGCCGCCAGCACCTCCGGTTTGTGCACAACCTGCGGGAAGTGCGGTGAGCCGATCTCCTCTTCACCTTCGGCCACCAGGACCAGGTTTACCGGCAACTTGCGCCCTGCGCCGCGGATGGCATGCAGCGCCGCAATGAACGCTGCTTCCGGTCCTTTCTGATTGACGGCTCCGCGACCCACCACTGCCTTGCCAAAGCCCGGCTTGTCCACCAGGCGGGCCTCCCACGGCGGTGACGACCACTCCGCCGGATCGACCTGCTTCACGTCATACATGAAATAAAGACCCAGCGTTTTGGGAGCGCCCGCATCCAGCGTGGCAAATATTCCAGGCTGTCCGTCAGTGGGAACTTTGCTTATCTGCTGGAAGCCGGCTTCGCGCAGCATCTGCATGGTTAGCTCGCAGCCCTCATTCATGCCTCGATTTTCGGCGGCAATGGATGGCTGCTTGATCCAGGTTTGCATGCGCTGCACCGTTTCATCGTGCCGCTTGGCGATTTCCGCGCGAATCGCGGACAGATCGTCGTCGAAGCCATCGATGACAGTGGAAGAGAACAAGCTATGTGCATCGGCTTTCGCCCAGCGTGGGACCCCGAGAACTGCTGCGCCCGCAGCCGCACCTACGAGAAAGCGGCGGCGATCAAAGGAAGAGGTTATGAAGTTATTTTCTTGGCTGGCTTGGCCTGCGTCTTCGCGTTGGTCATCATTCGACATGAGTTTCGCCCCCGATTTGGATGTGATGGATTATACGCATCGCCTGAGTAATGACGGTTGTCAGCCGCTTCACAATGATCTGGCGATGATGGCGATCGCCTTCCTCACCACCGCGTCACCGGCTTCTCCAATCGTTCAATCACCCGCTTCACGTAACGCGGCTTTTTGCCTTTCAGTACTCTGAACTTTCGGCCACACGTGGGACAGGCAGGAACAAAATACAGCTCTTCGTGAGGCGCCAGCATCAAGTGATTACACTTACACATCCATGCCACATGATTGCCGAGTCCACGGCCCAGGGTCTGATCGCCCTCTTGCCACTGGATTGGCACATCCTCATAAAACCTGGCCATTCAAAAACCCTCCGGGATGAAATTCTAACCGAGACACCGGACGATTTTTTCAGTTTTCAGCTCAACCCCGGAGTTGGTCTGACGATGGTTTCGTTAGACTATAGGGGTCTTGGCTAACGCTAACGCGAACTCATTCCGGATCCAGCGCTGCGAAACCCAGCTTCGGGATTTCCTGGCAGCCGCTCTGAATGGCGTATCGGAAGACGCTTTGAGCGTGAAGGCAGTGCCGGGCAAGTGGTCGGCGCACGAACAACTCGCTCATCTGGCGCGCTACCACCAGATATTCCTCCAGCGCATCGACCGCATTCTCACCGAGCAGGCGCCGCAGTTCCCTCGCTACCGTGCCGAAGACGATCCCGATTGGGCATCGTGGTCTGGGCTGCCCACGCAACAGGTGCTGGTCCGGCTCTCTGCCATGCGGAGCAAGCTTATGGCCCGGCTGCGTTCGTTGAGCGAAGAAGATTTCAAGAAAACTGGAGTTCATCCAAAATTCGGCGTGATGGATTTGTCGTTATGGCTGGAGTTCTTTCTGGTGCACGAGGCCCATCATTTATATGTAATGCTTCAGTTAGTGAGAAATATTTAGTAAATGTTTGATTTGGTAATTGGATTAATTGAACCTTCCGATCACTTGCCAAATTACTCAATTACCAATTTCTTCAGTAAGCCAGCAGTACACGCAAGTCCCTCACGTTATTCCCGGTCGGCCCGGTCCGGATTGCGTCGCCCAGCCTTTCAAACAGAGGAAAGGAATTGAAGCCGCTGAAATGCGCTGCTGGATCAAGCCCGGCTTTCCGCGCCCGCTCCAGAGTGGTTCCATCGGCCACCGCGCCCGCTGCGGGGCTGGCGCCATCGATGCCGTCTGTGCCTGCGCTGAGCGCCGCGATATTTTCCCCGGCAATCTTCTGCGCGCAGTAAAGAGCAAAATGCTGGTTGCGTCCGCCGGCGCCGGCGTCTGCGGGAACTTTTACAGTAACCTCGCCGCCGGAAACAATGCAGGCGCGAGCAACCCCCTTGCGCAATACACGTAAACGGTCCAGCAGGTAGTCAGCCGCGCGGGCAAAGTCCCAGTCGTCGCAGCTATGGTCGATTTCCACGGCAAACCCCTGTCTGGATGCCGCAATCGCCGCTGCTTTCTCCGCCGTCTCGTTGGAGAGCAGCTTCCACCAGCGCGAGCGGACGAACTCAGGGTCGTCTTTCTTGGGCGTCTCTTCCAGCGCGCGCCGCTCGAAGAGTTCTCGCACTGATGCGGGAAAACTCGGCAGCATGTTGTACTCGTGCACAATGCGATAGCAATCTTCCACTGTGCTGGAATCAGGCATGGTCGGTCCCGAAGAAAGCGAATCGAGCGCGTTTTCAGGCACATCAGAAACCATGATGGAAACCTGCTGCGCACCCTGCGCCGCATGCGCCATGCGTCCGCCCTTTACGGACGAGAGATGCTTGCGCACGGCGTTGATCTGCGCGATGGGAGCTCCGGAATTCACCAGTGCTTTGTAGATAAAGATCAGGTCAGCCAACGAGATCTCAGAGTCAACGGGCTTCTCCACCGCCGCCGATCCGCCACCGCTGATCAGAAAGATTGCCAGCGCCTGCGGGTTCAGCGCGCCCAGTGATTTCAAAATTGCCTCCGCAGCGCGCATTGACTCCTCATTTGGGTGGGGATGTCCGCCGGCGAAACAGCGATACCCGGGAAGCTGATAAGCATGCCGATTGGGATCGACGACGATGCCTTCCACCGTCGTTCCCACTTGCCGAGCCAGGATCTCCGCCATGCGATGTGCAGCCTTGCCGAAAGATACGCACAACACACGCGAATATGAATTCAAATCGTAGAGATCGTCACAGATGCGAAGCAGGCCGCGCTGATAGTGCACGTGGCGATCGAAGGCTTTTTCAATGCTGGCCTCGGACAGCGCATGGAGGAAGACATCTCGCGCCGCGGCGCGCATGCTGTGGGCAATCGACATTAGCTGGCTTCCGCCTGTCTTCCCGGCTTGAAGAACTTCGTGGTCCAGTCACGGATGGCCGCCTGCATTTCGGCAAGATGGCCCTCAAAAAAGTGGTCACCACCTTGCACCAGAACCAATTCCTTCGGCTCCGGCGCCAGCTCAACGACTTTCTTGATGTTCTCAGGCGGCCCGTACTGGTCGCGCGAGCCACTGACAAACAGCTTAGGAAGTTGGCAGGATTGTAAAAAGTGGTAAGTGTAAATGCGGCCCTCAGCCTCAACCGGCGTGCCCAGCGAAATCAACCCGACAACACGCTTATCGCCACAGGCCACGCGCAATCCGGTTGCCGCGCCAAAAGAAAAACCGCAAAAAATTATGGGCAAATGAAACTGGGAACCAAGCCAGTCGAGCGCGGTGCGGACGTCGTCTTGCTCTCCATGTCCCTTGTCATGCTCGCCCTCGCTCATGCCGGCCCCCCGGAAATTGAAACGCAGCACGGGAAACCCGAATCCGCTTAGGGCCTTCATGGCGTGGTAGACAACTTTGTTGTGCATGGTGCCACCAAATAAAGGATGCGGATGGCAGACAAGCGCCGCGTGCGTTACGTCCAGCGCCCCTTCATTCAGCAGGGCCTCAAGCCGGCCTGCGGGACCCTGAAGGAAAAAGGATTTGATTCCGTTGGCCACAGTTCTTTTTACCACAGAGGGCACCGAGATTGAGGCAAAGTCGCAGTCCGGGCTGCACTCCCCGTCTGAGAATTTTGATCGACGAAAGCCTTACTGATTTTGGATCTTTCCCAATGCTAGTTTGTATCCGCTGTGGTAGACGCTGGTTTATGCTTTAGGTCTGCATGGACCCAATTCACCTAACCCGCAAGCTCATCGATATCGAATCCATCTCCGGCAATGAAGGCGCGGTGGGCGCCGAGCTCTATGAAGAGCTCTCCCGGCTGGGCTACACCACACACAAAATGCCCGTCGCTCATGAGCGATTCAATGTAGTGGCCACGCTCGATGGGGGCAAGCCGGACCTGGTCTTTTCTACGCACATGGATACCGTACCGCCGTTCATCCAGTCCTCAGAGGACAATGACCACGTATACGGGCGGGGCGCGTGCGATGCCAAGGGAATCATTGCTGCCCAGATTGCCGCGTGCCAGCGCCTGCGTAAAGAGGGCATGGCGGTCGGCATGCTTTTCGTGGTGGGAGAGGAGCGAGACAGCCTTGGCGCCAAGGTCGCCAATGACAGTCCTATAGGTAGCCGTTTTCTGGTCAATGGCGAGCCCACGGAAAACAAGATTGCCACCGCTTCCAAGGGCGCGCTACGCGTTCAAATTACAGCGCAGGGAAAGATGGCGCATTCGGCCTATCCTGAACTGGGCGAATCTGCCATCGATAAACTGCTCACCGCGCTGGAACGCCTGCGCAAGATGGAGCTGCCGCACAATCCTGAAGTTGGTCCATCCACGCTCAATATTGGTTTGATTGAAGGCGGACGGGCCCCGAACGTCATCCCCGACCATGCGCGGGCACAATTGCTCTTTCGGTTGGTGGGGCCGTCAGAGGAGTTGCGGAAACAAATTTCAGAGAAAGTTGCCGGGCTCGCCGAGGCAGAGTTCGTCCTGGACATCCCCTTCGTGAAGTTGCGCACGATTCCCGGCATAGAGAGCATGGTAGCCAAATTCACCACTGACATCCCCGGACTAAGCAAATGGGGCACGCCGGTGTTGCTGGGGCCGGGCTCCATCCACGTGGCGCATACCGACCGTGAATGCATCTCCAAGAGACAGCTGCGCGAAGCGGTGGATCTATATTGCGCGGTTGCGCGGCAACTGCTGACGCAGTAAAACGGCTCGCGCTATTTCGCGTCCGGCAATTTCAAGGAGCGCTCATTCCAGGCGACGTCCCAATATTTTCCGAATTTATAACCAACTTCACTGAACACGCCGACTTTCTTGAAGCCCAACTGTTCATGCAACTTCGCCGAACCAGGATTCGGCAATGTAAATCCGGCCACAATGCGGTGTACGTTCTCGCCGGCGATCGCGGCAAAGAGCGCGGCATAGAGCTTTTGGCCGACTCCTTTACCAACGTTTTCCGCGCTGACGTACACGGTGGTCTCGACGGTAGTGTCATATGCAGGCTTGACGCGGAATGTCATTGTGCCGGCATAACCTGCAACCAAGCCGTTTCCCTCTGCGACCAGCAGACGATGCCGCCCGCTCATCGCGAACTGCTCAAACCATTTCGCGCGCTGCTCAACGGTATACGGCTCCAGGTCAAATGTGATCGGCGTATGGATGACATAGTGGTTGTAAATTTCCGTGAGGCGCGGCAGGTCGGCACGGTTCGCGGGACGAATGCTGACGTCCATGTAGATCGACTCCTTTTCACAAAGTCGCTACACCATCTTAGCGGCTCAGCTCTCGCCACTCACGCCCGTTTCAATGCTGCTTCCACGGCCCTGGGTTGGCCGGCGATCATCGGCAGGCGGGCGGCCCCAATCAACCCTGCATCGCTGCCCAGCAGGGCCCGCGTGATGATAGTGGTGCGCCGCGCCGGCAACACATCATCCGGCACGCTGCTCCCCTGCACGCCGCGCGCGCTCTCTGCCGGAGCGGTGGCCCGATAGACGAAAGAGTTCCTGCGCACAGTTTCCAGCATGGCCGGAGCAAATGCGTCCCACGCGCTGGAAACGCCTCCGCCGACCACATACATGGGGAAATTGAAAATGTTAACCATGTCCGCGATGACAATTCCCAGCGCATTGCCAACGCGGCGGAAAATCTCCCGTGCGGGCTCGTCACCTTGCGTGGCCCTCTGGTGGACCACCTTGGCGCTGAATTCCGGGTCTTCATCCATCGCACGCCCCAACTCCGGCGCTTTCCCGGTAGCCACGGCTTCCACGGCCATTCGTTTCACTGCGGTCGCGGAAGCAACTTGCTCCAGACATCCGCGACTTCCACAGTTGCATGGAGGTCCGCTGGGATCAACGCTGATGTGGCCCAACTCTCCGGCCATGCCCGTCATGCCGTGCCAGACACGCCCATTCAGCACCACGCCTCCGCCTACGCCTGTTCCGAGTGTAAGCATGCACATATCATCCACGCTGGCTGCGGCGCCTAACCACTTCTCGCCCAGGGCCGCTGCATTGGCATCATTTTCCAGCACCACGGTTGTGCCCAGACGGCGTTCAATCTCATCCCGGACCGGGTAGTCATGCCACCCAGGAAGATTGGGCGATTGACGCAACATCCCGGTTTGCAGCTCGATGATTCCCGGCACGCCAATGCCGA
>JBARMK010000380.1:0-10995 GCA_049802395.1 Candidatus Angelobacter sp.
TTTGAGCGCAGAGTAGCTGAACGTTCTTAACTTTGTTTATAATCATCCGTTTTCGTCAGTGATCTCGATCACAGATGATTCCTGGGGGACTGCCGATCGCGTCGCAGGCAGCGCGACGGTTTCCGCAGGCAACAGTCTTTATAAATGGCACAGATCTTTCACCGCAGTTCTAATACTCTAGCTCGCGCCAGCATACTTGGCGTCGTCCTTCTGCTCTCCGCGGTAGGCGCGGCGTTGATGAAGTTCCAGCGTTCGCCCTACGTTACCAGGCAGCACATTGCGCCCGAGCAGCCGGTTCCATTCAGCCACCAGCACCATGCCGCCGGGCTGGGACTGGATTGCCGTTATTGCCATACCTCTGTGGAAGATTCCAGCTTTGCCGGCATTCCGCCCACTAAAACCTGCATGAACTGCCACGCGCAGATATGGACGAACGCTCCCATGCTGGAGCCAGTGCGCTTCAGCTTCAATAGCGGACAATCCCTGCAATGGACTCGGGTCCACGATCTGCCGGATTTCGTTTATTTCAATCACAGCATCCACATCGCCAAGGGCGTTGGCTGTTATAGCTGCCATGGGCCGGTGGACGAAATGCCGCTCATGTATGCGGAGAACACCCTGCAGATGGAATGGTGCCTGAACTGCCATCGCAACCCGGAAAAGTTTTTGCGTCCTAAAGAAGAAGTGTTCAACATGCAGTATCAGCAGCCCAGCAGCGAGCACCCCGTGAACGTGCTGATGAACGGGGAGAAGAAGTCATTTACCAGCCAGTTGGAGCTGGGCGGATTTTTGCGCGACAAGTATCACCTGCGCACGACGCAGGATATAACCAGTTGTTCCACCTGCCACCGATAGGGTGGAAACAATGGAAAAGAATGTCTAACAAAAGCGATTCAAATCCAAACTTGGTTTCAGCGGGCTCAATCAAACCGGCCAGCATGGAGCTGGATACCGTGCGCAAGAAGCTTGCCCAGGCCAGCGGACCAAAGTACTGGCGCACGCTGGAAGAACTCGCAGATCAGCAGGCGTTCGGCGAATTGCTGGAGCGCGAATTTCCGCGTCAGGCATCAGAGTGGGTCGATCCGGTATCGCGCCGCGGCTTTCTTAAGCTCGCGGGTGCGTCCATGGCCCTGGCTGGACTCGCAGGCTGTACCAAGCAGCCGCTGGAGCAGATCCTGCCGTATGTTCGCCAGCCCGAGCAGCTCATTCCCGGAAAGCCAATTTTCTATGCCACGGCCATGCCTTTCCATGGTCATGCCCTGCCACTGCTGGTAGAGACGCATGAATTTCGACCCACGAAGGTTGAGGGCAATCCGCAGCACCAGGCCAGCCTGGGAGCAACCGACTTGTTCGCTCAGGCGTCGGTGCTCGGTCTCTATGACCCCGACCGTTCCACGCTTGTCACCTATTTGGGTGAAGGCCGACCATGGGGCGAATTTGCTTCAGCGATGAACAGCGAGGTG
The DNA here is from genome assembly GCA_049802395.1 of Candidatus Angelobacter sp. Lineage (GTDB taxonomy): Bacteria > Acidobacteriota > Terriglobia > Terriglobales > Acidobacteriaceae > Angelobacter. The sequence goes on from JBARMK010000380.1 coordinate 1,464, forward strand.
GCCGCGCTTAAGGCTACACAAGGCGCGGGATTGCGCTTCCTGACCGGCGCTGTCAGCTCGCCGACTTTTGGCTGGCAGATGAAGGCCGTGCAGCAGCTCTACCCGCAGGCGAAGTGGCACCGCTGGGATCCCGTCAACCGCGATAGCGCACGGGCTGGCAGCAAGCTGGCGCTGGGCGGAAATTACGACGCGATTTTCAAGTTTGAAGCCGCTGACGTAGTGCTCTCACTCGACGCAGATTTCCTCTCCGGAGAGTGGTTCCCGGGATTTGTTCGCTATGCGCGCGATTTCATGCGCCGTCGCAAGCTGGACAAGGGCGACGACATGAACCGGCTGTATGTGGCCGAGAGTTCACCCAGTACCACTGGCGCCAAGGCTGATCATCGCTTGGTGCTGCGCCCGTCTGAGGTGGAGAGTTTTGCCCGTGCCCTGGCATCCAAGATTGGCGTTTCTGCCGCCGGCGGAAATCTCAGTCAGGAGCAGCAGGCGTGGCTTGATGTTGTGGCTGCTGATCTGATGGAGCACAAAGGCAAGTGCGTGGTGGTTCCTGGTGAATTCCAGTCATCTGCGGTACATGCGCTGGCCCATGCTATAAACGCGGCCCTGGGGAATGTCGGCCAGACCGTCACCTACATTGATCCGGTCGAAGTTGACGCGGTGGAGCACGGTCAATCCATCCGTGAACTGGTTTCTGACATGAACGCCGGCAAAGTGGAGACGTTGGTTATCCTCGGTGGAAATCCGGTATACAACGCGCCGGTGGATCTGGAATTTGAAAAAGCGCTGGAAAAAGTGAAGCTGCGCGTTCAGCTTTCGCTTTACCGGAACGAGACCACGGACTACATGCACTGGCACGTGCCGGAGACGCATTACCTGGAAACCTGGAGTGACGCCCGTTCCTACGACGGCGTTGCCAGCATCATCCAGCCCATGATCATGCCGCTTTATGAAGGCAAAAGTGGGCATGAGCTGCTGGCCATCCTCACCGATCAGGCCGGCATTTCACCGCACGACCTGGTGCAGACTTACTGGAAATCGCAGCATCCGACCGCAGATTTTGAGGCTTGGTGGCGGCGGTCCGTGCACGATGGTTTCATCAGTAATAGCCCCGTTCCGGTGCGACAGGTGGCCGCCAGGCTGGGTGGGTTGCCGCCGCTGGCGCCGGCAAATCCGAACGCGGTCGAGATTGCGTTCCGGCCCGATCCCACGATTTACGATGGCAGCTTCATCAATAATGCCTGGCTGCAGGAAACGCCCAAGCCGCTGAGCCGCAATACCTGGGACAATGTGGCGATGATCAGCCCAGCCATGGCTAAGGCCTGGGGGCTCTATCTACTCGACAATCAGAACGACCATCAATCGGATGCTCAGCGAATCATTGAAGTTGAGTTCCAGGGCAGGAAAGTGGAAGCGCCATATTGGCCGCAGCCAGGTCATCCTGACAACGCGGTAACGCTCTTCCTGGGCTACGGTCAGAAGCGGGCCGGGCGCGTTGGTACTGGGACTGGCTACGATGCTTACAAGGTGCGCCCGAGTGCGGCGCCGTACCTGGGCGGTGGCGCCACGATTAACGTCACCCAACGATTCTGGGACATAGCGGTCACTCAGGGCCACTTCAATATGGACGAGCGCGAGCCAGTAAAGGTGGCGACGCTGGAAGAGTTCATCAAGAACAGGAATTTTGCCCACAAGGATCCGCAAGAAGAGCCACGAGACAAACCGGGCGAACCGGAGTCTCTGTATCCCGATTATCGGGATAAGCAGTGGTACAAGGAGTATGCATGGGGCATGTCCATTGACCTGAACTCGTGTGTTGGTTGCCAGGCGTGCGCGGTGGCTTGCCAATCAGAGAACAATATTTCTGTGGTGGGCAAGGAGCAGGTCCAGCGTGGCCGTGAGATGCAGTGGATCCGCATTGATTCTTATTACGAAGGCAGTGCTGCGAATCCGGCGGTTTACTTCCAGCCTGTTCCCTGCATGCAGTGTGAAAATGCGCCCTGCGAGTCGGTTTGTCCCGTAGGGGCAACCGTCCATAGTACCGAGGGGCTGAATGACATGGTTTATAACCGCTGCGTAGGCACGCGGTATTGCTCCAACAACTGTCCTTACAAGGTCAGGCGCTTCAACTTCTTCCTCTTCAGCAATATGCCCGGGACTGATTGGGATACGCCGAGCCTGAAGCTGGGCCGCAACCCTGACGTGAGCGTGCGCAGCCGCGGCGTGATGGAGAAGTGCACTTATTGCATCCAGCGCATTACCGCTGCACGAATTGCGTCGGAAAAAGAAGATCGCAGGATCAAAGACGGAGAAATCAAGACGGCCTGCCAGCAAGTTTGCCCGACTGAGGCCATTACCTTCGGCGACATCAATGACCAAAACAGCGCCGTCGCAAAGCTAAAGAATACCCCGCGCAGGTATGACCTGCTGGCGGAGCTGAACACCCGCCCGCGCACCACCTATGTGGCCGCGGTGCGGAACCCCAACCCTAAACTAGAGTCTGGCACGGAGAAGGCATAAGAAATGGCCCCGATCGAACAAATTGACGTTCGGCCGCCAAAAGGTGTAAGGCCACCCATTGTCGGTCCCGGCCAAACCTTCGGCACCGTTACCGACCGTCTTGCCGGCATTGTGCTTACCAAGCACACTCCGGTTTTCTGGGTATTAATTGTCGCCCTTGCCGCGGCGATCTTCGGCATGTTGCAAACCGCCGTTGGCTACCTCCTGGTAAAGGGCGTTGGCATCTGGGGCATCAACATCCCGGTGGGATGGGGTTTTGCCATCGTGAACTTCGTCTGGTGGATCGGTATCGGCCACGCCGGCACATTGATTTCTGCGATTCTGTTGCTGTTCAAGCAGAGCTGGCGAACCTCCATCAACCGCTTTGCTGAAGCCATGACGATTTTCGCCGTCATGCAAGCCGGCCTGTTCCCCCTGATTCATACCGGGCGTCCGTGGCTGGCGGCATACTGGCTGTTTCCCTTGCCGCTCACCATGGGGGTCTGGCCGCAGTTTCGCAGCCCGCTGATCTGGGACGTATTCGCGGTATCAACATATTTCACGGTCTCATTCTTGTTCTGGGGCATTGGGCTCATTCCGGATTTCGCCACGCTGCGCGACTCGGCCAAGACCCTGGTGGTTCGCCGGATCTATGGCATGCTCGCCATGGGTTGGCGCGGCTCGGCTCGCCACTGGAACCGCTATGAAACGGCATACATGTTGCTGGCCGGCCTGGCCACGCCCTTGGTGCTTTCCGTGCATAGCGTGGTGTCTCTGGACTTCGCCGTCTCGGTGGTCCCAGGTTGGCATACCACGTTCTTCCCGCCATACTTTGTCGCCGGTGCAATTTATTCCGGCTTTGCCATGGTCCTGATCCTGGCCATTCCGTTCCGCTATCTGTACGGCATGCAGGATTTCATCACGCTCCGCCATCTGCAGAACTGCGGCAAACTGATGCTGGCCACCGGCCAAATTGTGGCTTACTCCTATGCCATGGAGATGTTCATCGGCTGGTATAGCCAGGACAAATACGAATTGGCCATGGTGAACAATCGGCTGCACGGCCCTTACTCGCACTATTACTACATGCTGATCCTGTGCAACATCCTGATTCCGCAGTCGCTCTGGTTCAACAGCGTCCGTTCCACTCCCTGGAGGCTTTTCCTGGTTTCCCTTGTGGTGAACACCGGCATGTGGCTGGAGCGCTTTGTCATCGTCGTGATGAGCCTGCAGCGCGACTATATTCCCAGTTCCTGGGGCATGTACTGGTACACCAAGTGGGACATGATGATTTTTGTCGGGACCATGGGCTTTTTTACGCTTCTCTTCTTCATATTTATCCGGCTCATGCCGGCCATCTCCATCTTTGAAATGCGGTCATTGCTGCCGCAGGCGAAGGTGAAAGAATGACTGCTGGACCTATTTATGGACTGATGGCGGAGTTTGAAACGCCCACGGAGCTGGTGCATGCGGCCCAGGGCGCGTACGATGCCGGCTATCGCAAAATGGACACGTACACGCCCTATCCTTTGGAGGAGGCGGCGGAAGCAATCGGCGCGCACCATAACCGCGTCCCGCTGATTGTGCTGGTGGGCGCAATGCTGGGTATGATCGGTGGCTACGCGCTGGAGTATTGGGTTTCTGTAGTGAACTATCCCATCAACGTAGGTGGAAAGCCGTTCCATTCATGGCCCGCATTTATTCCCGTGACATTTGAATGCGCGGTGCTGGGTGCGTCGCTGGCGGCGGTCTTCGGTATGCTGGCGTTGAACGGGTTGCCGCAGCCCTATCACCCCGTCTTTAATTCACCGAATTTTGTGCGCGCCAGCCGCGACCGGTTCTTCCTCTGCATTGAATCGCAGGACCCGCGCTTCAGCATCTCCGATACCAGAAAGTTGCTGGAGAGCTTCCAGCCAGAGGAAATCACGGAGGTGCCGTATTAATCGGCCGGCACAAATCCGGGTGGCATGTTTGCTGTTCGCGGAGACGGTTTTTTCCGTGCTCGCCGGCTGCCGCCAGGACATGCATAACCAGCCCAAATTTATACCGCTTCGTTCCAGCGAGTTCTATGCTGATCACCGCTCGGCCCGGTATCCGGTTCCCGACACCATTCCGCGTCTGGACAATGTGGATGTAGATCGCGAGCAACTCGATCCCAACAGTTATTACCTGACGGGGAAACACGGCAACATTTACGGCAATGAGCTGCCATTCTCCGGCAACACGCCGGAAGAGCGTGCGCAGCTGCTGGCACGCGGCCAGAATCGGTTCAACATCTACTGCACGCCATGCCATTCGGACGTTGGGGACGGCAACGGCATGATCGTGCAGCGCGGTTATAAGCGTCCGCCGTCATTTCACGTCCCGCGGCTGAGAAATGCGCCGCTTGGCTATATCTATGACGTGATCAGCAATGGCTTTGGCGGAATGCCCGATTATGCCGCACAGGTAAAACCGGCGGACCGCTGGGCGATTGCAGCTTACATCCGTGCTTTGCAATACAGCCAGAACGCATCCGAGGCCGACGTGCCGCCTGCCGATCGAGACAAATTGAACCAGCCAGGAGAAGAAATTCTAATTCCAGATACATCCTACATCACTCCCGCAGCGACCATTCCGCAAAAGCCGGTGCCTGACACGACGCCTAAGGGGAACAAGCGATGAGCCATAGTGTCGTTCGCATTACACCCCAGGATTTCGCGCCGCCGCCGATCATTGATCGCATGAAGACCCGCTGCCTGACCGTGGGCGCGGTGTTTTCCGTTCTGGCGATTGTGGGCGCAATCGCATACTGGCACATCTTTTTGCGCGCATGGCTGTTCTCTTTCATGTTCTGGCTGGGGATGACTATGGGGGCTCTGGTGCTGCTGATGCTGCAATACACCAGCGGCGGCAACTGGGGCCGGCTGGGACGCCGCATCTGGGAAGCGGCTGCCGGCAACTTGTGGCTCATGTTCTTGTTCTGGATCCCGATTGCCGTGGGCATGAAAGCTCTGTTCAAGTGGACTGATCCCAAGGTGGCGGCCACATTGGGGGCCGACAAAATCCACTACTACCTCAACACGCCGTTCTTCCTGGTGCGCGGCGTCTTGTACTTTGCCGGATGGGGGCTGCTGTATTACTTTTTGAAGCGCTGGTCGGTCCGGGAAGAGCAAGGGACCACAACGCCGGCCCAGTTTGTCGCCATCCAGAATTTAAGCGGTTTTGGGATCGTGTTTTACGGGGCCACCATCACCTTTGCTTCCATTGACTGGACCATGTCGCTCTACCCGCAGTGGTGGTCCACGGTCTGGGGTATGCTCTTCATGGTGGGCCAGGTCTTGACGGCGTTCTGCTTTACCATTTTCCTGCTCACGCGGCTGGCGCCGCTGGAACCGCTCTCGCGCATTTTCAAGATCGATTACTTGCACGATTTCGGCAAATTGATGTTTGCCTTTGTGGTGCTGTGGGCCTATCTCTCATTCTCGCAATGGTTGATTATCTGGTCGGGCAACATGCTCTCAGAGATACGCTGGTATCTGATGCGCCTGTACCACGGCTGGCAGTATTTTGGGACGCTGCTGATCTTCGTTCACTTCGTGTTCCCATTCGCCCTGCTGCTCTCGCGCAGCCTCAAGCGGCATGCAAGACGCATCGTGAGTGTAGCGCTGCTGCTGCTGTTCATGCGCCTGGTGGACCTGTTCTGGTTGACCGCACCAAACTTTTATTCGGGGACCGATTCGGGCTTGAACAATTTCGGCCTGCCTGATGCTGCCATGTATGTGATCTGCCCCATCGCTATGGGGGGCATCTGGCTGTTCTTCTTTTATCTGCGGCTGAGCAAGCGCGCTCTCTTGCCGGTGAACGATCCTGGTTTTGTCGAGATGCTGGAAGCGAAACATGGATAAAGATAAATTTGAAACTCAATCCGGCGGCCGCTTGAAGGAAGGTCACGAAGAGAGCGACCTTAGCATTCGCGGCATTGTGCTGTTCGGCGCCTTTCTCGCTATAGGCGGGATTCTTGCCTTCGTGTTGATGATCGCTATGATCCACGTCCTGGAAAATTGGGAGAAGAGCCACGAGGCCAAGCTCACACCAATGGAACAGCAACTCCAGCAGGAGCGAGAGGCCCCAAAAGTAGGTTTGGGCAAGGAGATTCCGCTTGCGCCGGGGGAACTCAAGCCTCCGCCGGACTGGTACGGCCGCGGCAAGATTGAAGATCATCTGAGCCGCACTTTTAGGGCGCCGCGCCTGCAATATGACGACGAGCGCGATATGAGAATTTTTCGCGGGTCGGAAAAAGAATGGCTAAACAGCACGGGTAAGGATGCCAATGGCAATATTCACATCCCCGTCAGCCGCGCCATTGAGATTCTGGCACAGCGCGGGCTTCCGCAAGTGAGCGGGCCGTTTCAGCCGGCCAATGTGGGCGCTGCCAGCGCAGCTTATCCCTCTGGCGCGGCCGACTCAGGGCAGCCTGCACGCAGCAATCCTGGAGGAGCCAAGAAGTGAGCTGTAGAAGTAAAATTCGGACTATTTTCGCGATTGCTCTGCTGGCGCTTTGCGCCTCTGTTTCCGCGTGGCCTCAGGCCGCGCCGAAGCTGCAGCCGGGCGAGGCGGTCCCGAACCAGAAGCCATCCATTCTGGACCAGGTGGGGCTGGATCAGCGTTTGAACCAGCAGGTCCCACTGGACCTGGCCTTTGTGGACGATCACGGCCAGCCAGTGCAACTGCGGCAATATTTCGGCTCCAAGCCAGTGATCCTGATGCTGGTCTATTACCAATGCCCCATGTTGTGCACGCAAGTGCTGAGCGGTTTCACCGGCGCAATGAACGGAATTGTTCGTTTCAATATCGGGCGCGAATTCAACGTAGTAACCGTCAGTATTGATCCGCGGGATACGGCGCAGGACGCCGCCGCCGCCAAGAAGACATACTTGCAACGCTATCGCCGGCCCGAGGCCGCGGCGGGCTGGCACTTTCTGACCGGCAAGAAAGATCAGATTGATGCGCTGGCCCAGGCCGTGGGATTCCGTTATGCATGGGACCCGGAAATCAAGCAATACGCCCATGCCAGCGGCATCATGCTGCTAACACCGGATGGGCGCGTGGCGCAGTACTACTATGGGATTGAGTATGCTCCGCGCGATATCCAGCTTGGATTGATTGAAGCTTCAAAAGGAAAGATCGGGAACGTGGTGGACCAAGTGTTGCTCTATTGTTACCACTATGATCCCAGGCAAGGAAAATACGGAGCAGCAATTTTCAATGTTTTGCGCCTCAGCGCGCTGGCCACGGTGCTGGCGCTGGGCGGTTTCATGCTGATCATGTTTCGCCGTGATTCGCTTGCTGCCCGCGAGGGCCGCTTGACCAGGACAGTCGAATAGATGCACTTGAACTTTCCAATTTTTCCCGAGCGGGCCTCGACCATGGCGGGCCAGGTGGATGCACTCTACCTGTTCCTGGTGCTGATCACGACCTTCTTCTCCCTGCTCATTGCCATTCTCATCCTGTACTTTGCTATCAAGTATAGAAGGACCCCCGAACGGCAGGCGGAGCAGATCCATGGCTCTACCCTGCTGGAGATCGTCTGGACGGTCATACCGCTCGGCATCTCCATGGCGATCTTTGTGTGGGGAGCGTTGATCTACTACCACATGGAACGTCAACCCGCTAACGCGCTGGAGATTTACGGCGTGGGCAAACAGTGGATGTGGAAATTCCAGCATCCCGGCGGCCAGCGCGAGATCAACACCCTGCATGTTCCCACGGGACGTCCGGTGAAGGTCACGATGATTTCCCAGGACGTGATTCACAGCTTCTTTGTCCCGGCATTCCGCGTGAAGCAGGATGTTCTGCCCAACCGGTACGTCTTTACCTGGTTTACCGCTACTGTTCCCGGCACTTACCATCTGTTCTGCTCGCAATATTGCGGAACGAAGCACTCCGGCATGGTTGGCTCGGTGGTGGTGATGACTCCGAAAGACTATGCTACCTGGTTGGCCAGCGGCAAAGCTGAGGGCTCCCTGGCGTCACTGGGTGAAAAAGCGTTCCAGCAATACGGCTGCACTACCTGCCATCGACCGGATTCGGGCGCTCGCGGCCCCAACCTTGAGGGCCTCTATGGGCGCCCGGTGAGGCTCGTCGATAATCGAGTGGTCCTGGCCGACGATAACTACATTCGCGAATCGATTCTGGAACCGAATGCCAAGGTGGTCTCAGGCTTCCAATCGATCATGCCAACCTTCCGTGGCGTGGTGAGTGAGGACGAGATTATCGCCATCACGGAGTACATCAAACATCTCGCCCCGCAGGAATCCAATCCGCTGAACAACCGTTCCACGCCGACGCAGATTCGCGACAGCGAGGTGCCGAACATTCAGCAGCAGAACCAGCAACAGCAAAATCAGCCGAAACAGCAGCAATCGCCACAAACCCCGCAGGGGACTAGGCCTGCAAATCCATCTGGGAAGAAACCATGAGTACCGCCGACGCACCGGTAATGCCGGCAAAGCATTATCTGAATGACAATTACGGAATCAGATCGTGGCTCCTGACCAAGGACCACAAGCGGATCGCAATCCTGTATCTGTTCTCGATCTCTTTCTTCTTCCTTTTGGGTGGTATGTTTGCGGTGCTGATCCGCCTGCACCTGCTTACGCCGAACGGCGAACTCTTCGAAGCCGACACGTACAACAAGTTATTCACCATGCACGGCGTGAACATGGTCTTCTTTTTCCTGATTCCGTCCGTGCCTGCCGTGCTGGGCAATTTCCTGATGCCAATCATGGTCGGGACCAAAGACCTGGCCTTCCCCAAGATCAATCTGCTGAGCTGGTACCTGTATGTCGCTGGTGGAACGTTTTCGATGGTTGCCATGGTTTCCGGCGGAGTGGATAGCGGATGGACATTTTATGCGCCGCTCAGCTCCGGATATTTGAAAACGCACGTCATCATGCTGGCTGTCGGGGTGATCATCGCAGGTTTCTCCTCGATTTTTACGGGATTGAATTTCATTGTTACTGTGCACCGCATGCTTGCGCCGGGGATGACCTGG
>JBARMK010000381.1:0-3881 GCA_049802395.1 Candidatus Angelobacter sp.
TTTGAGCGATTCGGTTCGAAGCAAAAATTTCCGCCATCGTATCGTCTTCTGCTAACTCTTTTGGCGGAGTGCTCGTCTTGGACGTAAATACGGTTCAAGGTGCAGCGATCAAGCCGATCAAGGGATATGAAACTCCAATTGAGTTGTATACGACTCTCCTAAACGTAAGAGGAAGGACATTCGTGGGTGGAGACAATTTCCTTGCTCGGAAGATGTCTTGCCTAGCAGAACAAGTGCCCCTTTGCTCAAAATTGATAGCGCTGCCTTCGGTACTCTTGAGTGCTTGCTGGATGTCTTTTTCCAACTGCTGTGGCCATTCTTTTCCGAAAGTGTTCAAACAACAAGGGACGAAACCCAACTGTACTTGACACGGCTCTTTGGGAGTGCCCAGAGGTAGAATGGATATCCCATGAACGCCGTTCCTCAACCCGAACTCTCGTCGCAATTTGGCGTACGCAATCCCGCGACGGGCGAAACCCTCGGTTCGCTGTCCAGTTTCACTCTTGAACAGGTCGCCGTGGCTGCGCATCATGCGGGCGAGGCGCAGAAGCGATGGGCGGCGACCAGCGTTCGGGAGCGGCTGACGCTTTTGCGGCGCTTTGGGGAGCTGCTGTGCGAGCAGAAGGAAAAAGTCGCAGCGGTGATCAGCCGGGAGACGGGCAAGCCCGAGGCGGAGGCCTTGTCGACAGAAATCCTGGTCGTGCTCGACACGGTCAAATACCTGCGCGAGAACGTTGCGGAATTTCTGCTGCCGCAGGCGATCCCGCACGGCAATCCCGCGATGAAGCTCAAGCGCGGCACGCTGCTTCGCCAGCCTTACGGCGTGATTGGGATCATCAGCCCATGGAACTATCCTTTTAGCGTGCCATCGGTGCAGACGCTGACCGCGCTGGCTACGGGCAACGCCATTGTGCTCAAGCCTTCTGAGTTCACGCCATTCTCGTCGCTTGAACTCCAACGCTTGCTCCGCGAAGCCGGGCTGGATCCGTACCTTCTCCAGGTGATCACCGGCGATGGCGCCGCCGGCGCAGCTTTACTGACGGCGAACATTCACAAGATCATTTTTACCGGCAGCGTGGCCACGGGCAAGCGTGTAGCGATGGCCGCCGCATCGCGATTGCTGCCGGTAGTCCTGGAGTTGGGCGGCAAGGACCCGATGATCGTGCTGGAAGATGCCGACATTGACGTGGCATCGAGCGCGGCCGTGTGGGGCGCGTTTATGAATGCCGGACAGACTTGTCTCTCGGTGGAGCGGTGTTACGTGCATGAGGCGATCTACGAAAAGTTTCTGCAAAAATGTGTGGAGAAAACGGCCAAACTTCGGATCGGTTTTTCTTCCCACCCTTTGCGCCGCACTGAATCTGGTGACAACGAAATTCAGGCTGGCGCAAAGGATGGGGCACCCGGCCGAGGGACTGAGGAAAACATTGACGTGGGCCCGATGATCCATGAGCGGCAGTTAAAGATTGTGCAGGCGCATGTTGAAGACGCGCTGGCTCGCGGCGCGCGTTTGCTGGTCGGTGGAAAAGCACTTCCTGAACTCGGCCCGAATTTCTTTGCTCCAACCATCCTGGCCGATGTCGATCATTCCATGACCGTGATGCGCGAAGAAACCTTTGGCCCGGTTCTGCCGGTGCGCAGCTTCAAGACAGACGACGAAGCAGTCGCACTGGCCAACGACTCTGAATTTGGCCTCGCTGCCAGCATCTTTACCAACAGCCGCCAGCGTGGTGAGGCTCTGGCGCGTCACATCAACGCGGGAACCGTGATGGTGAATGACGTGATCGCGTGTTTCGGCATCAGCGAAGCGCCGCATGGGGGCGTGAAGGCCAGTGGCATGGGGCGCACGCACGGACGGTTTGGCCTGGAGGAAATGGTATGGCCCAAATATGTGGATTCAGACCGCCTGCCGCGCATGAAAAAACTGTGGTGGTATGGCTATGGCCCGCAATTTGCGCAACAAATGAGCGGCTTTATTGACCTGCTGTTCGCCGGAAAATTAATAAATCGCATGCGAGGAGCGATGAAAAGCACACAATCTTATCTGCGCCGCCGGATTCTTTGAGAGTAGAATCGGGATATAGGGCAGTGGAGCTTATAAAGTGACGCTGAAGCACTCTCATCTGGTGTACGACTGGAACACGGTTGCAGGCGCTGAATTCAAGCCTCCAAAACAGGTCATGCTGGATGACGAGTCCCTGCGCGACGGCCTGCAATCGCCTTCGGTAAAAGATCCTTCGATTGACGAGAAGCTCAGGATCCTGCACCTGATGGAGGACCTGGGAATCAACTTTGCCGATATAGGACTGCCCGGCGCCGGCCCACGCGCTGTGGCAGACGTGGAAATGCTGGCCCGCGAAATCGCGAGCTGCCGGCTCAAAATCAAGCCCAATTGTGCCGCCCGTACCCATGAGAACGATATTCGTCCGGTAGCGGAGATTTCACAACGCGCCGGCATACCTATTGAGGTCGCTTGCTTCCTCGGCTCCAGCCCAATTCGCCGCTACACCGAAAACTGGACTGACGATTTCCTGTTGCGTACCACCGAGAATGCCGTAAAGTACGCGCGCTCGCTGAATCTGGGGGTGATGTACGTAACCGAAGACACCTCGCGTTGCGATCCGGGAACGGTGAAGCGGCTTTACTCCACAGCGATTAACTATGGCGCAACGGCCATCGTGATTTGCGATACCGTAGGCCACGCCACGCCTAGCGGCGTCAAGGCGCTGGTCCGCTTTGTGCTGAAGGAAGTGGTTGAACCGTCAGGACAGAATATCCGCGTGGACTGGCACGGCCATTCCGACCGCGGGCTGGCAGTGGCCAACTCGCTGGCTGCGCTGGCGGCTGGCGCGGACTGCGTACACGGTACGGCTCTCGGCATCGGCGAGCGGGTGGGCAATACGCAGCTCGACCAGATGCTGGTCAACCTGAAGCTGATGGGCATCCCACCCTGGGCAGAGCAGGACCTGACCAAACTGAAGGATTACTGCCAGACTGTCTCACAGGCTACGGGCGTACCCATTCCGCGAAACTATCCCGTGATGGGAGAAGATGCCTTTCGTACAGCGACGGGAGTACATGCCGCGGCTGTCATAAAGGCATTCCGCAAAGGCGATATTGAACTGGCGAACTCCGTCTACTCCGGTGTACCCTCTCATTACTTCGGCCTGGAACAGATCATTGAGATTGGCCCTATGTCCGGGAAGTCCAATGTGATCTTCTGGCTGGAGCGCAAGGGTATGACCGCTTCTGAGGAACTGGTGGACCGCATTTTCCAGCGGGCCAAAGCGTCCGACAGATGCCTTAGCGAAGAGGAGATCCTGGCTTGCTGCCAGAAAGCTTCGGCAGGAACTTAGAAAGCCGAAGCCCGGGAAAAATCGGCGCAACTATTTCTCCGCAGCGGGTTTTTATCAGTAATACTCTGAACTTCCCTTTAAAGGAGAACGAATGAAAAAGCTACTCACAATCGCATGCACGCTGGTGCTTGGCAGCATAATGTCATTAGCCCAGGCGGGCACAGCACAGAACCCACCGGCTAGCGGCGATACCGGCAAGACCAGCACGTCCACAACCACCAAAGGTAAAAAGCATCACCACAAGGGCGGGAAGAAGGGCAAAAAGAGCTCCGGCGACACCACTACCACGCCACCGAAATAACCTCCTGAAAATTGTGTAAAAAGCGGCCCCGATGGCCGCTTTCTTTTTTAGGTCGCCAAACGCGCACCACTCTGCAAATCCGAAATCGCGGGGCGTGGGCGGGCTGAACAAACCCCTTTACCCATTTTTGTTCCATTCTGTACAATGTGTGCACCTGATTCCACAAGCAGTCAAAGCAGCTCGAAACTGATTCACTCAAAGGAGACCGCATGAAGAAACTACTT
>JBARMK010000382.1:0-10571 GCA_049802395.1 Candidatus Angelobacter sp.
GAGTAAGAAATCGTCTGCAACGCATTGCGGACATGGTGGTTCATAGCGGCAATCACGGCAATTTTCTGGCGTATGGCCTTGGAGCGCCGTTGTTCATAGACAAAGACCAGCAATCCGGCAACCACGCCCACCACCATATCATCCACATACTTGCTGATTCCGGAAATATCCTCCGTGGGCAGCACCTCTTCCACAACCAATCCCAGCACAAAAAGAGCGAACCCCAGCAGGAAGCTGAGTCCAACGCGGCGAAATAGGGTTGGGACCCGCGGGTTCCTCGACATTCCTGCGTTATTCATGCAATCTACTTTCTCGGGTATTTCATTAGCACTTTTTGGGGGAGCCCATGATACATCCAGTCAGGTCATTACTCGCCATAATTCTGTTCTGCTTAGGGCCGCTGGCCGCCGATTTCGGGCAAACTGCCGCCAAACCTCAAGATCCGGCCAAAACCCAGGATTCAGCCAAGATTAACGATCCCGCCAAGCCGCAGTATGAGGTTTATGCCATCCGCTATGCCTCTATCCCAGATTTTCCGGTGAGCGCGCTGATCGCGGGCGCCGAACCCGCCCGTAAATTTTCCATCGCCATGACCGTGTGGCTTGTCCGCGGCAATGGGCGCAATATCCTGGTCGATTCCGGCTTTTATCGTCCGCAGTTTTTCAAAAACTGGAAGGTCAATGACTTCATCAAGCCCTCTGACGCCGTGGCCCAATCCGGAATCACGCCCGCCATAAAGCCTGAAGAAATAACTGACGTCATCATCACGCACATGCACTGGGACCACGCTGACGGCATGGACCTGTTTCCCAATGCACGCATCTGGCTTCAGAAGGATGAATACACGTATTACACCGGTGAAGCCTGGCAGCAACTCCGCACTCACGGCGGCATTGATCCTGACGATGTGCTCGCCGTGGTAAAACTCAATCTCGCCGGCCGCGTCAGCCTGGTCAATGGCGATGCACAGGAAATTCTTCCCGGCATCACCTGCTATACCGGGGGCAAGCATACGTTTCAATCGCAGTATGTTGGCGTCAACACACGGGCGGGCACGGTGATTCTGGCCAGCGACAACATGTATCTCTACGAGAACCTGGAGAAGCACGCGCCCATCGCCCAGACCCTCGATGCCGCTTCCAACCTCCGTGCTCAGGACCGTATGAAGGAACTTGCCGCTTCGCCCCGGCTGATCGTTCCCGGCCATGATCCCGCGGTGTTCGATAAATTTCCCAAGGTCAGCGAGCGTGTGGTTAGGATTGAGTAGGCTTGGCGGATCAGGGAACTGCCGGGTAGATCACGCGCCAATGGTAAGCAGCGTGCATCCAAAGCCGAAAAACCTTATCACCGGTGAACCCGGATTGCACTCACAGACCCATGCTAGGATTTTCCTCATGAACACGCTGGCCCGCGACATTCGCTACGCGCTTCGAGCCTTCGCCAAAAGCCCGGGCTTCATCGTAGCTGCGGTCCTGTCTCTCGCCATCGGCATTGGCGCCAACACTGCCATCTTTAGCATTGTCAGTGCTCTGTTGTTGCATCCGCTGCCCTATAAAAATGCCGAACGATTGGTGATTTTGTGGAACACCTCGCCCGGCCTGGGCATCACGCAGGACTGGTTCTCTACCGCGCAGTATTTCGATATCAGGAATGGCCACCGCGGTTTTGACCAGGTGGCGCTGGCCATTGGCGGCAACTTCAACCTCACGGGTGAAGGGGACCCTGAGCGCGTGGGGGTGATGCGCGTCTCGTCAAGCCTGCTGCCCATGCTGGGCGTGACGCCTGCGGAAGGACGGCTCTTTACGCCGGAAGAAGACGCTGTCGGGCAGCCGGCCACGGCTGTCTTGACCTATGGCATGTGGGCGCGGCGCTTTGGCTCGGATCCGCGCGTTATCGGCCGGTCGATCGTCCTCAACGGCACAGGGTACCAGGTGGCAGGAATTCTGCCGCGTGGCTTTGTCTTGCCGCAGGAAGTTTTGCCGCTCCTGTATGGCACGGAGCAAGCCGATATTTTTGTCAGCCTCCCGCTTCCCGCCGCTGCAGCCACAGTCCGCGGCCACGAAGATTACAATATTCTCGCCACGCTCAAGCCCGGCGTTTCTGTCCAGCAGGCCCAGGCCGAAATCAACACCATTACCTCGCGCCTGCGCCACGACCATCCTGAGGTTTATCCGCCCAACGGCGGCCTGACCTTCAAAATTATTCCACTGCTGGAACAGGTTGTCGGTAACGTTCGCCACACACTGTTCATCCTGCTGGGCGCGGTGGGATGCGTGCTGCTGATTGCCTGCGTCAACGTTGCCAATCTGCTGCTCTCGCGCGCCGTCGGACGGCAAAAAGAAATCGCCGTGCGGACCGCCGTCGGCGCCAGCTCCGGCCGCATCATTCGCCAGTTACTCACGGAAAGCGTTCTGCTGGCGCTGTGTGGCGGCGCCCTGGGCATTCTCTTTGCCGTATTCAGCATGCATTGGATCCACGTTCTTGGCCCCAAAAGCGTTCCCCGCCTGGGCGAGATCGGCATGCGCTTCGACGCGCTGCTGTTCACGCTCCTGATCTCCGTGGTCTCTGGAATTCTGTTTGGACTCGCGCCTGCTCTGCGCGTTTCGCGTCTTGATCTTCTAACTGCGCTCAAAGATGCCGACCGTGGCTCTGCCGGCGCCAGCGCCATGTGGGGACGCGGCAACAACCTCCGCCGCCTGCTGGTTGTCGCCGAGCTGGCGATCTCCGTCGTGGTGCTGATCGTTGCCGGCTTGCTGATTCGCAGCTTCGTGCGGCTGCAGAATGTTTCTCCCGGCTTCAACCCCTCCAGCGTGCTCACCATGGAACTCACCATGAGCGGCGACAAATACAAAAACTCCGAGCTTGTCCGCGCGACCTATCGCCAGCTCTTTGATCGGCTTGAGCGGCTCCCCGGCGTCAGCTCCGCCGGCGGCGTCTCCTCGCTTCCGTTCAGCGAGATGTTTGCCTGGGGACCCATTACCGTGGAAGGCCGCGTTCTGTCTCCCGGAGAAAACTTTATCAACGCCGATGAGCGCGTCGTCGCAGGCAACTATTTTGCCGCCATGCAAATTCCGCTCATTAAGGGTCGCCTCTTCAATGATCAGGACACGCCCGGCAGGCCTCAGGTCGTCCTCGTCGATGAATTCATGGCGCAGCAGCTCTGGCCCAATCAGGACCCGCTGGGCAAGCGCGTCAGCTTCGGCGATCTTGCCGCAAAACCGGTCTGGGCGAATGTCGTCGGCGTTGTCGGGCGAATCAAGCAGGACACGCTGGATTCCGATTCGCGCATTGCGCTCTATCTGCCGCAAAGCCAGCATGGAGGGCGCGCGATGAATGTGGTGGTGCGCAGCAGCGCCAACAGTCCTGCGGAACTGACCTCGGCCGTCAAGCGTGAGATCCACGAACTGGACCGCGATCTGCCCATGTATCACGTGCTCACCATGGAGCAACGCGTGGCTGAGTCATTGGCGCGGCGGCGCTTCTCCACTCTTCTGCTCGCGCTTTTTGCCGGCTTCGCCCTGGCGTTGGCGACCATCGGTATTTACGGGGTCATGGCTTATCTGGTGGGCCAGGGAACGCGCGAAATTGGCATTCGCATGGCGCTCGGCGCGACGCAACGCGGCATCGTCAGTCTCGTGGTGCGGCAGGGAATGGTGCTGGCGCTGTGCGGCGTTGGTCTGGGGTTGGTTGCCGCGTTTGCACTGGCGCGGCTGGTACGCGGACTCCTCTTCGGCGTGCAGTCCACAGATCCCCTCACCTTCGCCGCGATCGCTATTCTGCTTGCGGGTGTCGCATTGCTGGCCAGCTACATTCCTGCGCGGCGCGCCGCGCGAATCGATCCTATGGTTTCTCTGCGTTGCGAATAGCACTCAATGTCAACGTGCGTCGGTAGAAGCAGAATCAGCCGGCAGCTCTTTCGGTGAAACTGGCTCGGCCGAGCTCAAATGCTCATGGATAATCCGGCATGCGCCATTCTCATCCCGCTGAAAAACCTGCGTTGCGCGCCCGAATGGCACCTCAACCTGGACACGGCTTCCGTTGGGAAGAGCTCGAATCACGGAAAAGTGGAAGGGATACGCCGCAACTGCCAGGTTCGATGAGAGAATCTGTACAACAATCTCGCCTACCTTTGCGCCGACAGAAGATTTAGGGCCAAAAAACTCGCGCTCACGCCGTACCCACATCAGACGTCCGGGCTCGCTTCGGCGTCCATCGGCAGAAAACACTGTTGCGGTTGGCGAGTAAAGCTCCTGAAAGCCGTTTTTTGACTTGCTGGTAAAGCTATCCCAGAATTTCTTGACTTCGGTTTTGATTTGAGCAGGGGAGATGGAATCCATGATGTTCAGGACGTTCTGCACTCCTTCTTGTTCCGAATTCTCACTTGCTGCCCGGTTACGGTTCTTTTGCGCTTGTCTTGCCTTCGTCGGGCGCTACGGCAGCGCTCAGATGTTCATGAACAATCTTGATCGTGCCTTTATTGTCGGACTGAAAGATCTGTGTCGCTCGGCCATAAAGCGTATTTCGCTGCGACCTGCCACCGTCTCCGCCCGTTTTATCCTCCTGATACTTGTAGGTATAGGAGGCCACCGCTACGTCATCGGCAATCTGCAGTTCGACCGGGCCTAGTTCCGCACTTGCGGTGGAACCCGAAGCCGGAGATCGTCGCGCGCGCCGCGCCATTGCCAGCATAGAAGGTTCGGGACGCCTGGCTTTGCCGGTGAACACTATGGCATCCGATGAGTAGAGCTCTTCTAACCTGTCCTTCGATTTGCCGGAAAGGATCAGCCAGAACCGGTTGATCTCGGCTCGAACTTGATCGGACGCAATGCGTTTCATGGTGCTACGACTATAGGATCGTTCCAAAATGGGAATCGGACCTGATCGGAAGGGTATCTGGGTAATTACGTTGGACCAAAACCATGGGTCTTTACTCTTTCGTACTCGCTGGTGATTTCTTTTTCAGTGGCCAGTGCGGACCAGCACAGCCGCGAATTCAGCCGCGTAGCGAACCAGACAATTTGAATCACCCGATTTTTTGTTTGGAAGCTGGCGAAGCAGCTTCAGGCTGGGCGGGACTATAGAAGCCCTCACTGCCAAAGCCGAAGACGCGGTTGGAGCGCGCCCGATAATTTTCCCATGCAATGGCCGCCGCCAGCTCCACCAGTTGCGGTGTTGAGAACCGCTGCTTCAGGCGTTCCCGCAACTCAGAAGTCACTTTCGCCGGAGTAGCCGTAATGGCGTCCGCCAGCTCCAGCACCAGCTTTTCATCGGCAGAGAAGAGGCCGCTTTCCGCATACCAATTCAGGTTGCGGATCTGGTCGTCGCTGATACCTGCACGTCTGCCCCCGGCAGAGTTGATGTCAATTCAAAAAGGGCATTCCACCAGCTTGGCCGCGCGGACCTGGCCCAGGAGCTTCAACTTTGCCGGAACAAGGCTGGTTTTCTCCAGCGCCATACTGAACTTTGCGTAGGGAATAAGAACGTCAGGATGGCTGGCCAGCGTTTGCAGCGGGGCAATATCTTTGCCCAGCCGTTTCCTGGCAAACTTGCGGATCAATGCAACTTTAAGCTTTGCAAACATTAGCTCCCTTAGCGCAGGACTCCCAGCTTTTCCATGGGCCAGTAACCGAAGACGGCCTTGCCGTAGATGTAACCGCGCATTACCGGGCCAAAGTCGCGGCTGTCATTGGACATGGAGCGATGGTCGCCCAGCACGAAGTATGCGCTGTTGGGGACAACCATCTCTGAATACGATTTCACGTCCAGATAATCCTGCGGGACATAAGGTTCCGCCATGAGTTGGCCATTGACGTAAACGTGACCATAGGAAATTCGAATGTGGTCGCCGGGCAGTCCAATCACCCGTTTGATGAAGCTTTTGCGCGTGTCGCGCGGGTAGCGGAACACAACGATGTCACCTCGTTCGATGCTCTCAAAACGGTACACCAGCTTGTTGATGAAAATCCTCTCCTGGTCTTCCAGGCCAGGCTCCATGCTGCCGCCTTCCACCTTCACCGGCTGATAGAAGAACATAATGATGAAGAATAAAATCAAAAAGGAAAAAGACAGGTCGCGGATCCAGGAACGCAATGTCCGCAGCCCGTTGTTCTCAGGCGCTGTTGTACCTGCGGGCGCTTCGCTGGGAACTGGTGTGGCCGGTTGTTCAGGTATTTCCATCAACTTTGCTTCCAGCTTAGATTATACGCAGGACTCATCGTCAGTTCGCTCTTTCTGGCTGCTTCTATTCTGGAGTAAAATAGTGAATATATGAAGCACTTTCTGGGTATTTTGGCTATTCTCTTTGCCACAGCGATGACCCATGCGCAATTTACCGGGTCCAATGGTGTTCCCGCGTACCATCCGGTTGCTCCTGCGGCGGGAACCAAGCTCTCGCCCATCCTGACGGAAAAACAGCTTGCGGACGCTGGCTTGATCGCACCGGCGCAAAAGGAATCGTATAAAGCCGCCGCCCGCGCTTCTTCAGTGCTGTACCAGATGCCATGTTATTGCTATTGCGACCGGAACCATGGCCACAGCAGTCTGCGCAGCTGCTTTGAAAGCACGCATGGAGCGAGCTGCGGCACCTGCATGACGGAAGCTCTTTATACTTACCGGCAATCCAAGAGAGGGTGGTCGCCAAAAATGATCCGCGACGGCATTATGCGCGGTGACTTCAAGATGATCGACTTGGAAAACGTACCTCCCATAAATTAGGTTTTGCATTCTAAATGGTGCAGTTGACGCACTGGGTTTTTCTGCGTATAAATGGCTGCAACCCCTAGGCTGCCCTATAGCTGACGGATAGCTGCTCTTCTTGATTTCCACAGCCTGAACTTGCCGCTATTTTGCCGGGGGCCGCAAGGAACCAACAGAATGAAGAAAAAACTAGCAGGAACCCTTAAGCATGCTCCTGCTAAACAAAACAAACTAAAGGCTATTAGGAATAGAACGCAGATGCCTGGGAAGAAACCACCCGCCCCGCAGAACAAAACGAATTCCAGAGAAGATCCTGGTTTTGCACAGGCTGTGCAAAACTATGAAGGCGCCATCAGGGCGATGCAGGAGCACAAATTCGAGAAAGCCAAAGGGCTGTTGGAGAAGATCCTCGCCGGCGGAAACCGGGACCTCATGGATCGGGCCCGTGTCCACATAAACCTGTGCAATCAGCAACTAGCTGGCGTTTCTACTACCTTTAAGACCCAGGAAGAACATTTCGATTATGCGGTTTCTCTCATGAACTCCGGTCAATATGATCAGGCGCGGGGACATGTAGAGAAAATTCTTAAGCAAAATCCCAAAGCCGATTTTGGTTACTACGGCATGGCTGTGGTGGATTGTCTCACCGGCCAGGTAGAAGCTTCACTCAAGAACCTGAGCGAAGCAATACGGTTGAATCCGCAGAACCGTTTTCAGGCGCGCAACGACTCCGATTTTCAGAATATGGCGGACGATCCGCGCTTCACCGAACTGCTTTATCCTGAGCCAACGGACCCGCCTCCTTCCACTTCCGAGCCCAGGAAACGCTAAAGTATTTTAATGGCGCCACACCCAGAGCAGAACCAGGGCCGCTCCGCTAACGGAACGCGTGTGGTTGCAATCGGCGGTGGCACGGGTCTCTCCACCCTGCTCAAAGGGCTCAAGCAATACACAGTGCGCGCGGGTGAAATTCCGCCGGAAGGGCAATTCATCGCCGATCTGAGCGCTGTCGTAACTGTCAGCGACGATGGCGGCTCCAGTGGACGGCTGCGCCGCGAATTGGGCATGCTCCCTCCCGGTGACGTTCGCAACTGCCTGGTTGCGGTTTCTGAAGACGAGAGCCTTCTCTCAAAGCTTTTTCAGCACCGTTTTTCCAGCTCCGGCGATCTTGAAGGGCATAATTTCGGCAATCTGTTTCTGGCAGCTCTCACGGCCATGACGGGCGACTTTGCCGTAGCGGTGAAGCAGGCCTCGGAAATATTGGCCACGCGCGCCCACATTATTCCTGCCACTTCAGCGAACGTGCAGCTGGAAGCCATCATGGACGACGGCTCTCATGTGGTTGGCGAAACCAGAATCAATGCCAGTGACCGGCGCATCATTGAGCTGCACATAGTGCCCGCTCATCCTGAACCGTTGCCCCAGACCCTTGAAGCTATTGCGGCTGCTGACGTAATCACCATGGGACCAGGTTCACTGTTCACCAGCCTTATTCCCAACCTGCTGGTGCGTGGAATCTCTGAGGCCATTGCTGCCTCGCGCGCCATCAAGGTATTTATCTGCAACCTGATGACGGAAGCGAATGAAAGCCTGAACATGACCGCCTCTGACCACATCAAGGCCATTAACGCCCATTCCACTCCCCGGCTTTTCGATTATGCTCTTGTGAACACTGCTCCGGTCTCAGCCAGCATGAGAGAACGTTATGCTGAAGAGCACGCCCAGCAGGTGGAGGCGGATATTGACGCAATTGAGACAATGGGCGTGCACTGCATCGCCGGCAATTTCATCCTGGAAAGTCATTTTGCGCGCCATGCCACTGACCGTCTTTGCCAGGAACTCTTGCGGCTGGCAAAATTTGCCGGCCATCCGGCTGGTTTTAGCCCGCAGGCTTTAAGATGATTGCTGGATGGCTAAACCCTTAACGTCTAAATCAACGACGACCGCCGGTGGCTTTGCCATTGTGATCATGGCCGCGGGCAAAGGCACTCGGCTGAAATCCAGGCGCGCCAAGGTCCTGCATGAGATTGCGGGCCAGCCTTTACTGGCGCACGTGATCAAGTCCGCCCAACAGATCGTTTCTCCCAGTGAAATCTACGTCATCATCGGACATCAGGCGGAAAACGTGCAGGCTGCGGTTGGCCCCATGGGTGTGAAGTTTGTCCCGCAGGCGGAGCAACGCGGCACCGGCCACGCCATTATGTGCGCCCGCGAATATGTTCAGGGATACGAAAACATCCTGGTGCTTTCCGGCGACGTGCCGTTGATTCGTCCGGAAACCATCGCGTCTGTCCGCGACTTTCATCTGGCCAAAAAAGCCGCCATGACCATTCTTACCGCCGAACCGCCTGATCCTGCTGGCTATGGTCGCGTGATTCGCGCCGGTTCCGGCAGTGACAAGGTCAAAGCCATCGTGGAGCAAAAAGCGCTCAGTAAATCACGGCAGAAAGTGCGCGAGATCAACTCCGGCATTTATGCATTCGCCACCAAACCTCTCTTTGCTCACATCGATCGTCTAAAAACCGACAATGCCCACCACGAGCTTTACCTGACGGACATGGCTGCGCTCCTGGTCAAAGCAAAGTCAAATGTAGTTGCTCTGAAGGCCGCCGATCCCGCGGAAGTTCTGGGCGCCAACACGCTGGCGGAACTCGCCGGACTCGATGCTACGCTGCGTGCGCGCAAGTGCGATGAGTTGATGGCCGCGGGCGTAAGCATCTATCGCCCGGAAACTTGCGTGATCGATCCGGAAGTGGAGATAGGCCGTGACACCATTCTGGAGCCATTTGTGCAGCTTCTGGGGAAGACCCGCATCGGCTCGGACTGCCGTATTCGTTCGTACTGCATTATCACCGACTCGCAGATTGCCGATGGCGTGCTTGTGCGCCCCGGGTGCATTATCGATCGGTCAACGGTTGGGGCGGGAGCATTGCTGGGCCCTTACTCGCATCTGCGTCCGGGCAGCGAAATCGGCGAAGGCGCGCACGTGGGCAACTTTGTCGAGATCAAAAACACCAGGCTGGGCCGGGGCTCCAAAGCCAACCATCTCAGCTATCTGGGTGACTCCGAGATTGGTGAGCTGGTAAATATTGGCGCCGGCACCATTACCTGCAATTATGATGGCGCGAAGAAGCACCTGACCGTGATCGAAGACGGAGCTTTTGTGGGCAGCGATTCCACCCTGGTTGCGCCTGTGCGCGTTGGCAAAGGCGCGTATGTGGCCGCTGGTTCCACCATTACAAAGGATGTCCCGGAGGACGCCCTGGCCCTCGGTCGCGCTCACCAGAGCACCAAGGAAGGCTGGGCCAACCACAGACGGCAAGCGCTGGCCAGAGCAAAGACCCAGAAATGACGGCCATATACGGCAGTCCACGTGGAAATACCGGTTTTTCCTGCCCACCAATGCCGAGTTTGTACGTCGAACCTACAGACGTTCGATAGGGCCGATGCATTTTTGCCGGTCCACTCCAAGGAGGAGAATTCATGCGTTTCCTGCAGCTTGTCTTTGTAGCGTGCTTGGCGTCATTTGCGCTGTCACAACAAAAAGATCCATCGGATGAACTGCCCAAGCTCCAGCATCTGAGCGCGGACCAGGTGAATCCGCAGACAGACCCATGCACGGATTTCTATCAATACACCTGCAGCAAGTTTTTTGCCGCCAATCCCATTCCTCCCGACCAGGCCGCCTGGGGTGTCGTCGGCCCTTTGCTGAAGTGGAATGAAGTAGTCATGCGCCAGTCTCTTGAAGCTGCCGCGGCTAAGAAGCAGGGACGCAACGCCGTGGAGCAGAAGATCGGCGATTATTGGACGAGCTGTATGGACGAAAGCAAGGTGGAAAGCTCTGCAATGAAAGAGCTGCAGCCTGAGCTGAAACG
>JBARMK010000383.1:0-1684 GCA_049802395.1 Candidatus Angelobacter sp.
TCTTCTTGCTGGTTCAAACTGTGTTTACATATGTTTACACACCAAAGACGGGGCCCATTTGTGAATGGGCAGAATCCTGCGAAAGATGCGAAAATAGAAGGAACTTGGTTGTAGAGCACCGCGCGCAGATTGCATTACTTCCTAGAAGGCCGGGATGCAACGCCGTGAGTGTATCCAGTGTCTAACGACAGGCGGATACAGCTAAGCTTTTTACTGTTACCCAGCGCATGCCGATCACGCAAATTCCATTCCAGGACCCGGTCGCCCCACCCGAGAAGCCGCAACCGGAGCAGCTCGGGCTCTACGACCAGCAAGATTGGGAAACGGCTTATCGTGATCTTGATGCGCATGTGCCGCACCTGCTTATCCAGTTGCAGGATGATCTGGAGCGCTCCCGTTGGCGCGAAGCGATTTGGATTTCGATCATCGTGCACTTGGTCTTGACCATTGCACTGTGGAACTTGCCTTTGATCGAGAAGTACATAGGATGGCACACAGTGGTAGTTGTGCCGGTCGATGCCACCCAGGATAAGAACCTCACGTTCCTGGCGCTGCCGCCAGATTTGCAGAAGCCTACACGCAAGCCGAACACTAACATTGCGTCGGATAAAGACCGCATTGCGACCTCGCGTCACCCCGAGCTTGATCCGAAGGAATTACGGAAGATTCTGGCAACGCCCCCTCCAGGCGCTCCCGGGATGAGCGGGCCGCGCGCGCCCCAGCCGGCGCCCCAAGCCGCAGCACCGAGCCAGTCGCCTTCGCCGCAGCCGCAACAGGGGCAGCAACAGACAATTCGACCGCAGTTCCAGACCGATCAGCAGGCGCAGTTGCAGATGCCTGCGCGCCCCAGCAATTCCTTCAGCAAGTATGCGAGCGGGATGAGTGCGGGCCAGGCGATCCAGCAAGCCGCGCAAGGTGCGGCAGCCAATCGTGCGGCGGGTGGTGCTGGCCAGGAAGGGGACTTCGGCCTGGGCACCGGAGCTCATGGGCGCCAGCAAGGCGGGCTCGATGTTCTGAGCGATACGCAGGGGGTCGACTTTGGGCCGTATCTGCAACGCATTCTGCAGGACGTCAAGGAAAACTGGTACCACCTGATCCCGGAGTCCGCCGAGATGAAGAAAGGCAAGCTGGCCATCGAGTTTGCCATTACGAGAGACGGCAAAGTTGCAGACATGCGTCTGATCGCCACCTCTGGGGACACTGCGCTCGACCGTCCGGCGTGGGGCAGCATCACGGCTTCCAACCCATTCCCGCCGCTGCCCAGCGAATTCACAGGGCCTTTTCTCGCCTTACGCTTCCGCTTTTACTACAACCCCGACAAAGCCGATTTGCAGTAGCGCACGGCGCCGGCTTCCTGCGCAGCGAATCTTTTGCCCGTCATTGATAATCAAATAGTGATAATCAAATAGTTAACAAGACGAATGTAGCCGAGGTGCGCGTCACCCGGCGGGGGACCTTTTGACGGAGAAGATGCCAGTTCTGTTTGTCGGCCATGGATCGCCGATGAACGCCATTGAGCATAATGCGTTCACCGAGACACTGCATGGCCTCAGCGCACGACTGCCGAGGCCTAAGGCGGTATGTGTGGTCTCGGCGCATTGGGTGACTCCTGGGTCGCAGGTGTTGACGTCAGCGCGTCCAAGGACAATCCACGACTTTTCTGGCTTTCCGCGTCCTCTATATG
>JBARMK010000384.1:0-21649 GCA_049802395.1 Candidatus Angelobacter sp.
GCGCGCGTGATGGCGGTAAAGCAAAAGGCAGAGGAAGACGCGCAGTCCAAGATAGCAGCAGATAAGAAAGCGGCCGAGGAGCGCGAGGCCAAAGCCCGTCAAGATGCCGCCGCAGAAACGCAGCGCCGACAGGAGGCTGAGCAGGCGCGGCAGCAGGCGGAACAAGCGCGCGCACAGGCCCAAGCTGCGCAGGCGGATGCGGAGCGAATGAAGGCAGAGGCGGAAAAGGCCCGCCACGAAGCGGAGCAAGCACGGCAAGAAGCCGAACAGGCCCGCGCAGCCGCCGAACAGCAGAAGCAGGCTCTGGCCGTGGAAGCCGACAAGGCACGTAAATCCGCTGAGGAGTCTGATCGTCTGCGCCAGCAGGCGGAAAAGGAAAAGGCTGATTTGCGCGCGCAGTTGCTGCAGCAGCTCAACACCATTCTGGCCACGCGCGATACGGCCCGCGGCTTGATCGCAAATATGTCGGACGTGCTCTTCAAAACCGGGAGTTACGAATTGCTATCGGGTGCGCGTGAACGGCTGGCCAAGATCAGCGGAATCGTTATCGCTCACCCGGGGCTGCATCTGGAAGTTGAAGGCCATACCGACAGCGTCGGCACCGACGATTACAATCAGCAGCTTTCAGAAAAGCGCGCTGGCGCGGTTCGCGACTACCTGGCTCAACAGGGCATTCCCGGCGACGCAATCGTCGCTCGCGGCCTGGGCAAAACCCAACCCGTCGCTACCAATGACACGCCTGAAGGGCGCCAGCAAAATCGCCGCGTCGAGCTTGTCCTCTCCGGCGATGCCATCGGCCTGAAGACCGCCGACGCCAGCGCTCCTAACGCTGCGCCCACGCCAAAATAATTGCGGAACACATAAAACTACGAGAGGGACCATTATGGTCCCTCTTTGTTTTTTGGCAATCTGCCCGGTTCGCCTAGATTGCTGCGGGACGAATATCGTCACGCCGCTGCAGGATCTTTAAAACTGATTTCAGAACTCCTTCGCGGGAGTCGCCCGTCACAAAAGAGTTTCCGTCGATGTCCGGACGAATCCGCCCCATCTGCAGGATTGGAGCTTCCGGCAGATGATGCCGGATGGCGAGCCCGATCGCTTTTTTCATTCTGGGTTCTACGCTGTCCGCTACCAGGACAACATCAAAATGCTGCGCGTGGCACGCCTGGTCTACTTCTTTCAGGCTGCATGCAGTACGCACGCTGTAGCCTGCGCGTTCCAGCCAGTCAAGCCGCATGCGCAGAGCAGGTTCAGTCGCAACAATCAAAAGCAACACAACGGGGGGAGCTTGTTGAGCCATTAAAAATATTTCCAGTATGCCAAGGGTGAAACATAACTTTAAATCTCTTTTCGGATTTATAACAGCACATTCTCGCGATGCATTTACTTTCATATATTTAGCCGCCTCCCAAAGGCGATCCAATTAAAAAGTCCAATAAACTTATTCCCATGAGAACGCAGGATTCCCCCGAATTTTTCTTCACAGGAGCCATTCAAAAAGACGTCTGATTTGCGATAAGCTCTACCGGCAGGAATCCTCGAACCCATGGCCAGCACCTCCCAGGCATCTTCACCCGCGACCTACACGCTGAAGACAATCCTTCAGTACAGGCCTTTTCGCACGCTGTGGCTGGCGCAGTTTGTCAGCGTTTTTGGCGACTTCCTGGCTCTGTTCGGTGTGATCAGTCTCATCACCTTCCGCTGGCATGGCTCGGCCTTGCAGGTCACGGCCATAACGATCTCATACATGCTGCCTCTGGCCGTTATCAGTCCCGTGGCCGGAGTCTTTGTCGATCACTGGAACGTAAAGCGGCTCATGATTGCCAGTGATCTTATCCGTGCTGCCCTGATCGTGCTGCTGGTCTTTGTCCACAGTGTCCCGCAGATCTGTGCCATCTTTCTCTTGTTGAGCGCCGTCTCGAGCTTTTTCGCTCCCGCGCAATCGGTGACCTTGCGAACTATCGTTCCCGCGGAAGGGCTCCTCGCTGCCAATGCCCTGATGGCCCAGGCTTTTTATATCGTCAGGCTCTTGTCTCCTGCGGCTGCCGGCGCCCTGGTGGCATGGCTTACGGAAAAATCCTGCTTCTATATTGACGTGGCCAGCTTTATTTTCTCTGCCATCATGATTTCCGGCCTCACTATCGTGCGTCCGGCACGAGCACCAGGCGAAAAAACCGTACGTTCGCTCACGCAGGATTTTCTTGCCGGAAACAGGTTCATCTTCACTCATGCCAGCCTCGCATTCGTGTTTATGGCCATGGCCGTGGCCATGTTTGTGTTGAGCTCGTTCAGCCCTTTAATCTCCATCTACATTCGTGACTCTCTTTCCGCGGGTTCGTTTCTTTTTGGCCTTATCAGCGCCATGGTAGGTCTGGGCATGATCGCCGGAACTCAATTGGTCACCCGGATGGTAAAGACCAGCTCCAAAACATATGTGGTCTTGAGCGGACTGTTCTCTCTTGGCGTAGGCGTGGGCCTGTTAGGCGCATTTCGCAGCATACCGCTGGCGGCCCTGAGCACCTTCACCATGGGCTTTGCGATAGCGTTTGTATGGGTGCCCGCGCAGACCATGTCCCAGCAGGAAACTCCTCCCGCCATGGTGGGTCGCGTCAGCAGCACCTTCATGTCATTGATCTCCGTGGCCCAGGTGCTGGGGCTTCTGCTTTCCGGGTATCTGGCGCAAAGGCTTGGCATCAGGCCACTATTTATCTCCTGCGCCGGTGTGCTCGCTGTGCTATCGATCGCCGGATACGTGATGATGCGCGGCCGTCCAGCAGCAACTGCACCGGTCGCTCCCCAGTCCGTTGCTCCCAGCTCCGAATAACTGGCAACGACAACACTCGGCCGCAAAAAATGGTTCAAAAAAGACTGCCTCAGCCTCAGTTACAAACTTGCCACACGTTACTTTCGTGACTTTGCCGTCCTCCGCCCCTTTCATTAGGATTCTTTCATTGTGCAGCCGACGTAGCGAGAAAGCATGGCACGTCGCTTTCGCCGGCATCTGAGGAGACCCAAGTTGAATCGCAATCGGCGCCATGCACGCCACCGATGGATGCGACCCGCGATTTATGGCTGTCTGCTGGTTGTATTCTCTTTATTCTCATACCATCCAGTCTTTGCGCAGGTAGCCGCGCGAAAGCTGAAAAACCGTGTCGAACCCCAATATCCCGATCTGGCCAGAAAGAACAACATCAGCGGAAGCGCCCGCGTTGAACTGGTGATCGCCCCTGATGGCAAGGTGAAGAACGTAAAGGTCCTGGGCGGACATCCTGTGCTCGTCCAGGCGGTCCTCTACGCCGTGGCCAAATGGAAATATGAGCCAGCCGCGGAAGAATCGACCGTCATCATCAAATTCGATTTCAGTCCGTAGCTTTTGTTTGCGTCTTGTTGAATCTCTCCTTGTTTGGTCCGGCCTGGATGGAAAAATTATCCAGGCCTTTTTTCATTTTCGATCTGACTTACTGATCTCCGCGGACGTCCCGTCCACAAGAATGGGAAGTGGGTTGGCTCACTACCTAAGAATTTCATCGGTGTCATCAGTGTTGATCAGTGGTAAGTTTGTTTTTTCGTTTTTGTCCCCACAATGCAAAGGGTCATTCAGAATGGCAGGCACTGATCCATTTCTTCAGGCTGCAATCCAGGAAGCGCGCCAGGGGTTGCTGGAAGGCGGCATTCCTATCGGTTCGGTGATCGTGCACGGCGGCGCTATCATCGGCCGCGGCCACAACCGGCGCGTGCAAAAAGGCAGTGCCATTTTGCACGGCGAGATGGACGCTCTGGAAAATACCGGACGCCAGCCTGCGGCGGTCTATCGCCAGTGCGTTCTATATACCACGCTCTCGCCATGCGCCATGTGTTCGGGCGCCATTCTGCTGTACGGGATTCCCCGCGTCATCGTCGGCGAAAATCAGACCTTTCTGGGTGAAGAAGAGCTTCTGCGCTCGCGCGGCGTTTCTGTTGAAGTCGTGCAGAGCGATGAATGCATCTGCATGATGCAGGAGTTCATCCGCCAGAACCCTGAATTATGGAATGAGGATATCGGGGTGTAGCATCAGGACGCTGTCATTCCTGAGCGGAGTCGGAGCGCATGCCACGACGCAGTCAAACGACCAAAAGCAAACAGCCAAGAACCACTCCTTCAGTACTTCCAACTCTTGTCCGCTCCCGCCGGCGCATTCAGGGTAATGTGGTTCGCCATCACCCGCAGCAACTCCGCCTGGTTTAACGGCGACCAGCCGTGGCCTTTCATCGGACGACCATATTCAAACGATCCGCCATACGCCGGATTGTTGGTGCGCCGCAAAAAGTCTTCCAGCCGGTATACCGCCAGGTTCAAATAAAAGTTGTCCATGTCGCCGCAGTAAAGATGCAGTTTGCCCACCAGCTTTGGCCCGATCGTGGCCCAGTTCTGCTCCAGGTAATAGCGCAGATCGTAGCCGTGGTCACGCATGTAGAGGGCAACCGTTGGATCGATCTTCCCGCTGGCCTTGTCCCATAGCGGCTTGGGATAGCCGTCTACGCCCACCGGACCGTAAACTGCTTCCCATGCCTCAAGCTGCTGGCCAGAGCGCCCGTGCGCCCCCAGCACTTCTTCCAGTTGACTCATCTGCCGCATCGTTATGTCCGTCTGGCCTTCGGCGGTGCGCTCCAGCGGACGCTCGGGAATTGGTGGATCGTAGTTCGGCGCCAGGAACGCGCTCACGTCGTTGTAGATGTCGACTACTCCGTAACGGCTGAAGTCAATCGGATCGGGATAGAAGGTCCAAGTACCGCCAAAAAACTCAGGATGAAAAACCTGCAGCGCCAGTGACTCCCATCCCCCGGTTGATCCGCCGGAAAGCACCCGTGCATAGGGTTGGCGAATGATGCGGAAGTGCTCCTCGATGTACGGAATCAGCTCGTTCATAATGGCGTCGCCGTACGGGCCGTTGTTGGCTGAGTTCACTGCATACGAGTCGTCAAAATAGACCGTGGGATGCTGGAAGGTTACGGCGATCATCCGCGGAAAACCCGCCGAGGTCCAGCGATTGTATAGCTCGGCGCCGGTGATGCGTCCTTCCCGCGGCGGCGCGTCCGCCCGCGACTCTTCCGTGGAAAAACCCAGTGGCGCTCGCAGGCTGAAATGCCCTTGTTCGTAGAGCACGGGATAATGCGCGTTGGGATGCGCGTCATATCCTTCCGGCAACAGCACGGTCGCGCCCAGGTACATCGGCTGTCCCCAGAACTGCGTAAGCACCTTGCTTTGGATCTTGATGTGCTTTACGTAAGTAGTATCGCCGGGAGGGAGTTGCGCGGCGATTTTCCTATCCAGGCTCAGCCGGATCTCATACCCCGTGAGCGGGTCGAGATGGAAATGCCCAATGTCGCTGTAAAGGTTCCCCGGCGATTTGTTGAACTGCTGACCTTCCCACTGGTCCATGTGCGCCCAGATGGTGTTGCCGTCAGACCGCTGAAAGCGTGCATAAACATTGAACAACGCCTGGACGTAATAATCGCCTGCGGGCAATTCTCGCACTGACTTCAGGGGATATCCCAGCGTAAGCGCATCCAGCGTTACCGCCTGCCCTGGAGCCAAGCCCGGCGTATCGAGCGCGATCATCTCTGTCCGCGAGCGCAATGCGCCCACCTGCAGTCTTGGCTCGGGATCATTGGCCCGGGCAATGATCACAAAAACGCGCCCCGTGAGCGGCTGCGGCTGCGTCCCCGGCAGCGAGATCTTGAACGTGATGCTCGAAGCTGCGGCCGAAATCTGTAAAGCCAGCCCCAACCCCAGGATTGCAAAGCAGTTCTTCAGGCTACGTTGAGCAGAATTCATTATTTCTCCGGAAAACTAAAAGGAAAGTATACGGTGGCGAAGAATGGTCCGGCCACGGAATCTCGGGTAGGCATCCAGTCTGAAACTAAACCAGCTTGCGGGTCTTCGCGCATGCACCATTTTCGGCGCGATTTTACGACGAGATCGAGCTGCTCAGGGGCTATAATGCCACAGCGAGGTGCCCCATTCGCAAGGTCTTCCATCACGAGTCTCCCCGGCAAAGATACAAGTGCGATGCTGTCGTTCTAGGTTGCTTTGACAACCGCTTCGAGCTGGCCTTCCGCAAATTCATCAAACGCCTCGGCATGACCTACGTCGATCTGGTCCGCGTTGCCGGCGGCGCCAAATGCCTGGCTGGCAAGGATCCGGAATCTGACCGCCAGTTCGTCCTGGAGCAGATCCGCATCTCCGTTCGCCTGCACGCCACTGACACCGTGGTGCTGATGCTTCATTCCGACTGCGGCGCGTATGGCGGCCTCGCCGCTTTTCAGGGAGATGAAGCCAGGGAAGCGGAGAACCATTGTCGCGATCTTCATCGCGCCATCGATTTCCTGCAAAAGGAGGCGCCGGAGCTGAACGTGCGCGCATATTTTGTCGATTTTGAAGGGGTATGGGAAGCGGACAGAGGGATGGCCGAAGAACTTTCGGCCTGAACGTTCGTTGACGATCTTCTGTAAGAGGATTTATGTTTCACGGCGTACAAGGCGACTATCGATGGCTGGAAACGGCTGCTCATGAAATTTATGACGTTCTTCAGGTTTGTCCCGCCGTGGCCGCGAACAAGAACGTAGTAATCACCTCGTTTGATTCTGGTCTGCTGCAACCAACGCCCGACGAATTGGAGCGCGGATGGGCGGTCCACGGGCGCTCCGTGCACATTCCGGTAGGCGACAACGTATCCGCCATCCCGTTCGAGATCTTAGACGAGTGGTACATCTTCTCCTCCGAAGCCCCGCAAAGAGACTATAAAGTTTTTGTCAAATTCGATTGGTTCACCCTGGGCCCAGCACAGGCCTTATATTCCCGCAGCGGCAGTGCCTTTGACCTCAGGCGCATGCAGAAATGGTTTTGGCAGGAGATCGAACGGGCCCGTCCTGAATCCTACCTTGGCCGGGGGAACCGCCTGAAGTTCGTCAGCAGCAACGCGGAACATTTCAATCAGGTGCTGCGCGGCTTGAGTTCACTGGCCAGGATGCGCGCCAAAGCCGCACAGGCCCCCGCCTGACAGACGGTTTCAATTCCCTGCCCGCGAACGATATACTTCGACCTAAACCATGGCCAACATTCTTTACGGCGTCAACGGTGAGGGGTCCGGACACTCCACGCGCGCGAAAGAAGTCATCTCTCATTTGCAGGCACAGGGCCACAGCGTACATGTTGTCTCCTTCGACCGCGGGCTGCGCAACCTGAGCGAAAACTTTCCTGTCACAGAAATCTTTGGCTTTAGCATCGCCTACGTCAACAATCGCGTGCGATACAAGTGCACATTGGCCACGAACCTCGTCAAGGTCCCTCGCGCGGCCCGCAGCCTGAAGCAACTCTCCCATCTGGTAGAAGACGAAAACATCAATTTGGTCATCACCGATTTTGAACCGCTCACCTGCCACATTGCTCATCGCCACCGTCTGCCTGTGATTGCGATCGACAATCAACATGCCATCACCAATACCCGCGTATCGCTTCCCCGCGGATTTCGCCGGGATGCCGCGACGGTGAAATTAGTCACGCGGATGATGACGCCTCACGCCGACGCTTACCTTGTCCTCTCGTTCTTTCCCGCGCCGGTGAAGCGCCGCAACACGCTCCTGTTCCCGCCGATCGTCCGCCAGGAAGTGCTCTCTGCCGCGCCCCGGCAAGGGGACTACGCTTTGGTGTACGTAACCTCACCGGCCAAAGAACTCGTCGCGCTGCTCCAGCGAGTGCGTTATAAGTTCGTCGCCTACGGCTTTGGGTGCGAAGGCCGGCAGGACAATGTCCTTTTTAAAAAACCCAGTATGCCGGGCTTTCTAAAGGACCTTACCGGCGCCAGTGCGGTCATCGCTAACGCGGGATTTTCACTGGTCAGCGAGGCTCTCCACCTTGGCAAGCCATATCTCGCCGTTCCGGTCAGGAACCAGTTCGAGCAGACCTTCAACGCTTATTACGTTTGCAAGCTGGGCTACGGCGCATGGTGGGAAGAGCTGGACAAAGAAAAAATCGAGTCTTTTCTTTTCAATCTGCCTGTCTATATGAACAACCTGAAGGCCTACCCGCGCGCGGGAAATGGAGCGCTGCTCGCCAAGCTGGACGATCTGATTGCCTCGCTTACTGCTCCAAACGCCAGGACCACAAATGCCTGAAACGCATGTCCAGGTTACCGGAGCAGAAGAGGCTCCCAAACCCGCGCCACTGTTTGAAACCGCCATCATCGTGAGCCTTGCGGTGGCCATTCTGTCGTTGTTTTTGTTTGCGTGGCTGGGCGAGGAAATTCTTGAAGGCGCTACGCTTCATTTTGACGCTGCTATCCGCTCCTGGGTCCACCAGTTCGCCTCAAGTGGCATGACGCGAGCGATGAATGCAATCTCGCTCCTGGGATACAACGTTTTGATCGTTGAACTGGTGATTGCCTTCGTGGTGTTCGCCAGGCTGCGGTGGCGTCGCGCTGCCGTGTGGCTCGCGGTAGCAATGGTTGGCGCTCTGCTGCTCGACCTCGCCTTGAAATACGCCTACCATCGCCCGCGCCCCACTGCTTTCTTCGGATCGGCTCCGCATTCTTACAGCTTTCCCAGCGGCCATGCGTTGTGCTCGCTGTGCTTTTATGGCGTACTCGCCGGGCTACTGAGCGCGCGCATCAAGTCCCGGCCCTGGAGAATTTTATTGTGGACCATCGCTGTCTTGCTGATCATTGCCATTGGGCTCTCGCGAATTTACCTGGGAGTGCATTACCCGAGTGACGTTCTAGCCGGATATCTGGCGGCGACGGTCTGGGTGGGAACGGTGATCGTGCTTGATCATGTGCGGAAGGTGCGCAGAGGCCCGCCAGCGAAACAGAGAAGTTGAAATATTCAGGCCAGCGTAAGTCTCCGCCTGCCTTCTCTATGTGCGCGTGACCCGGTAATTACCTTCCAGCCGTTCTGCCGCCAGGCGGACAAGCCGGCGTGACTCACGTGGAGGGCGCCCAGCCTCATATTCCAAAAATTGCTGGATCACTGGTCCGGCGTCGCGATATCCCTGCACAATGATCGGGCTGATGATTTCGCTGTCAAAATCCAGCGCCGCGGCAAGCAGGGGCTTTTGTGGCGCAATATTGAAAAATTGCAGGTAACGGTAACGCTGCTTGCCGATCTCCAGTTCCAGTTGCTCGGGCTTTACTCCCAGTTCTGCGGCATAGATCGAGCACAAGCGGTTAATGTTGGTAAGCAAGGCAATATCGGATTTGAAGTTCTTTGAGACCAGGATATCCACGGCATGAACGCCTACGTCGAGGAATGTCTTGATCACGCCGGTGTGGTCGTCCCCTTCCAGCGGTGCAATAAGCACCAGAAAAAGAGTATCCGCACCCAGCCGGAGCGCGGGCAGGACGGGCTGGTTTGTCATGATTCCGCCGTCAGTCCACAGGCGGTCCTCCATGGTCACCGCTTCATAGGCAAAGGTATACGCAGAAGAAGCTACTGCGGCCAAGACCAGATCCTGCGGCTGCTCTACTTCCTTGCGCACGAATTCTTCCTGCGCGCCGGGATCGTTGGCCAGATCTTCCACGGGCGCGTTGGTGAAGAAACGGGCGGCGCCGCGCTGTATATCGGTGGCGGTCATGATCACTCGAATCGGTGAATTGCGCAGTTTGTCGTCGGGAATGCGCGCGCGAAGGAATTTGATCCGGTCGAAATTGGGGAATAGGCCGGTGCGCAGCGGCATCCGCAAAAACCGATGGCTAAGCCGGCTTAGCGGGTCCTGCAACAAGCGATACAGCCCCAGCGCAATCAATATGGCAAAGATCATGGGCACGTGGGGTGTCATGCGAAATGAGCCGTGGTTATCGAGCGGGAGATGGATATAAGTAAAACCCAAAAACAGGACGATGAAACCCCAAACCAGCAGGTTTGCCCCAAAAGAAACCCAGGTTTTGCGCCAATCGGGCTCCCAACTTCGCTTGCGCACGAATTTCAGAATTACGTAGCCCACGTACGAGAGCTTGTCGGCAAAGAGCAGAATGGATACCCCAGCCACGCCCAATGCAAACCAGGTGAACTTAGGATGGGCGGTCTGAAGGAAAATGCCCCGGTCCTGCATCCATAGCCAGAGAAAGTTGCCAATGCCGGCGGAAGCAGCAACTAATCCGGCCAGCAAAAAGATATAGCGCGACCAATCAATTCCCAGGGTGGCCGGCGTAAGTTCCAGCCACGCGTCCACCAGCGCTTCCGCCCGGCCGATCAGGCCGTCAGAGTGCGCTGCGTACGATGCAGCATTGATGCTGCCAACAGAAGTCGCGGTGATAATGTGCGTGGGCACCTCAGCATCCTGAAGAGCCATCAGGACCCCGGCTTCATAGGCGCCGCGCGCTCCGCCGCCTGAAAGCACAACCCCAATGCGCGACGAGAAGACGGGTGGTCTCCGGGATGCAGCCATCCGGGCGCGAAACTCGTCTCGCAAAGCGTCCAGCTCCGCCAGGGCCGCTGCACTGCGCGGTTTAGTCGTATTCAAGGGCATTCAATGGGCTCAGCATAACCCAGTCACGCGCAAAAGCCTATTCACAAGAGTGCTGCGCCAAATGGCGTAAACGCCAGAGTCCAGTGAGGTTTTCAAGCGTGCAGTCCGACCCATGCAACGCCCAGTCCCCTGCGTTTTGTCCCAGAAAAAAATTCGGTGACGATCTTTTCCATGTTGCGTCTAACCATCAGCAACGAGAGCCCAAGGTGTAGTTATGAGCACAGCAGAAGTTGTGATTTCAAGCGGCAGGCTACCCATCAAGGAAAGCGGACGCACGGTCTTTGTCCCGCTTGATGAAGTTGAATTTTTTGAAGCTTCCGGGAACTATGTGCAGGTGCATGCCGGAAGCGAGCACTATCGAGTACGGGAAACGCTCAGCACGTTTGCCACGCGGCTTCCGGGCCAAAACTTTGTCCGCATTCATCGCTCCGTGATCGTAAACCGCAACCGTATTCAGGAGCTGCGACGGTCCTTCAGCGGCAAATACCTGGTTACCCTGATATCGGGAAAGCAAGTTACGTTGAGCCGCAGCCATCGCCAACAACTGGCGGCGCTGAAAGAACCTTTCTAGCCGATCATTCGGGCAATAGCCGACCTCTGCGCCGTGTCTTCTCTTTCACGGCTGCAAACCTTTCGCGACTGCAAAAAAGACATGGCGCACCCCCGAAGGAGTGCGCCATTCATCACTAACGTGCGTGTGCTAGTTACCGGAAGATTCTTTGGCTTTCGTTTCTTTGGCCTCGCGGAACGCTTCCCTTACGTCTGCCAGGAACAAGTTTGAGTTCTCATTGTGTGGGCCCTTGCCGGTGAGGATTTCCTCGAAAGCAACCGGTTTCTCGTAATAGGAGCGGGTGGAATCGTCATCCGCCTTTACTGATGCGCCGCTAAGATCGATGCCGGCGAAGAGACCCTTGGCGCGCGAATAAACCAGGATCTTGTCCTTCATCTTCCAATCTGTGCTGGCCGAGGCTTCGCGGCCGACCGGTCCGCCCGCAACGCCCGCTTCAGCGCCCAGCTTGAATTGCGATTGCAGTAACTGTTGCATCCCGGCATCACCCAGGAAGACCATCACCAGGTCGACCGATTCGAGCCCAATCTGTGCACCCCAGGTGCCGCCGGAAATAGCAAAGAATGCCGGCTGACTCCAGCCCGCTCCAGTGCGACAGGTGGCAACCCCGCGGCCATGGTTGGCGCCGATGACAAATCCTCCCTTGACCATATCCGGAACCACGGCGACGCATTTCGCACTGGCGAGCACTTCGTTTGGAATTGCGCTGTCAGGCGCATTCATTAACTGTTTTAAATCTTGTCCGGCATTGCGGAGACGCTCGACGATCTGCGCCTGTTCACCATAAACGGTTTTTCCGCTGGCAGTAGTAGCTACGTGGTGTTGCGAGCATCCTCCCATCCAAAACATGAGCGGTGCCGCCAATAGTATGACAAAGGTTTTCTTCATTTGTAGTGTTTCCTCCTGGTTGACTCGGGACTGCAGTGGCGACGACCATGCAGAGTGCACCAGGGGAGTACCTCCGGATCGACGCGATGAGAGACAATCCATTAGAAACATGTGTTTCGAGATAGGTGCTCTGTCCCGCTGTGCATGTAAGACGTTGGATTTAAGTATGCGAGTTGCATCAACCCCGCGACACCCGCCTCCTGCCCGGACGGTCCTCTAACCAAGACCTCATGCTCCGAAAGGCAACTCCGAATGCAGTTCCCGAATCCCAGACTGCGAGGGATACCAATGAAAACAAGACTTTTTCTGGCTGCACTGCTGAGCCTTGGGCTTTCCACGTTCGCACTCGCACAAGATCAAGATAATGGCGGGATCAAACAGGATACGAAAGACGCTACGCATGCCACCGGACGGGCCGCGAAGAAGACCGGACACAAGATCAAACACGGAACCAAAAAAGTGGTCAACAAGGGAGCGCACGCAACCGCCAAGGGCGCCGATAAAGTAGAAGACAAGACCGCCCCAAAGCCGACTCCTCCTCCGCAACAATAGGAAAGGAGAGGGTAACCACGTTATTTCTGTTGACGGGCTTCTGTTATCGGACTTAATATCCGCTCTAGCCGCTTCGTCGTGGACCCCATATGCATAAGGCTGCAAAAAATGCTGTGCGGAAACCTGTTTCCGGCGAAGTCGTCATTCCAGATAAGCTTTACTTTCGCATCGGCGAAGTTAGCCGCCTCTGCGGCTTGCCTAGCTATGTTTTGCGCTTCTGGGAGAGCGAGTTTCCTCAACTTAAGCCCTCCAAGAGCGGGACCGGTCAGCGCATGTACCGAAAAGTCGATGTGGAAAGCGCTCTGCGCATCAAGAACCTCCTGTACGATCAAGGGTTTACGATTGCCGGCGCCCGACAGCAACTGCGGGCGGAGATCAAGCGCAAGCAATCCCCCCTGCCCTTTGCCATGCCCACAGGGGGCCGGCCAGAACTGAAGCAACTACGCCAGGGGTTGCGGGAAATCCTGGGAATGCTGAGCTCCCGCCGCTAGCATCGGTAGACGGGCATTTTCGGCCAGCACAGCCCGTGACTTAAGATTTATTGCTTCGTCAGAAATCCGGAATGCATCCAAAAAAGTGGCTATAATAAGTGTTTAGCTCACTTTGCGGGTGGTTTTTCGTCTTTATAAAGGGATAGGTTTCTTCTGATGTCCAAAAAGATTCAGGCTCTTCTTCTCACCAGCTCCATGTTGATCGTCGCTTTCGCCCTGATTGGCAGCTTTGGCGTGCATGCTTCAGGCAGCAGCAGCGGCGACGTTACTCTCAAGCACATCAGCGTCTACAGCGAAGTGCTCTATCGCGTTCGCGCCGAATATGTAGAAGAGCCGAACATGAGCGCTGTCACCAATGGCGCGCTGCACGGCCTTCTGGAGTCGCTTGATGCCGATTCCAGCTATCTGACACCGGCAGAGTACAAAGTGTTTAAGGTCAAAAAGACTGAGGGCAAGGCGAACATCGGAGCCACAGTTTCCAAGCGCTTTGGTTACGCGGCCATAGTCTCAGTGATTCCCGGCGGCCCGGCAGAAAAGGTCGGGCTGAATGCAGGCGACATCATCGAGACAGTGGAGGGCTTGAGCACCCATGACCTCTCCCTGGCTGGAATCAAGAACCATCTGATGGGCGAACCGGGCTCGCGGCTGGAACTCACTATCATTCGCACTCGCAAGATCGAGCCGCAGAAAATCACCGTCGTTCGCGATGTTGTAGCCCTGCCTGCCGTGCAGGAGCAGCTGCTGGCGGACAATGTTGGAGTGGTGAAAGCGCAGGTTTTGACCAAGGGCAAAGCCGCAGAGATTGCGGACAAGATTAAATCCCTGCAGAAAAAGGGCGCCAAGAAGCTGGTGCTTGACCTACGCTATGATTCGCAGGGCGATGAAGAGGAAGGTGTCGCAGTCGCCAACCTCTTCCTGGGCAAAGGCACTATCGGGTCGCTGCAAGGCCAGAAGTATGACAAGGTGACCTACACCGCCGATCCGCAGAAAAAGATTACTGATCTGCCAGTAGTTGTTCTGGTCAATCGCGGCACAGCCGGCGCAGCCGAGCTTGTGGCTTCCGCCATCCAGGACAACAGCCGCGGCGACGTGGTCGGCGACAAGACATTTGGCGAAGGCTCAGTGCAGAAGCTGATTGAAGTTCCGGACGGCTCCGCGCTGATCCTCTCGGTGGCCAAGTACTACACCCCGAACGGCAAAATCATTCAGGATTCCGGCATCACTCCGAACGTTCTGGTGGCTTCCAACGACGATTTGACCGTTAT
Source organism: Candidatus Angelobacter sp. (assembly GCA_049802395.1). Taxonomy (GTDB): domain Bacteria; phylum Acidobacteriota; class Terriglobia; order Terriglobales; family Acidobacteriaceae; genus Angelobacter. Next base: position 14,266 of record JBARMK010000384.1, read on the forward strand.
TTCCGACGACGATGACAGCAGCAACTCTACCGAAGAGCCGCAGAAGACGGCTCCGAAAGAAGATGACCAGCTTCGCCGCGCAATTGAAGTTCTGAAGACTAAAGCGCAAAAAAGTTAAGTGCTCATGTCCCTCCCCTAAAAAGGCGCGCCTGCGGGCGCGCTTTTTAGTGTTGTTCACCCGGGACCATTCGCAAATTCCGGGTGCCCTCTTGTAATGGGCCGAGAACCTGTATCCATGCTATGCTGGCCTTGCTCCAAACACTCCTGCCATGAAGCCGCCATCCGAGCTCCCAGCAGTCAAAGAGGCCGGCAAACCCCGTGTGCGCCGGTTTGTATTTGCCGTGCTGGTCTTGATCTCAGCCTTTTTAGGAACCATGGCCGGACTGCTGATGGTGTACTCCACTGACCTGCCGCAGATCAGCGATCTGGAGAAATATCGTCCAAGCACGATAACCCAACTTTATGACGACCAGGGCCGGCAGATCGGCTCTTTTGCCCTGCAGCGGCGCGTGCTAGCTTCCTACGACGATTTCCCCAAAGTTCTGCGCGACGCCATCCTTTCCACGGAAGACAAGACTTTTGAAAAGCACTGGGGAATCAATTTCTGGCGCGTCATGGGCGCCACATACCGTGACGTCACCTCAGGTTCGCGGGCGCAGGGCGCTTCCACCCTTACCATGCAACTCTCCCGCAACCTCTTCCTTTCGCCGGAGCGCCATTTCAGCCGCAAAATGCAGGAAGCCATTCTGGCCTTGCAGATCGAACGGCATTTCACCAAGCAGCAGATCTTTGCCATGTACTGCAACCAGATCTTTCTGGGACACGGCGTCTACGGCTTTGAGGCCGGCGCGGAATACTACTTCAACAAGCACGCCAAAGACCTCAAGCTGGAAGAAGCGGCCTTGCTGGCTGGATTGCCCAAAGCGCCAGTCTCTTATTCTCCCATCAACTATCCTGACCGCGCTCTGAAACGCCGCAATCTGGTGATTAACAACTTGCTGGAAGATGGCAAGATCACTGCGGAAGAAGCGGGGCGGGCAAAGACCACGCCTCTCCGCCTCAATATCCAGCCGGACACTTCGCCCGCTCCTTACTTTGTGGAGGAGGTGCGCAGGTATCTGGAGAAGAAATACGGCGCCGACCAGGTCCACGAAGGTGGGCTCCGCGTTTACACGTCGTTAGATATGGACTTGCAGAAGACCGCGACGCAGGCCGTGCTCGACGGCTTGGCTGCTTATGAACGACGGCATGGATGGAAAGGGCGGTTGAAGAATGTGACCCAGAATGGCGAATCCATCAGCAAATATCAGCACCCCGACTGGCAGCAGCCTTTTTCAGCAGGCAATTACGTCCATGCCGTGGTGGTGGATATCGGCCTGCAATTTTGCAAAATCAAGCTAGGACGCTACAGCGCTTCCTTAGGACCGGCTGAGTTGGCATGGACCGGCCACAAGCTGCCGAAAAACATGTTGGCGCCGGGCGATATTGTTTATGTCAAGATTCTTGCGCTGAACCCTGATGGCTCCGCCAAAGTATCACTGGAGCAGGATTCCGGCGCGCAAGGCGCGCTGCTGGCCATAGATAACGCTACAGGCGATATCAAGGCGATGGTCGGCGGCCGCGACTACGATGCCTCCAAGTTTAATCGTGCAACGCAGGCGCAGCGGCAGGCGGGATCTTCCTTCAAGCCGTTTGTTTATACCGCCGCTATCGATCAAGGCGCGGAACCGGATGATCTCATCCTGGATGCGCCCACCACCTTCAACAGCGCCGGTACGGCATATTCGCCGCGAAACTTTGATCGCCGGTTTGAGGGCGACATCACTTTGCGCCATGCCATTGCGGAGTCGCGAAACATTCCGGCGGTTAAACTGGCCCAGAAAGTCGGCATGCCGGCCATTGCCGATTATGCGCGACGCTTCGGCATAACCTCGCCCATCCCCCAATTTCTGCCCACGGCCCTTGGCGCCGCCGATCTGACGCTCTTCGAACAAACCGCTGCCTTCACCGTCTTCCCCAACGACGGAATCCGGATTGAGCCACGCTACATCCGCAAAGTGACTGACTATGAAGGCAACGTACTGGAACAGGATTTTCCCGACGCCAAAGACGTGATCAGCCAGCGCACGGCCCGTACCATGGTGTCATTGCTGGAAGAAGTGGTGAAGCACGGCACAGGCGGCGCGGCGCGCGCGCTGAAACATCCTGTCGCCGGAAAAACCGGCACCACCAATGACTACACCGATGCATGGTTCATCGGCTTTACGCCCAGCGTGACCTGCGGCGTATGGATGGGGTTCGACGAAAAAGAAAATCTGGGCGACAATGAAACCGGCGGCCACGCAGCGCTGCCCATCTGGATTGAGTTCATGCGCGCCGTGATCTCAGATCCAGCCAGCAAAAATGAGGCCTTCCTACCCGTTCAAATCGCAGGGAAGAAGATGCCGGGCATTAAGCGCGCCGCCATCACGCCGCCTCGCCATCCGGCTGACGCGGAGGCACACTAGTTGCTGCGCAAGCTTGTCAAATATTTCTTTTTCACCCTGGTGCTGATCCTGGTATTTCTCTCGTCAGCTCTCCTGGCCATGCGCTTTGCTATTCAAGGGCGCGAGGTGCGCGTGCCCCGGCTGACCGGGCTCACGCCGTCCGAGGCCGAACGCACCGCAAATTCTGACGGCCTTGTCCTATCCGTGGAAAGCCGGTTTTACAGCTCCTCTGTGCCGCAGGGACGGATTGTCTCCCAGTCGCCAGCGCCGGATGTGACAGTTCGTCGCGGCTGGAAGATTCGCGTGGCAGAGAGCCTGGGAGCGCAGCGCGCCGCGGTGCCTAATCTGATTGGACAGAGCCAGCACGCCGCTGGAATCAACATCAGCCGTCGCGGCCTGGAGATGGGGACAATCGGCACGATTCATCTGCCGGGCGCGCCACCTGAAACCGTGGTTGCTCAGGACCCGCCGCCAGATGCGGTCGATGTTGCGTCGCCCAAGGTTAACCTGATATTTTCCGCTTCCGACAATGCTGAGCACTACGCGACCCCTAGCTTTGTGGGCAAACCTCTGGACGAAGCTGGCGTCGCTCTGATCAAAGCCGGCTTTGTGCTGGGCAAAGTCCAGCGTGTTGCCGGCAACGAGGGAAGCTCTCCCGTAGGTGCTTCCGCAACGATCATCCGCCAATATCCGCAGGCCGGACAACGGATAGCGGCAGGAACAACGATAAGCTTTGATGTGAGGAAATAAACGTTTAACTACAAAGGACACGAAGAAACACTCGCTAAGGAAAGCAATCAAGGCTTGAGCTTACATCTTGCAATTTGGTTGCAATGCTCATGGTTTTACCTTCGGGTTCCTGTGGCTACTGTTTTTGTAAGATAGCCGCGAAGAAGCCATCACACGGATGAACGCCAGGAATCGTTCGCAGAAAATCTCCGCTTAGAAGTTGATCGATGTCTTTCCAGACCAGCTCTTCCGCAAGCTGCAGGCGTGCTAACTGGTTTTTCATCGGAACGATGGTGAATTCAGGATTAGTTCGAAGACAGGCTGCGACCACATGCTCGTTTTCTTCAGGTTCCAGAGAGCAGGTTGCATAAACCAGACGACCCCCAGCAGCGACGTGCTGCATCGCGGCGCCGAGGATTGCCACCTGGCGGGCCTGAAGGTCACGTAGATCGTCGGGCTTGATCCGCCATTTGATTTCCGGATTTCGCGCCAGAGTGCCCGTGCCGGAGCAGGGGACATCAGCAAGCACACGATCAAAATCTCCTGCAAAGGGCAGGGCAAGAGCATCGGCCGTCACTACATGAACGTTTTCCTGTGGCGCCAGCTTGCGCAGGAGCCGTGCACGATGAGGATAAAGTTCGGCGGCAAAGATTTCCGCTTCAGGGAGGCGTGTGGCCAGCGCGCCAGTCTTGCCGCCGGGAGCGGCGCAGCTATCCAAAATGCGTTTCCCATCGCCGACCAGCGCGGCGACGAGTTGAGAGCCTTCATCCTGGATGGCGACTCTGCCGCTGCGGAAAAGCTCCGACGTTCTGATATCACCGCTGACCACAACCCGCGCGCTTTTCATCAGCGCGCTAGGAGCAAGCTGAACCCCCTCGCGGAGCAATCCGGCTTCATCTACTGCATCTCTGAGGCGGAGGGACGTGAGTGGAACGCGCTGATCATATTCGCAAATCAGACGGGCGTGGTCTTCACCTAAGTTTTCTGCCCATCGCTCCGCCAGCCACTGCGGATGGGCCAGAGTGGCGGCAATTTGCTCGACACCGGTAAGTGCCGCGAAAACTGGATCAGAGCCGCGTTTGATCTTGCGCATCACGGCATTGACCAGGCCAGCAGCGGACATTTTTTTAGCCTGTTTGACCAGCTCCACCGTTTCATTCACGGCTGCATGGGTGGGAACCCTGCTGAGAAACTGCTTTTGATACACGCCCATACGGAGCGCGGTCAGGACTTCCAGATCCAACTTGCGCAATGGTGAAAAGCTGAAGTAGGCAATGGTAGCGTCAAGAACCGAGCGCCAGCGCAGCACGCCCATAACAATTTCGGTGGAAAGGTTGCGATCAACCGGAGAAAGTTCTTCGAGCAACGATGAGTGTAGCAGCTCAACCGCGTATGCCGATTCGCGTTCCACACGCAGCAGGATGGCGAATGCAGCCAGCCGAGCAGGAGAGACTGCCATCTCAGCCCAGCCGTTCGCCGGCCGCAGGTCGATAGCCGTTGATGAACGCGCGGACGTCCATGATCTTTTTTCCTTCTGGCTGGAGTTGCAGCAATTCCAGTACGGTGCGCGCGCCGCAGCCGACAAAGAGCTTCTCATCGCCGATGCGCAATTCGCCGGGAGCGAGGTTTGACAAAGAACCTTCCAGCCGCGCGCTGATGAACTTCAGGCTTTTGTTGCGAAACTGCGTGTAGGCCCCGGGCCACGGCTGAAAGCCGCGCAGGCGATTGTTAATCTCTCCGGCGGCGCGGGTGAAGTCGACCAGCCCGTCTTCTTTTTTGAGGATCGGTGCGAGCGTGGCTCGCGCATTGTCCTGGCGCTGAGGAACAAGTGTTTCGCCCGCAAGTTCGCGCAACGTCTCCACCAGCAGGTCTGCGCCCATCTCGGCCAGCCGCGGCGCGTAGGTGACCGCCGTATCGTCAGGACGGATCGCCATTTCCTTTTGTTGCAGGACATCGCCGGTATCCAGACCTTCATTCAGCAGCATGGTGGTCACGCCAGACACGGTTTCCCCGTTGGCGATGGCCCACTGGATGGGCGCTGCCCCGCGATACTTCGGCAGCAACGAGCCATGCACATTGATATTACCGAAGCGAGGAAGCATGAGCATCCATGGTGGAATGATGCGTCCGTACCCCACGACGATGATGGCATCCGGCTGCAGCACGGTTAATCGCGCTTGAAACTCTTCGTTTGTTTTGAGCTTTTCCGGCTGGACCACTGGCAGTCCCAGCTTGAGCGCGGATTGTTTGACGGGGGAAGCTGTCAAAACCATGCCGCGGCCCTGAGGACGGTCGGGCTGGGTGACGATCAGTAGAATTTCAAAGCCGGAGACGGCCAGTCGCTGCAGTGAGGGCACGGCAAACTGCGGCGTGCCGCAAAAAACCAGCTTCATACCCAGTCGCCGGCGCGCACCAGCTTTTTGATTTTGCGCTTGATGATGTCGCGCTTCAGCCCGCTCACATGGCTGATAAAGAGCCGGCCGTTCAGGTGGTCAGTCTCATGCAGGAAGGCACGCGCCAGCAGGTCGTCGCCGGTCTTCTCAAACCAGTTGCCTTCCACGTCTTGAGCGCGGACCGTGACGATATTGGCGCGAGTCACGTTTTCACGGAAGTCAGGCAGGCTCAGGCAGCCTTCCTGTCCGGACTGTTTGCCTTCCCGGCGAATAATTTCGGGATTCACCAGCACCAGTTTTTCGTGAGGATTTTCCTTAAAAGTGACGTCGATCACCGTAAGCCGCTTGCTGATGCCGATCTGCGGCGCGGCCAAGCCAACCCCATGGGCCGCGTACATTGATTCAAACATGTCAGCCACCAGCTTTTTCAATTCTTCATTGAAATCTGTGACCGGCTCGGCAATTTTCTCCAGCACCGGGTCGCCATACAACACGATTGGATAAATCATTCGCCTCTGCTAGAACTCCCGCAATTGTTGTTTGTAGCCGGCAAAATTCCGGCGCGTTTCGTCCATGGAATCGCCGCCAAACTTTTCCAGCGCGCATCTGGCCAGGCTGAGCGCGACCATTGCTTCCGCGGCTACGCCCGCGGCCGGCACCACGCAAACATCGGAGCGCTCATACGCGGCCTTGACCGGTTCACGCGACTCGAAATCCACAGAGCCTAACGGTCGCCGCAGCGTGGAAATCGGCTTCAGATAGCCGCGCACCAGAATGTCCTGCCCGTTCGAGATGCCGCCTTCGATTCCGCCCGCGTGGTTGGATGCGCGAGTAAAGCCGGTGAAGGGCGCTTCGCCGCTTTTTTTGTAGCCGATCTCATCGTGCACAGCGGAGCCGAATGACAGCGCCGATTCGACGCCGCTTCCGATCTCGACTGCCTTGACGGCCTGAAGCGACATCACCGCCTGAGACAGTAGGCCGTCCAGTCGCTCATCCCATTGCGCGTATGTGCCCAGACCCGGGGGGACATTGTGCGCCATCACTTCAAAGACCCCACCCACGGAATCGCCAGTGCGCAGGGCTTGGTCCACTTCGGCCTTCATGCGCTGCTCGACTTCGGGATCGGCACAGTTCAGCAATATTTCCTGCCTAGCATGGAGCTGCTGCAGCTTCGCCCAGGGGACTTCGGCATTGCCCAGCGTAGCTTTACCGACGGCGATCACATGGCTGAGAACTTCAATGCCGAGCTCGCGCAGAAACAGCTTAGCCAGCGCGCCCAAGGCAACGCGAGCGGCAGATTCGCGCGCCGAAGCCCGCTCCAGCACATATCGAGCTTCAGGGAAGTTGTATTTGAGCGCGCCGGCCAGATCGGCGTGTCCGGGGCGCGGCGAGGCTACGCGCTTGTGCTTTTCCTGATCGCCAACTTCCACAGGCAGCGATTCCTGCCAATTCTTCCAATCTTTATTCTCCAGCAAAAGCGCAATCGGCGAGCCGATGGTTTTTCCGTGCCGCATGCCGGAGACGATATGGGCCTTGTCGGTCTCGATCTTCATGCGCCCGCCGCGGCCAAAACCTTGCTGGCGGCGCCAGAGCTCGCGATCAAGGAACGCCTCATCGACTTCAAGGCCCGCGGGAAGACCGGAGAGAAAGCCCACGAGGGTCTCTCCGTGCGATTCTCCGGCAGTGAAGAAGCGAAGCATATTGAGCCGCGATTCGTGCTTCTTGCCGCGGGTTTAATACTTATATTTTAGGTGGTGTTTGCTATCGGCATATTTG
>JBARMK010000385.1:0-11641 GCA_049802395.1 Candidatus Angelobacter sp.
CCTTGTGGGACGTGGTCAAACTACAGCTTGTGAAGATTTGTTTAGCGGATCGCAGCTTGCTAGACGGCCCGAGAACGCAATGTTCGAACCAGCGTAATGGTAAACCCGCAAACCGCTCCCAGGATCGCGACCGGCGCAGCCGCTCTATAGGCCAGCGTCATGTCCGGCAGGGTATGTGTCGCGAACCGGAGTATCAACAGAAAGATGCACAGAAAAGCCACGGAAAGAAAGAAGGTGATCACACCGGTTACCAGGCCAACGCCGGCGCTGAAAAAGATTTTCCTGATAAAACGCATAATAGTGCCGAAAATGAAGGGTACGTTAAAATAATACCGTGAGCCAGGCAGTCAATGCGCAACTGCGCAGCGCCCAGGATATTATCCGCGACGCCCGAGTAAATCAGGCGCCGAACGGTATTTGCTATACAACATCCGGCGAGATCATGCTGCCCAGGGACGATCTGGAGCGGATCATTGGTGCGGTGCCCAGATCCATCGCCGCGGCGCTGGACCGCAAGGCCTTCTACTTTGTCCCCATCACCATCGGCGACGGCGACAAAACGATGGTCGCGGAGCGCTTCGAAGGCCAGCCACCTGAAGGCGCGCTCTGCCATCGCAACATCGATTCAGGAAACTCTCAGTGCGTCTTTATCTCTACCCGTCTACTGGAAGAGCGTTTTGCTATCGCCTTTGAGTTTTATATCAACGTAGGCCACGCTTTTGTGGAGAAGGCCGGTATCTCGCCCGAATTCGCGGAGTTGGCCTGGGCTCAGGCAAGCAGCAACGTGCGCGGTGAAACCAGCCTTGATGCGCATGAATTTCGTAAACAAGCGCAATCCCCGGGAATGGGCCATGTGGACGAGAAATCCAAAACGGAGTACCTAGGTGCCGCGTTTTCTGATGCCATTGCCATCTACATGCTCGCGCTTTGCCTGGATGTGGACTATTACGAGCTGCGGGAGAGAGATTACGCGCTGTTGGCGCCCTCGGCGCTGGCAGCGCGACTGAAGAAGATCGCAGAACTTTTTCCACCCAATCCGGGATTCCAGTTCAATATTTTTTATAAGCGCAGGAGTTGAGATTTGAATATTGCGTGCGATCTGGCCGGCGTGCGCGCTCACTGCGCTGTTACGGGCATAGATCAATCCGATCAAGCGACAACGCTTAACGGTTTGGAGCGCAGCGACAAGTAAATGATTGCACACCTGCGGGGCAAGTTGATATCGAAGCACCCGAACCAGGCTATCGTTGAGGCCGCGGGCGTAGGCTATGATGTGGTGATCAGCGTTCCCACCTTTTCTGAGCTGCCCGGCTTGAATGCCGAAGTGGCTTTTTTTATTCATACTCACGTGCGCGAAGATGCGCTGGCGCTGTTCGGCTTTTTGCGCGCCCAGGAGAAGCAGCTTTTTGAACGACTGCTAAGCGTGAGCGGGATCGGGCCCAAGCTGGCGATCACCATTCTGAGCGGCATGCCTGCAGACAGCATGATTGCTGCCATCAAAGGAAACAATGTGGCTGCGCTCACGCGGATTCCCGGCATCGGCAAAAAGACCGCTGAGCGCATGGTGCTGGAGCTGCGCGACAAGCTAGACGCTTTCACCGTTTCGGCGGAAGCAGTGGCAACGGCCTCGCCAGTGGAGGAGGATGTTATTTCCGCGCTGGTAAACCTGGGCTATCAGCGTCCGGTGGCCGAGCGTGCCCTGGCAAAGTTGGGCAATGTGTCCGGCGAAAGCTTTGATGGACTTTTTCGCAAGGCTATGGCCGCGTTGGCAAAGTAAGAACTCCCACCAACCTTGGCTCCAGGCCAGAAGGCGCCAGCGTTACACTTGCTTGAGCATGCGACGTCTCCCGCAATCCGCGATCTTTTTTCTACTGGTACTCTCTCTTGGCGCTCTTGATAAAAAGCAACAACAGTCGTATTACCTCAAGCCGGACCAGTCCGCCGATATCACTGCGGGAACGAAGATGGTCACCGCCAGACAGAACTGCGAGAACTGGGCCTTGGCTGCCGGAGTGGAAACGCTGTTGCAGAGGCAGAATGTGGCTCTGGACCAGAGCTTCTGGGTTATGCGGCTCAATGGAGGAGAGCTCTGCGTCGACACTCTTCCCACCATTGAAGCCCTGACGCAGGTGATGAACAAGGAATTTGTCTTAGATGATGGCCGCCACGTGCGGTTGGAAGTCCGCTTTGTGCCCGGCCCGCCTGTGGACGTCGATGCAGTGATCGCTGGCCTGAAACTGCAGCAGTTAACATTGTTCCTATGGCGCGGCCATCCTTACTACCTGACCGGGATTACCTATGACGAGCGCATCGGCCGTGACGGAACCCGTTTCTTTGAGGTAAAAGAGCTGCGCCTGGCCAACACCTTTGCCAAACAGCCCGCACTTGCGTTTGTAAAAGGACGGGATAATCCTGATGAGATCGGGTGGCTTTTGAGCGTCGCGGTCCTGCCGAAATAACGTGGATGGCTTTGCTATCCTTGCGCACTGATATTTATTTTCCGATACAAAAGCTGCTGAAGATCAGATTCAAAATGTCGTCAGTGGTGGTTTCCCCGGTGATGGCGTCCAGCGGGCGCAGCGCACCATAGAGATCGAGCATGACCATCTCATGCGGGATACTGCGCTGCACCGCGTGGCTGGCCGCCTCAAGGCTGCTGAGGGCCTCCTCCACCAATCGCTGGTGACGGATGTTGGTAAGAAAGCCGGTCTCCTGCTCGCCGCCGATGGAGTTGCCGTGAACTTCATCGAGGATGGCCTGCCGCAAACTTTCAATCCCTTCGCCGGTGACCGCAGAAGTCTTGAACGTATTGATGCCGGCGACCGGCAAGCGGGCGGCAGGCGCGAGGTCAGCCTTATTGGCGACGGCGATGGCGCGGCGAGTGGAACAGGCCGCCAGCAACTCATGATCTTCCGATGAAATCTCCTGCGTGCTATCAAGCACTACCAGAACCAGATCGGCCTCGCTCAGAGCTTCATACGATTTTCGAATGCCGATACTCTCGGCTTCATCAGTGGAATGGCGAATACCGGCGGTATCGACCAGCTTGATGGGGATGCCGCCGAGAGCGACGGTCTCCGTGACCAGATCGCGCGTGGTGCCCGGCGTTGCCGTTACAATGGCGCGCTCGCGCTCAACCAAGCAGTTGAACAGGCTTGACTTGCCAACGTTCGGGCGGCCGACAATCGCCAGCGTCAGGCCTTCATGCACGATTTTGCCATAGGCAAAAGAAGCCTGCAGTTGTTCGAGCGGGCCCTGCACCTCAGCCATTCGCGAAAGAATTTCCGTGGCAGGGAGTACGGCAACGTCATCTTCGGCGAAGTCGATGCCGGCTTCCAGGACGGCAACCAGTTCCACCAGCTTTCGCTTAATGGGTTGCAGCCGCCGGGAGAGTGAGCCTTCTAGCTGTTGGGCGGCAACCTTAGCCTGAAACAGGGTCTGCGACTCGATGAGGTCGCGCACTGCCTCCGCCTGCGTAAGATCGATGCGGCCGTGGAGGAAGGCGCGCATGGTGAACTCACCCGGCTCGGCCAGGCGCGCGCGGCGTGCTGTGGCAAGCTCCACGATGTGCCGCAACACTACCGGAGAGCCGTGCGCGGAGATTTCAACCACATCGTCGGCGGTATAGGAATGAGGCTTGGCGAAGAATGTGATCACGGCTTCGTCAATGCGCTCGCCGGTAGCGGGATCGATCAACTCGCCAAAGACCGCCCGGCCGGCAGCGAGTTCCTGCTTCAAGCGCAGAAAGGAGCAGGCAAGCGGGCGAGCTTCCGGACCGGCAAGCCGTACCACCCCGATGCCGCCGCGTCCTGGCGGCGTGGCAATGGCGACGATGGTGTCGTCAAGATTCATACTGTCGCCGTCGCCTTAAGGAGTGTGATTGTTGCGCTCCAGCTTGGCGAAGTGGTCTTCAATCCGTTCGTAAATGTGATCGACTTTGCGGTGGAGATGCGCAACTTCCAACTCGGCTTTCAGGTTCACTTCATAATCCAGGTCGGATTTCAGGCGGTCCTTGGAGGCCAGGCGATTTTGCGACATCATGATCACGGGCGCCTGGATGGAAGCGATCATCGACAAAAACAAATTCAGCAGAATATAAGGATAGGGGTCAAAGTGTTTGGCGAGCAGCGCCGTAGAATTGAAAATTACCCACACAGCCAGGACCACGCCAAAGATGATGATGAACGTCCAGGAGCCGCCGAAGCTCGCGACCTTGTCAGCAATACGCTGGCCGAAGGTGAGCCTTTCTTCTTCTTCCACGTTGGGATTCCGTGAGACCTGGGTGCGGAGAAGTTCGTCGGTGGCGCGCAAGCGGCGCCCGACGACAGTAAGCAGGTCCATAGCCGCGTGGGGATGTTTATCGATGAAGTCCAGCAGGCGCATGCGATCCAGCACCAACATCCGCGTGTCTTCCCGCGTTACGGCAGTGGCCGTCCGGGGACCGCCATCCAGGAAAGAAAGCTCGCCGATAACGTCGCCCGCTTCGTTTTCCGCAAGGACAAGCTTCTGCCCGTCAGTGTTCTCCACAAAAAGCTCGATGCGGCCGGTGAGGAGGATGAAAATTTCGCCCCCGGGATCGCCGTAGTGAAAGATGGTTTCACCTGCTTTGAAGTCGCGGTTATCCATCATCTGGGCCAGCGCTTCACGTTCCTCGTCATCGAGCAGCCCGAAGATGGGAACTTCTCCGATCATGGTCACGGTTGTGGACATAGATTACCTTTGGGAGCACAGTCGCCCTACGAGTGGGCAGGGCTGCTTTCCAGCACATCATAGCTGAATGTGGTTTATCTGAATGAAGATTGCTAGCGGCGAGCGGGCCGTGCCGGCTTGTAATCCCGGGGATACAGCACAACGTAACGGCGGCCACCCTCCCCTTCACTCTGCGTCGTGAGAGAACCGTGATCGCGGAAAGCCAGGTGAATCAGCCGGCGCTCACGGGAAGACATGGGAGCGAATGAATACGGCATTCCGGTCTTCAGCACGCGCTCCGCGGCAACGTCGGCGGCAAGTTTGAGTTCCTGCTGGCGGGCGGCGCGATAACCTTTGCAATCAAAGCTGACCTTATCGTGATCTTCAGCGTGAAGATGGAGGCTTTCATGGGTCAGAAGTTCGATCGCGCGCAGAACTTCTGCGCCACGCTCCAGAAGCAGTTGGCTGTCCGGGCCGGCAAGTTCCACCAGAATTTCTGGCGCCCCAAACTCCTGCCCCAAGGCAACAGGAGGGTTCACGGTAATCCTGTATTTCAGCTTGAACGCGCCTGAAGCAATGATGTTCTTCAGAAACGAATCGATCTTACGGGCTGTGGCAACTTTGTCCTGAAGCATTTTGAGTAGTTTGAACTCCCCGATTTTACAGCTTTCAAGCGTCAACGCTTGCGTGTGGCCCGGCGATTCATGGTTTTCTTTACCTGCTGGCCCAGCTCAGAGCGGTTAATCACCATTTGCTGTGCGTAGCCGAGCAGGTTGCTCAACGCCCAATAAATGGAAACCCCCGCGGCCATCCCCCAGCTGAAACCGCCGATCATGATCGGCCCCATGAAGGTGAGAATTTTCTGTTGCGCAGGGTCCATACCCGCCTGGGGCGAGCTCTTCTGCTGCACGAACATGGAAACCATGATGAAGATGGGCAAGATATGCAATGGATCAGCGGCCGATAGATCGTGTATCCATAACCAGCTGGCGTGGCGCAGCTCAATGGCATTGCCCAGCATGGAGTAGAAGGCGAACAGGAAAGGCATCTGCAGCAGCAAGGGGAAGCAGCCCCCGATCGGATTCACGCCTTCTTTTTTGTAGAGCGCCGACATTTCTTTTTGCATCTCCGCGCGCCGCGGGTCAGTGATGCCGTACCGTTTATATTTTTCAGTGATGGCTTTGACCTGGGGCTGCACGCGCTGCATTCGCAGGGACGATTTCATGCTGGAGACACGCAATGGCAGAAGCGCCATGGTGATCACCAGCGTAAGAAAGCCAATGGCCCATCCCCAATTGGGAATCCAATGTTCATAGGTCCACTTGAGCCAGAGGAATAGCGGGCGGGCAATGAAACTGAACATGCCAAAATCGTAGATCCCGCGAAGGTCAGGTCCGCCGGGCTGAGACTGTATGCTCTCCAGCACGTCCACGGCTCTGGGACCGGCAAAAATGCGCTGACGGGTCAGGCCGCTCGCATTGCCCATGGCCATGCCAATAACATTGGCCTTGTCCTTGGCTTCATCCGGCTTAGCTGGATTCTTGGGGACCTCAGCCGGATTGTTGAGCGTAACCAGGGTGGAATCTTTGGGGTTTTCCGGCATGAAGGCGACAGCAAAGTATTGATCGGCAGCGGCGGCCCAATTGTATGGTCCGGGCAGAGTCTGGCCGCCGGTGATCCATTTCTTGCTGCTCAGAAAACCGCCAGATGCTGCGGCTTTGCGCTCGACCTCGCCATCCTGCAGCCAATCAATCTTGCTGGAAAGGAAGGAAGCCGGTGCAAGCTGATCGCCTAGTCCGCTGGGCCACTGGGGAAAGGCCTGCACTCTTTGCCCGTTGCGCGTGACCTCAGTCTCAACGCCAAGAATATAGCTTTTATCCGGGCGAAAAATCTTGCGGACCGTTACGTCGCCATCAGAGTATTCAAACGTAAGCGGACCACTGCCAGAGTTGGCTCCCTGAGTGCCAACGAATAGAGCCTGGTTGATCTTGCTTTCCAGGTCCTTGTCATAAAGAAACAAAGAGAGCGGATATCCGAGTTGCGGAGCCACTGTCTGATTGACCAGGTCGAAAGGTCTGCCGGCATTGTCCTTGTAGTTTTTGAGGACCCACGACTTCACCGCCGCGCCACGGTTGGTGAAAGTAATGCGGTAGCGATCGTTCTCCAAGACGGATTCGGTCTCTGCCGGCGCGGCCTTCACAGGCACTTTCATGGCGACGGCCGGGATTCTGGATGGAGTGGGAGTAGACGAAGCTCCCGTGACCGGCACGGTTGCAGGAGGCTGCTGTAGTTGTTGCTGCTGGCTTTTGTCTTGGGGCGCAGGCTGGGGCTTGGGCATGAAGTATTGCATGCCGCCTATCACCAGAAAAACCAGCAGCAAAGCGAGTAGCATTCGCTTGTCTGCGCCAGGTTCGTTTTGCGGATTTCTATATTCAGTCAATGATGAATCTCAATTTCTTACTGTCGCTTCGCTCCAAACCGCTTAGCCATTTTTCTTCCCTGCAAAATGCACTCTGCCCTGCATCATGCCGCTCGGCGGCCTCGGGCCTCGCGGCTTCACCCCTTCAATGACTCTCGCTTCGCTCCAAACCGCTTCGGTCCAAACTTGAGGCGCCAGCAGGCGACTGAGCCTGCTGCCGAAATCCTGAGCGGAGCGAAGGACCTGCTTTTCTTTTCCATTTCGACTTCTTCAATGCATCACGCCGCGCGGCGGCCCACTGACCTCTCGGCTTTGCTTTTTGGCACTGGATCGTATCCCCCACGCGCAAAGGGATGGCATCGGAGTAAACGCCACAGGCCTAATGCGGTTCCATGAAGCAGGCCATGCCTAGCCACAGCTTCCGCCGCGTATTCCGAACAACTGGGAACATACCGGCATGAAACGGGTAATAAGGGTGAAACCAACCCCTTGTATAGCTGCAATAACCATGTGGCGACCCGAGTCATCGTGTCTTTTGCTTGCCTCGCTGCACAGCGGCAAAAACTGCCGCGATTTCAGCATCCAACTGAGCGAATTTCAGCGTCAGCACACTCTTGCGTGGATGCAGGACCAGATCCAGCGGCTTGAGCAAATCCGACAGGTGCCTACGTACGGCCGAACGCATCCGCCTACGGATGCGATTACGCTCCACGGCTCCCCCCAGTACCTTGCCCACCGTGAATCCGACCCTTGGGCCGCTGGAACGCCCGCTATCGCGATAGAACGCGATCACGTTTCCAGAAAAATGTTTCCTTCCTTGCCGGTAAACCGCCTGGAAGTCAGCGTGTTTCAACAGTCGTGAACTCCTGGGAAACTTCCGGGAAGCGTTTTCTGGAGTTTCATTCACGGCTGGCCTTACAGAAAGAGTGGGCATTGGATGGAAGAACTATTCCCGGAAACCGGGCTTCACCGAAACGCGCTTCCTTCCTTTGGCGCGGCGGCGGGAAAGTACGGCCTGTCCGCTTTTTGTTTTCATACGTGTGCGAAAACCGTGGGTCTTGGAACGGTGGCGCCGGTTGGGCTGAAAAGTGCGCTTAGGCATTGAATTGTGGAACTCCTACTCAGGATTGTTTACGCTGGGCAAACGATAAGTATAAAGAATCCAGAGAATTCGCGCCACTTTGCGCTAACAAATGCCCTTGCCAGAATACCCACTGAACCACATTCCCGGACCGGTATCGGAGCATGGCCCGAATAAATGCTGATCGCGTATCTGGCAAACCGGCGATCATGCAAATGAGATCCTTGATTTCGTTTCTTCGTGTTTGTCTTCAATCAGAGTGGCGTAAAGACCGTTGTCGTCAGTTTTGTAGAGAACATCTCTCAAGTGACACCACTCACAATCGGCCCACGCGCATGCAGGGCAAGCACGATAACCGCGCGTTGCACCATGCGCGCGGCATTAACAAATTAACTACTTGACGAAAGCATGGCAGCGGGGCTTGCGGAAAAATGCATTCAAAATTTTTTTTGCACAGGTGCATTTCAACCGGATGAAGTTCGTGCTAGTATGCCGACCAGTCCATTATTTTTTTGTTGCACTACTAAGTGTTCACTGTTTCTGCAGCGCCCAATGGCAGAGCAAGACACAAAATCTTCGAGCTTAAAGTACGGGCCCCTGGCCGGCTCGCAATAGGAAACATCTCCAGAATGTCATTACCCGCTGCGACCGTAACCACAACCGCAAATCCGTGGCTCCGCATCCTAGGGGCGCTGGAAAAAAAGATAACGCGACATTCTTATGACACGTGGCTCAAGCCAACCCGGTTCAGCCACACGAATGGAAATATTATTTTCGTCCGCGTGCCCAACGTCGAGTTTCGCGACATCGGCGATAAATTTGGCGACCTGATCCAGGAGGCCATGGACACGCTCGCCCCGGAGTATCAAGACGTAAAGTTCATCACACCGGAAGAAGATCCTACGGTGCCGGCAGTCCGGGCGGACGGAGGCTTTGCTCCGGTCTCAGCCAGCGGTTCGACAACGTCGACGGCGCGGCAGCAAAGATTTGATTGGGATTCAGCCGCGCACTTGAGCCCGAAATACACTTTCGGGGCATTTGTTATCGGGGCGGGCAATCAGTTTGCCCATGCAGCATCACAAGCTGTGGCAGAGCGGCCGTCGAAAGCGTATAACCCCTTGTTCCTCTACGGCGGAGTCGGGATGGGCAAGACCCACCTGATGCAGGCCATTGGACATGAAGTAAAGCGGCGGCAGCCACAGGCCTCAATCTGCTACATCTCCAGCGAAAAGTTCACCAATGAGATGATCAATTCGCTGCGCTATGACAAGATGATCAGTTTCCGCGATAAGTTCCGCAACGTGGACGTCCTGCTGATCGATGACATCCAGTTTTTGGCGCAGAAAGAACGGACGCAGGAAGAGTTCTTCCACACTTTCAACGCGCTGCACGAATCGATGAAGCAGATCGTGATCGCCAGCGACCGTCCGCCGAAAGAGCTTCCGGAAATCGAAGACCGGTTGCGTTCACGTTTTGAGTGGGGGCTGATTGCCGATATTCAGCCGCCCGATCTGGAGACCAAAGTCGCCATCCTGCAGAAAAAAGCCGAATCCGAGCGGGTTACGCTTACCACCGATCTGGCCTTGTACATTGCGTCCAACGTGCGCACCAACGTACGCGAATTGGAAGGCGCCCTGATACGGCTGATTGCGTACTGCTCGCTGACCGGGGCTGAAGTCAACCTGACGACGGCGCAGCAGGTGTTGAAGAATTTTATCGACTCCCAGGCACGCAAGATCACGATCGACGCCATTCAGAAGGCTGTGGCGGAGCAGTTCGGATTGCGGGTGACGGAGATCAAAGCCAAGAGCAACTCGCGCGCTATCGTCTTCCCGCGGCAAATCGCCATGTACCTGGCCAAGCAGATGACTGAGGCTTCCCTTCCGGAAATTGGGCGGCAATTCGGCGGCAAGCACCATACCACGGTCATGCATTCGATCGACAAGATCGAAGAGAACAGGCAGGCGGATAAAGACCTGAACCGGCTATTGAACAAGCTGACGGAAACGCTCAACAACTAAGGCGCGTTGAGACATAGATTTGTGGTTTTAGAGCGGGGAGCGGCATGGCGGAGCAAGAACCTGTAAACTAGCCAGTCATGTCAGTGTGGGGTTGGCACGCAATGCTGGTATTCTGCAATTTCACTTGTACTTATCTAAGTTGGTTTGAATAATAGGGGGCCACATTTATGCCTTCCTCCGCAGGCACTGAGGCGGGAGCTACGATGGAAATCAGCGTCAGCAAGAACGATCTGTTGAAGGAACTCACGGCAACGCAGGGCGTGGTGGAACGCAAGACCACGATCCCAATTCTTTCCAACTTTTTGTTTGAGGCCGGCGGCGAGAAGTTGTCGATTACAGCTACCGATCTGGACCTCAGCCTTCGCACGTCATGCCCAGCCAAGGTCAAGAAGGAAGGCTCATGCACCATTCCGGCGCGCAAGCTTTATGACTATGTAAAGCTGCTGGGCGATGGCGATATCAGCATCAAGCTGCTGGAGAACCACTGGGTACAGATCCGCAGCGGCCGGTCCAACACCAAGATGGTTGGCATGGCACGGGCCAATTTTCCCGCATTGCCCCTGTTCCCTGCCGAATCAGCTCTGCAGCTTCCCGCCCAGGTGCTGCGGCAGTTGATTGCCAAGACCATTTTTTCCATCTCCAATGAGGAATCACGCTACACGCTGAACGGCGCGCTGATGGTGCTTAAGCCGGAATCGATCACCATGGTGGCGACGGACGGGCATCGGCTGGCGCACGTTGAGCACGGAAGCACCAAGCTCCCGGTGAGTGGCGAATTGAAAGTCCTGGTGCCCAAAAAAGCCATGGCAGAGCTGAGCACGCTGCTGAACGCCAGCGATGTGCAAACCGTGGAGTTCGCAAAAGACGAGTCCACGCTCTTCTTTCGCATTGGAGGAAGGCTGCTGACCTCCCGCCAGCTAACGGGACAATTCCCCAACTATGAAGCGGTGCTCCCACGGGACAACAACAAGTCCGTCACGGTGCATTGCGATGAGCTGTCTTCAGCCATCCAGCGCGTGGCGCAATTCGCCGATGAGCGCTCCAACGCCATCCGCATGCGCGTGGAGAAGAACGAGCTGAAGGTTTCCTCATCGAATACCGAAACAGGCGAATCCGAGGATTCAATTGAAGTGGCTTATACAGGCGATGCGATGGTAATTGGCTTCAACTCGCAATACCTGCTTGAGTTCCTCAAAGTCGTCGGGACAGGCGATGTGAGGTTTGAGTTCAAAGACGCCCAGACCGCGGGCCAGTTGCGCCCTGACGAGGCTGCAGACAGCGATTACCGCTATCGCTACATCGTGATGCCAATGCGGATCTGAGCAAGGCGCAGAACAGAAACAAAACAGGCCGGACAGACTGTCCGGCCTGAGATTTTTTGTACGAGAATTTCTTACTGGACCATTTTCCGGGCAAGCACCCGATCGACTG
>JBARMK010000386.1:0-61737 GCA_049802395.1 Candidatus Angelobacter sp.
CACCGGGCCACTGTGTCATTCCCGGGGTCCTCACGCTCAGGCGAGAACGCCACATAAAAGGTTGTTGCCGGACTGTCGTCATTGCGCGCAGCCTTAAGGCCCAGCGGATTTTTTTCCAATATCGGAATCAGCAGCTCCTCCGTAGTGCCCGGATAGGTCGTGCTCTCCAGCACCACCAGATGTCCGGGGCGCAGGTGCGGCGCAATCGATTCCGCCGTCGCAGCAATGTAGCTCAAATCGGGTTCATGATGGTCATTAAGCGGGGTGGGGACGCAGATGATGATCGCGTCCATGGTGGAAATTTGCGAGTAATCCGAGGTAGCGGAGAAGCCATTGTTCTTTGCGCCCTGGATCTCAGTTTCCGGAATGCGGACAATATATGAACCGCCTTGCGATAGAATGCTGATTTTCTTCGTGTCGATGTCAAAGCCCATGACGCGAAGCTTTTGTTCGCTGAAGAGCAGCACCAGCGGAAGGCCAACGTATCCGAGCCCGATTACGCCGATGCGCGCAGTATGGTTTTCCAGTTTGGCCGCCAGGGAATCCGGCGCCATCGCTATGTATTCCAAAGTGCTCATAAGGCCATGATACGGGCATTTCGGGGGCCAAATCGGGCATGGGAACCAACCCTGCAAGACCGCCGCAAAGTGCTTCAAATGTTGATGAAAAGAAGGATTTTGCCCCGACTCCGGCCCATCTCTCCGTAAGCGGCAATGAAAACATTTGCACAATTATTCCCGAATGCACTCACTGCGGAATCCTCCATCGCATCTCGCATGTGCTGTTTGTTGGGCTTATGCCCGTTGCTTTCGGGTTGACTTGATAGTATTTCAAGAGTGTTGCTCCATAGCCAAGCCGAACCCGCGCCGCTGCTGAACGCCGATGACCATCCCGCTCGCCGCTCCCGGAAGCGCCCTGTCCTCATTGCTCTCCTTGTCGGATTCATGGTGTTCACCCTTTTTGCCGGACGGTTGCTGGTGCGTGACCAGCCGGAAAAATCGGATGTGATCGTTGTCCTTGCCGGCGACAGTCAAGACCAGCGCTACCGCCGCGGCATGGAACTGCTCCGCGCCGGTTATGGCCGGCATTTGTTCCTTGACGCCTCTTCAGACTCCAACTATTTCGGCCACACCCCCGCCGAATACGCCGCAACTTTTCTCCGGCAGGATGCAGGCGAGCTGGTAGCTCAGGTTGGCGTCTGCCCGTTTGAAGAGGACGGCACCTTGACGGAGACACGTTATGTTGCCAGCTGTCTGGCGCCGCTCCATCCTCAAACCGTTTTATTGGTTACCAGTGATTTCCATACAGCTCGAGCGCGCTCTATCTTTGCGCGCAGTTTACCCCAGTACCACTGGTCTGTGGCTGCGGCGCAAGACCCGCGAATCTTCGGGACTCGTTGGTGGCAGCATCGAGAATGGGCCAAAACAACCTTCCAGGAGTGGCTCAAGGTGATCTGGTGGAACGTTATAGACCGCTGGCGTTGATCCGCGCTGGACTTTTGCTTCGATAGTCCGGATACGTGGGAAAGCGATGTTCCCACTGTGAAAACATTTTCCTATTTTCGCTTACCTCTACTGCGTACGCTTTTGCTCCTCAATCCCACCTGCTTATCAATCCGTATCGAAAATAGTCATTTGTTTTCTGTTAGATAGCTGCCAAAACCCAGCTTGGCTGCACGCCTTAGCGCTCCCTTATCAAGCAGCTACTTTGGCTTCGTACATGCACTAAAGGACAGCGCACCCAACGCTAAATCTCGTTTGTGGCAGACGGAGCCTCGAATGAAACAAATGGTGGAACAAAATATTACTCTTCCCCCGGAGTCAGTGATTTTCGGCACTTCTGAGGCCATGAAAAAGGTTCAACGGGACCTTTCCATGATTGCCTCTGCCGATGTGCCCGTGCTCATTCAGGGACCCAGCGGCACCGGCAAGGAAATTATTGCCAAACTGATTCACCGCGCATCGTCCTTGTCCAAGGGCCCGTATGTGAAGGTGAACTGCCCTGCGATTCCCGACGCGCTGCTGGAAAGCGAGCTCTTCGGCTACGAAAAAGGGGCTTTTACCGGCGCCTACAATTCCAAACCCGGCCTGATTGCTCTGGCCGATCGCGGCACCCTGTTTCTCGATGAAATTGGGGAACTCAGCATGGGCTTGCAGTCCAAGCTGTTGCAGGTGCTGCAGGATGGAAAATTCAGCCGCATCGGCGCGCAGGAAGATACGCGTTCTGAGGCGCGCGTCATCTGCGCTACCAACCGCGACCTGAAGCAGGAAATTGCGGCCGGTAATTTCCGCGAAGACCTTTTTTATCGAGTGAACGTCGTCAATATCACTCTGCCGTCTCTGCGCGAACGAAGCGCGGACGTGCCAGAGCTGGTCGAGTATTTCCGCGGCCATTTCAACATGCTGTACAACCGCAAGACGGCGCCAATTTCATCCTCGCTGATGCGGCTCTTGCAGGCCTATCACTGGCCAGGGAACATCCGGCAACTGGAAAACCTGATCAAGCGTTACGTCATTCTGGGCACAGAAGCCTGCATCAGCAGTGATCTCGCCGAGCCGGCGGCAAATGTTTTTGAACTGGATATTCCTGACCAGGGACCCGTGCCGCTCAAGAAAATCACCAATCAGGCGGTCCGGCAATTGGAGCGCGAGATCATCCTCAAGGTATTGCAGGCCAACCATTGGAACCGCCGGCGCGCGGCGGAAGCGCTCAAGATCAGCTATCGCGCCCTGCTCTATAAGATCCGCGACGCTGGTCTCTCGCCCAACCGCACCGCCGTAAGAAGCATGCCAGAAGGAGGCGGTGGCGCTCCCCGTGATGGCCGGGACCCCGAAGACGGGGGAGAAGCTGTCGAGTTGATGCCCATCGCCAAGGTAAGCAATGCTTAAAATCGGCGGACAGAAAATCCCGACCAAAACGCTGGTTTTGGTGGCCAGCGAAGGCCTGTTGATCATCTTCGGGCTCGCTCTCGCCACTGGACTGCGCTTTCGCTCGTCGAGCTGGGAGTACGCGGGAGGGCATCCTGTCGCGCGATTTCTGGTTGTGGTTTTCATGTGCGAGTTTGCCCTGTACTACAACGATCTCTATGACATGCAGGTCATGCAATCGCGAGCTAGCCTGCTTATCGGTTTGTTGCAGGCATTGGGAATTGCTTCCATTGGCTTGGCGC
Organism: Candidatus Angelobacter sp.; assembly: GCA_049802395.1. GTDB lineage: Bacteria > Acidobacteriota > Terriglobia > Terriglobales > Acidobacteriaceae > Angelobacter. The sequence goes on from JBARMK010000386.1 coordinate 3,170, forward strand.
TGCTCTATTACATTGCTCCCGCAGTGAGCCTGGGCAGAGGCATTGCGGCCTTGGCGGTTCCCACCATCATGACCTTGATCCTCGCGTGGCGCATCCTGCTCGATTCCAAAGGGTTCTTCTTCCTTGGCCGTCCGGAGCGCGTCTTGATTGTCGGCACCGGTGCTACCGGAATTTCGCTCACGCGTGAGATCTGCTCCCGCCCTGACCTCAATCTTAAGGTCCTCGGATTTCTGGATGAGAAAGGTGAAAACATCGGCAAGTCATTGGTGAACCCCGGAATTATCGGCGGGCTGAGCGAACTGGAATCCCTGGTAAAGGAAAAGAGTATCGATCGCGTGGTGCTTTCGCTGGCAGAGCAGCGGGGGCGCATGCCGTACCGCGAGCTGCTGCGTCTCAAGTTTGCCGGAATCACCGTGGAAGACGCACACACGGTTTTTGAAAACATCAGTGGACGCATTGCGCTCGAAAAGCTCTCGCCCAGCTGGCTGATTTTCTCTGATGGCTTCCGCAAGAACAGGTTTCTGCTCGCGGCCAAGCGCACCGTAGATATCACTGCCGCATTGTTCGCTATCACGCTTCTGCTGCCGATCATGGCCCTGGTTGCTGTGGCGATTCTGTTGGAGAGCGGAACGCCGGTGCTCTTCCGGCAAAAGCGCGTTGGCCTGCACGGCCAGCAATTTGAAATCCTCAAGTTTCGTTCTATGCGCCAGGACGCCGAGAAGGGTGGTCCCAGTTGGGCCTCAGATGGCGACACCCGCGTCACCCGCGTGGGTGCATTCATTCGCAAGTATCGCTTGGATGAGCTGCCCCAGTTCTTCAACATTCTGGGCGGCGCCATGAGCCTGGTTGGCCCGCGCCCGGAGCAGCCATATTTCTGTGAGCTGCTGGAATCCAGTCTTGATTTCTTTGCTCAGCGGCACACCGTCCGTCCTGGAATCACCGGTTGGGCCCAAATTAAGTATCAGTACGGTTCTACCGTTGAAGACGCGAAGAGGAAGCTGGAACTCGACCTCTTCTATATCAAACATCTTTCTATTTCGCTTGATCTGGCCGTGATTTTTGAAACGGTGAAAGTCATTTTTCTTGGCAAGGGCGCGAAGTAGCAATGTATTGGAATTCTTCTCCGGCTGTGCCGGAGGAACCAACAAAGTAGGAGTGGAAAATGCTTTCTTACAAAAAAATCATCGCTGGCGCAGTGGTGCTTTGCTGGATGTTGGGCGCGGCGGGTTTGCAGGCGCAGACCCCTTCCGGTTTTCCTGAGCAAGTCAAAGCCGCGAATTTAAAGACTGCCGATCTAAAGACTCCCGTCGCAGCGGAGAGTACGAAAACCGCCGACGCGGCCAAGCCTGAGGACAACGTCAAGCTGCCGGAGATCGTGCCCTCTGAATACATCGTGGGCGAATCCGATGTCCTGCACGTCAATGTGTGGAAGGAGCCGGAGGTTTCGCAGACCGTTGTTGTTCGGACGGACGGCAACATCTCGCTCCCGCTGATCAATGAAGTGAAGGTCAGCGGCATGACCCCGCTCCAGATCCAAAACCTGATCGCGGAAAAGCTGAAAGGCTTTCTCAACAATCCGCAGGTCACGGTCACCGTGAATGAGATCCGCAGCAAGCGGGCCTTTATCACTGGCGAGATTTCGCGGCCCGGCGGTTACTCACTGAATGCCCAGACTACGGTATTGCAGTTGATTGCCCAGGCTGGCGGATTCACTCCGTTTGCTAGAAGAGACGGAATCGTGGTGCTGCGCACTGAAGACGGAAAACAGATGCGGCTCAAGTTTAAGTACAAGGAAGTTATTCAGGGAAAAAAGACTGAGCAGAACATTGCTCTACAGCCAGGAGATACGGTGGTGGTGCCATGAAAAACAGCTACTTCGTCCAAAAGATTTTGCTTTCTCTGTCGGCGGCCCTCGCGCTGCTGCTGGTTGTTCCAGCGGCGGTCGCACAGAACTACGATCGCGGCAACAATGGTTCCTCCAGCAACCCGTGGTATGCCAACAGTGACGGGGCATACACAGTTTCTCTGGGCACCGGGCAGCTTATCAGCCTTAACCCCGAGATCCGCGCCGAACAGTCGACATCCGGCGACGAGTATGTTGTTGGAGATCCATCGATGCCGCTGAAACGGGACTATAAATACCAGTTCTTTTACGGCGGATCGGTATCGTCTGTTTACACCAACAGCTTGGCCGGCGTTGGCTCTACTTCGAGTCTGGTCTCGACCTCGGTCGATCCTTACGTGGCGCTCTTTGTGCCCACCCGGACCGGGCGTTACTTGATTCAATACTCCGGCGTCGTCAATCCGAATGACACTGCCAGCGGAGATCCGCAGGCCTATCACACGCTTACCCTGAGTGCTATGGGATCGTTCAGTGAACGCTGGTTCTGGACCGCATCATCCAGTGGTAGCTACGGATCGGAATCGGCCCGTTTGCAGGGCCCGCTCAGCTTCCTGGTAGTGCAGAGCACGCCCATTGCCGACACTTCATCCACGGCAGTGCTGTTGAACGCCAAGAACGTGTCTTTCGCGGAAAGCAGTCTCGGCGTGGGCTGGCTGAAGAGCCGTCGGGATAAGATCAGCTTCACCTTGTTCCACACCTATACCGGAATTGAAGGCGACCCTACAGTTCCGCTGTCTCTTGGCAGTCACGCGCACGCCATCGGTGAGAAGCTTGAGTATGTTCGCTCGCTGACGCAGCGCATTGATCTGCGCAGTTACGGCGAAGCGCAATCGGTATTGAACGGCCCCACCTGCAATACTTACGGCGGAGGCCTGGGCCTGGGCATAAAAATGAGCCATTCAGTTGTGCTCGATGTGAGTGGCGGTCCGCAATGGTCCTCCGCAACTTGTGGCGCTCCTCAGTCCGCGAACTTCAGCGCCAGTCTGGTTAAGAACTTCGGCAACCAAGGCAGGGTATATGCCTCAGTAAACCGCATGTTCACGACCATCGCCCAGCTCGATAGCCGCTGGGAGGACAACGCCACAGTCGGCTTCTCCAAGGCCATCCGGCGTTACACCTTTACCACTGACGCGGGCTACCTGCGCGGCACGCCGATTACAACAGTGGTGCCGGCCTATCACGGTTATTTCGTGGCCCCGCGCGTCCGCTACAAAATCACGAGCAGCCTGGGCTTTAGCGCCGGCTATCGTTCATTCCACGGCACCGGCGGAAACCTGGTGAGTGGAAATCTCAGCTATGCCGTCGTCGGCATTGAGTGGTATCCGGCGCCGCTGCATTTCCGGTAAAGGCGAGGAAGCACGGAGAAATCATGAATCAGGTAACAGACAACGGAACCACAGACCAGCTACTGGCCTTCTGGAACACAGTGCGGCATTATCGCGGCTGGATTTTCCTGGGCACGGTCTTGTTCTCATTGGCGGGATTCACCTTTGTCCTGCTGCTCCCAGATCATTTCAAGGCCACCACAACGATCCTGGTGGACCCGCAGAAAGTTCCGGAGAAGTACGTGAGTCCCACGGTAAGTTCTGACCCGGGGCAGCGCCTTAACACCATCACGCAGCAGGTCCTGAGCGCCACGCGGTTGCAGCAGATTATCGACGACATGCAGCTTTACCCTGAGTTGCGTGGAAAAATCTCGCGCGAAGAACTCATTGAGCTCATGCGCAAGGACATTACGATTACGGTGAAGCAGGGATCCTCCGCTGGTCTGAGCGCCTTCACCATCGAATATGAGGGACGCCAGCGCGACACCGTGGCGAAGGTCGCCAACCAACTGGCTTCTACCTTCATTGAATGGAACGTCAAGAACCGCGAGCAGCAGTCCCAGGACACAACGGAATTTCTGGCAGCTCAACTGAAAGAAGCTAAGCAGAATTTGGAAGAGCAGGAATCCAAGGTGAGCGCCTTCAAGATGCGCCATTTGGGTGAAATGCCGGAGCAGCAGGCGGCTAATTTGCAGGCTCTTTCGCAGTTGCAGACCCAATTCCAGGCGAATGTCGAAGGCCTGAACCGGCTTGAAGTGGAACGGACTCTTCTATCGCGCGGCCTGGAAAACTCCAGCTCCGGCGTAGTGAAGACTGTGCCGGTCACCGAGCGGGCCAAACTTGAAGGCGAGCGGTTGCAGCTCAAAGCTAAACTTCAGGACTTGCAGAACCGTTATACCGGCGCACATCCTGAAGTGATGGATACTGCAGCGCAGTTGCAGCATGTGGAAGATCGCCTCAAGGCCCTTCCGCCTGATCCGACCGTGGTTGCGGCAGCGCCCGACAATACCGGCGTCAGCGTGCGCCTGCAACTGCTTGATCGCGAAGCCAAGCGCCTGAATGACGAACAAAAGCGTATTTCCGAACAAATGGTTTCATATCGCGCCAAAGTTGACGCGGTCCCCGTACGCGAACAGCAGATGGCCGAGCTTGATCGCAATTACAGCGTCTCAAAAGAGCATTATCAATCGCTGCTTGACAAGACCTTTTCCGCGGGTATGGCGGCAGATCTTGAGCGCCGGCAGCAAGCCGAACACTTCACCATCCTGGATCTGGCGCAGGTGCCGGAAAAACCATTCAAACCAAAACGCAGCCTCATGTTGATGGCTGCATTTCTGGGTGCACTGGCCTTGTCGCTCGGCCTTGCCTATCTCAAAGACATATTGAACGGAACACTCAAGATTGAGCGCGAACTGAAAGCGATGCTTCCTGCCAATGTTCCGCTGCTGGCGGCCGTGCCTAAGCTTCAGGCTGCGGCCGACCGCGGGCGTACCATCAGGTTTGCCGTGTTTGCTGTTCTGGTGTCTTTGATTGGCTGTGCTTTGGAAGTGGCCCTGTATCTCAAGCTGCACCCGATTCTGTAAGCGAATAACAATGCGGCAGCTATATGGCATCGCGAAAAACCGGTTCTTCCGGCTGGATACAGAAAACTCGAGGTTGTTTTTTCCATGAGCGCGCTCAAGACACTCTATCGGCATTCGTCCCACTATCTGGGTGGGCGAATTGCTGTCATGCTCCTGGGATTCGTCTCGTTTCCGCTGTTCACCCGGGTATTTTCCGTTGCTGACTACGGCTCCATCAATCTGATCGTCAACACCGTGCTGCTGCTGACCGTGCTCTCGAAGTTTGGATTTCAGCACGCGGTCCAGCGCTATTACCCCGAGAGCGCCACGTCTTCCGATCCTGACACTCTGCGGCGCTATTATTCCACGCTGTTTTATGCCACCGCTTTGATGGCGGCAGTCCTGTCTCTGTTGTTTGTGGTTTCAATCTTTTTCGGCGCTGGGCGTTTTCTCGGGATCACCGCCAGCGGCACGCTCCTGCTGGCCGGCGCTCTCATCATGATTCGCTCGCTCCGCTCCATGCAGATGAACTTGATGCAGATGGAAAACAAGACCCGCCTGTTCAATGGCATGGATATTCTGCAAAAAGCCGCGACCATCGGGCTGGTCTGCCTCCTGCTGTTCTCCTGGAAGAAGACAGTCTTTGCGTTCTTCCTCGGCATGGTTGTGGTAGAGGGCGCAATTCTTCTGCAGTACCTGCCGGTTCTGGCGAAGCGCCACCTGCTTTCGCTGAAAATGTTTGATACCGCGTTCCTGCGCACCGCGCTGGCGTTTTCTTTTCCGCTGATGGCCGCCGAAATATCATGGGTCGTGTTGGATTCCGGCGACAGGTTTTTCATCCAGCACTATCTCGGGGCACAGTCTCTGGGGTTCTATGCTGCCGCTTACGGCATAGCCATCTATCTCCAGGACGTGCTCATGGCTCCGCTGCAACTGGCGCTGTTTCCCATCTGTATGAAGGTCTGGAATTCAGAAGGGAAAAAAGCCACGCAGGATTTTCTAAGCCGCAGCCTGGAACAGTTCATGCTCGTGGCCGTGGTTGTGGTCTGCGTGGCCATCGTGACCTCGCGCGACGTAATCGTGTTGCTGGCATCAAAGAAATTTCAGCAGGCGCACACGTTGCTGCCATTCCTGGTGATTGGGCTGGTTCTCTCCGCGGTGACTATCTATTTCCGTCCCGGATTGTTGATTCACAAGCGCGCATCCAAAATCGCCAGCGCCACGTTTTACGCCAGCGTTCTCAACATTGGGCTCAATGTCATCCTGCTTCCGCGTATCGGATTGGTGGGTGCAGCCATCGCCACAATGGTGAGTTATGGCGGCATCGTGTTGTTTCTTGCTTTCCAATCACTGCATGTCCTGCCTTTCAAGCTGGAGCTTGCGGCTTTTCTCCGTTATGCGATTGTCGGAGCAGCGGTGGCGTGGCTGGCGGCGCAGCTGCCAGTCGAAAGCCCATTGCTTGGTGCCGTAGCGAAAGGAAGCTTCATCGTTGTTTTTTATATCGGAATCCTTTGCATGATTGACACGCGTGTGCGCAATCTGTTCGCGAGCGCCTCCACCACAGCGGCAAACTGGTTTCACCAGCCGCGTGCGTCCGCAATCGAATCTTTGCCTGCAGTTTCGGAGAGGACTTAGGCCGTGCATTTTGGGCTGGAACAATATGTCCCGCTGGCGCTTTACCTGGGTGCCATGGTCGCGTTCCTGTTGTCGCTCTTCTGGAGGCCGCAGGCAGGTCTCTATTTCCTCATTTCCTTGTTGCCCATGCAGACCATCCGTTATCGCATCATGGACCTGCCGCTCGGGAACAAGCTCATCGACATCCTTTTACTCGGCGTAGTCCTGGGCGCTATTTTCAAAGGCGGCTTCAAATTAGTGAAGACCCCGATGAACAAGGTCCTGCTGTTCTTCGGCATCTTCTGTTATGTACAGCTCTGGCGTGGCGCTTTTTTCCTGAATTCAGATTTGCCGCTCTCCCTCGGCGATCCGCGTTTTTCCAACTGGAAGAACTACATGGTCATGTTCATCATTTTTGCCGTCGCCGTGAACGTGATCAAGGAAGTCAAGCAGATCAAGATCATCGTGGTGCTGATGTGCCTTTCCGTGCTGGCAGTGGACAAAGGCTTTTATGGCACCATGAGCGACCGCGACCTCTCGCACTTCTCCTATGAGGTACGCGATGGCGGCCCGCTGGGTTATGCCGGAGTAAACGGCGTGGCAACTTTTGAAGCAGAATTCATGCTTTTCCTGCTGGGAATGAGCGCGCTGCAAAAGCGTAAGTCGCTCAAAGTGGCAATGTGGGCTCTCGCCGCCTTCAGTGGTTATTGTCTGCTGTTTTCGTTCTCGCGCGAAGCTTACGCAGGAATTCTGGTCGGCCTGCTCTTTCTTGGTTTGCTCAAGCAGCGATGGGTGCTCATTGCCTTGGCTGTATTTCTATTCAGCTGGCAAACCCTGGTGCCAACTTCGGTGCGCGAGCGCGTGGACATGACCTATGACAAGAATGAGCAGCAGCTTGATACCTCAGCCCAGGACCGCGTAACCCTGTGGAATGACGCCATGAATCTTTTCCACCAGGACCCGGCATTGGGGGCTGGCTTTGACACCTACGAGTGGCAGCATCGCGTGGGCATCTATACCGACACGCATAACTATTTTCTGAAGGTGCTGGTGGAAACCGGCGTGGTCGGCCTGTTGTTCTTCCTTTTCGTTCTCGCTAAAGCGTCGCGGCTGGGACTGAAGCTATTTAAGAGCGCGCAGGACCCATTTTTACAATCGATTGGGCTGGGCTTCACGCTGCTGATGGCATGCGTCTTTGTTGTCAATTTCTTTGGCGATCGCTGGCTATACGTGGAGGTGAACGGCTTCCTGTGGGTGCTCCTGGCCTGCGTTGTGCGGGGTCAAATGATCGAAAATCAGCGCGCTATCGAAGCGGCGAACACTAGCGTCGCGGAGATTGCTGAAGATGCGTCACCCACGGCAGAGGAAGAACCGGTATTTGCATAAACGCTCTGTCAGTTGCAGCTTGGAAGTGAAGCAAATTATGTGCGGAATTTTTGGACAAATCGGTAACAGCCCCGCCGACGAGAAGTGCGGGCTCGAGCTTCGTCATCGCGGTCCTGATGACGGTGGCGCAAAGTATTTTGCGCTCTCGCAGAGCTCGCTCTGGGTGAGCCTGCAGCACCGCCGCTTATCGATCATTGATCTTTCTTCAGCCGGCCACCAGCCCATGTGCAATGAGGATGAGTCGGTCTGGATCACCTTCAACGGCGAGATTTACAATTTCAAGGACTTGCGCGCTGAACTTGTCGCCGCCGGCCACCAATTCCGTTCACAAACCGATACGGAAGTGATCGTGCACGGATACGAGGAGTGGGGCAGTGACGTTGTCCGCAGGCTGCGTGGCATGTTTGCCTTCGCTCTTTGGGACCAGCGTGGTCATCGCATGCTGTTGGCCACCGATCATCTGGGAAAGAAACCGCTGTTCTATTCGCACGATGCGCGCAAATTTATATTTGCATCGGAGATTAAGGCCATCCTGAAGACGGGCGTTCCCGCTGAGCTTGATCCGGTTGCGCTCCACGACTACTTGACCTATCTCTATTTCCCGTATCCTGCCACAGCGTTCAAGCACGTGCGCAAAATGGCGCCCGGATCGGCCATGGAAATTGATGTTGCGCCCGGTGGCGAGTTGCGCAAGCGCGAATGGAAGTATTGGGACGCGGCGGAGACGGCGGGCGCGGCGGCGCGCTTATCCGAAGGCGACATGATCGATCAGGCGCGCGACTTGATGGAAGAAGCGGTGAAGCTCCGCTTAGTCAGCGACGTGCCGCTCGGGCTATTCCTCAGCGGAGGGCTCGATTCCAGCGCTATCACGGCTTTCGCTTCCAGGCACAGTGCGGAGCAGGTAAAAACGTTTACTATCGGCTTTGCCAACAGCAAGTTCTATGATGAACAGCCGGCCGCCAATTTGGTCGCAAAGAAATTCAGGACAGAGCACCACGTGCTGCAGGCCGACGAAGCCTGCGCCGACTACATGACAAAAGTCGTCCGCCACTTTGACGAGCCCTTTGGCAATCCTACGGCGATTCTGGAATACATCATCACCAAGCTGATGCGAAAGCATGTGACGGTGGCCATCTCCGGCGATGGTGGAGATGAACTGTTCGGCGGCTACGTGCGCTATGCCGGCGCTGCGCTGGCCCGCGGCTATCGCCAGTTGCCGCAGTTCGTCACCAAGGGCCTGGTTTCAAAGCTCTCGTCTTTTTTGCATGACGCTACTGATGGCCGCCACGGCTTTCGGCGCGTGCGGGAATTCGCGCAATCCGCATGGCAGGCGGAAGAAGACATGTACATCGACTGGGTTGGTTATTTCTCTGAGGCGGAGAAGCAGGACTTGTATGCTCCGGAATTCGCGGCATCAGTGACAGGCCGTGACTCCGGTGACTTTTTGCGCCAATTCTTCCGCCGCGGCTCGAAGTTGGAGCCAATGAGCCGGCTCGGGTACGTGGACTCAGCGTCATTCCTCTGCTGCAATTGTCTGGAATACGCCGATCGCATGTCCATGGCGAACTCGCTTGAGGTGCGCGCGCCATTCACCGATTTCCGGCTGCTGGAATTTGCCATCCAGGTTCCCGGCCACATGAAAGTGCGCCGCATGACCACCAAGTGGATTACCCGGCAAGCCCTGCGCAACGTGTTGCCCAGAGAAGTATTAGATAAGAAAAAGATGGGCTTTAATCCTCCGTTGCCGCAGTGGATCAATGGCGAACTCAAGCCGGTGATCCGGCAGTTCCTTTCTCCCAAAGCTGTGGAACGGCGAGGTATTTTTCGTCCTGAAACTGTGCAGACACTCTTGCGCGACCACGAGGAACATCGGCGAGACAACGCACTGAAGATCTGGGCGTTGTTGATGATCGAGGTCTGGCAGCGCATGTATTTCGATATGGAATCTGAGGATTCGGTGCTTGATGCGGCCCTGGGAGAGACGCGAAGAAAGCCCAGCGTTCCGGTAGGTCCGGCAGGAAAACCAAAGGCTGATGTGGTTTGCATTCGGTAGGAGAAACAGTGACGGCGATTTTATTAATGCAATACGTGGGCAGCATGGCGTGCATAGCGAGATTGGTGTTCTGGCTGGTTATGCTGGCTCTGTTTTACGTTTATGCAGGATATCCGCTGCTGCTGGCACTGATCGGCCTGTTTGTTCGTCGGAGCCGCCCGGACCCTGGATATTGCCCACGCATCTCGGTTCTGATCGCCGCTTACAATGAAGAAGCTGCAATTGAGCGAAAGATCCAGCAGACGTTGGCGCTGGAATACCCGGCGGAAAAGATAGAAGTCCTCATTCTTTCGGATTGCTCCACGGACCGCACCGACGAGATCGTCAATGCATTTCCCGATTCGCGCGTTCGGCTGATCAGAATGCCCGAGCGTCGGGGCAAGACCCACGCCCAGAACCAGGGAGTCAAACAGGCCAGCGGTGAGGTCATTATATTTTCCGATGCCACCGCCATTTATCACGCAAAGGCGCTGCTTTATCTGGCGTGCAACTACCAGGATGCGTCTGTGGGCGCCGTCAGCGGGCGCTACCAGTACTTCGATCCCGGAGATCAATCGCCCACGGGCCTCGGCAGCGTGGCTTTTTGGAACTATGAAAACATGATCAAAAAGCTGCAATCGCGAATCTGCACCATTACTGGCTGCTGCGGCTGCATTTACTCGGTCCGCAAAGCCGCCTATACCGAACTAGCCGACGATGTGATCAGCGATCTGGTGCAGCCTCTTCAAGCCATCAAAAAAGGATATAAAGTCCTGTTTGAGGACCGCGCACTTGCATATGAGGAAACGACGCAATCCACGGCGGAAGAATTTGCTATGCGCGTACGCGTGGTCACGCGGGCGATGCGCGGACTGCTGAGTGTCGCTGACCTACTGAAGCCGGGGAAATTTGCTTGGCCGGCGTTTCAGCTCTGGTCGCACAAAGTGCTGCGCTGGATGGCGCCGCTATTCCTCATCGCAATCTTTGCGGCAAATCTTATGCTGCTCGATTCACTCTTCTATAGAGTATCGCTTGCGGCACAGTTATTCTTCTATGCCACGGCAATTGCGACCATGCTTGTTCCGTTGCACCGCAGGTGGAAACCGCTGGGCATTCCGCTGTTTTTCTGCACGCTCAATGCCGCCGCTCTGATCAGCCTGGTAGAGATATGCCGCGGCCGCAAATACGTCACCTGGCAGACTGTGAGGGCGCGGCGATGAAAATAGAATTTCTTACCCAGGAAGACTCGCTTTACATCCTGCCTTTCTTCGAGGAATTTCTGCGCCATTATTCGGTGGAGTTTGAAGTCACACGAATCTCCTGTTGCCGCGCCATGGGGAAACGGTCCAGAGTTCAGTTGCTCCGTGAACTTAAATGGCTTTATGGCGTCACCGGATTGGGGAAACTCTTGCTTCAGGCTGGCGCAGCCAAACTTCTGGCATTGTTGCCACGCGGGCGTTCCGCGCAGCGTTATTACTCGATTGCCCAGCTCGCAAAGGCGTACGGCATTCCATACGAGCCAGTAGCCAATCCCAATCAGCCGGAATTCACAGGCCCGTTGCAGCAACGTTCGCCGGATTTGCTGATCTCGGTCGCATGCCCTTACATTTTGAAAGAAAAAATCCTGGGGATTCCTCCGCGCGGATGTGTCAATATCCACCACGCGCCGTTGCCGCGCTATAAAGGTATGATGCCGACATTCTGGCAGCTTTATCACGGCGAACGGCATTTGGGGGTCACCATCCATTACATGGCCGCAAAGGTGGATGAAGGCGATGCTTTGCTGCAGGAATCTCTGCCAGTAACTCCTGGCGAATCATTGCACGAATTAATCCGCCGTTCCAAGCGCCACGGCGCGCATTGTATGGCCAAGGCCCTGCGCAGTCTGCAAGCCAATCAGGCCGTACCGGTCCAGATGGACCACGCACAGGGAAGTTACTTTACTTTCCCTCGGCGTGAAGAGGCGCTGGAGTTCCGGCGCAGGGGCTTACGCGCAATATAAGAGTGATTTTTAGATGCAAGGCAGCCTGTTCAAGAGATCGGCGTTGCGGGCCAAGAGCAAGATGTTCTGGGCCGGTTTGCTGCGTGCGTGCGGCGTATTGTTCCTGGCAAAAAGCCTGGTGCGGCAACGCGGGGCTATCGTGCTGACTTTCCATCGTGTGCTAGCTGAAAATGAGATGGAACAGACCGCCTCGCTGTCTGGAATGGTCGTTCGCCGTCAAACGTTTGACGCTTTCCTGCAATATGCGGCGAAAAATTGTGAATTTCTTGATCTGTCCGCCGAACCTGACTGGCATGGAAGCGCAAAGCTGAAGCTGGTGGTGACCTTTGATGACGGTTGGTCAGATAACGCAACGGGTGCCCACCCGATTGCATGCAAGCATCAGGCGCCCCTGGCCATCTTCATTGTGCCGGAAAAGATGGGAACGGATTTTCCCTTCTGGCCGGAGCGCGCGGTCTCGGTCCTTGATGGCGGTCGCTCAACGGATGACGTGAGGCAAAATCGTAATTTTATTGAGCAGACGATTGAAAATCTCAAAGGGCTGTCTGCGGATAAGCGCAATCAACGTATTGAGCAGCTTGCATCTGACCACGGCCGGCCGTCGTCACTAGCGCACGTTGATCGCACGATGACCTGGGAGCAGATTGCGCAACTTCATCGTGAAGGCGTGATCTTTGGTTCGCATACGAGCACGCATGAGATTCTTACCGCCATTCCGCTAGCCCATGCGGAGCGCGAAATTACTGTTTCGCGTGCTCTCATCGAACAACGAGTTGGCGCGCCCTGTTATCTCTTTGCTTATCCGAACGGCGATTGTTCGCAAGAGGTGCGCGAGTTGGTGAAGCGTGCGGGCTACAAGTTGGCTTTTCTCAATCAAGACCCCGGTGTATGGACCCGGCAGTGTGATCCCTATCTGATTCCGCGGGTCAATGTCTGCGAATACCATCTGGTGACTGCGAAAGGTGACTTTTCCGCCCTCATTTTTGAATACGCCGTAATTTGGAGCGCGGCCAAAGGCCTGATGGCACAGATGCGGATGAACTTCGTGCGTAATCTTCGCAGCAAGTTTTTTCGGGGGTGGGCCGGCGGGCAATCAGGCAAGAAAGAACTAGAGAAGCCGTCCTAAGCAGGTGACAATCTTCAAATATTTCAACTCTCCGAACTGATCTTGCGATTCGCTTGTCAAATCGCTTTAATCAGCGCCGATTCCTTTTCGCCATCATCTCCTGATAGACACTGATCAACTGCTGGATCATAGCGTCTGCGCTGAAGCGCGTATGTGCCGCCGCGCGACCCGCTGCACCTATCTCTGCCGCCTTCTCCGGGTTGCGCAGCAAATACAGGAGGCGTTCCGCCGCAGCATGATCATCCTCTGAAGCTACCAGAAACCCGTTCTCGCCTTCGCGGATGGCTTCAGGATTTCCCCCAACGCGTGTGACCACAGAAGGGACACCGCAAGCCATAGCTTCCAGCAGAGCATTGCAGAAGCCTTCACTGCGTGAGAGCAGGCAGAATGCATTGCTCATCTTAAGCAGCGGCGTCGGGTCCTCAATAAAGCCAAGCAATTTGACGTTGTTCTCCAACTTCATTGAGCGCACCATCTCCTGTATTTCCTGCGAATAGCCGCGCTCATAAAGGCTGCCGGCAATCAGGAAGACTGCGCCCGGCAGTTCACGGCAGACGCGTTGCGCGCAGCGTATGAGAACGTCAATGCCTTTGATCCTTCTGACGTTGGATAAGCAGATAACGAGGTGGGAAGCCCCGGCCCACTCGGCTGCGGCGAACGGATTGGTTCCTGAACCGGTGGCAAGCTGCGGAAGATCAACTCCGTTGTAAACCACGGTGACCTTGGCAGGATCGATGTGGTCTTGATCAATGCAGAAGCGCTTAACCTCCTCGGATACGGCAAGCACGCGGTCGGAAATCCGGTTCACCAGAAGGTAGGCAAGCTGGTGCTTGGCCTTGCGCAGAATTCCCATGTCACGCCGCGAAGAGAGCAGGGAAGCGCCGCTGAGTTTGGCCACCAGCCCGCCCCACAGATTGGAGGTCTCAAAATACGTTTGCACAATATCTACGTGCTCATCGCGGATTAGCTTCCTAAGAGCGATTGCTGCCTTCCACGCGCTGAGGTGATACACCCGGCGCCAGGGAAATACGTACAACGGAACGGTAATGCTCTTGCGGATTTCAGGATTGATACGAAACGTGGCAATCGAACACCGGACCAATTCAGGAGGAAGGAGCTGTACTACCTTCAACAGGTTGCCCTCGCCGCCGCCACGTGCCAGCAGGTGATCGATAAGGAATAGCACGTGAGGAGGCTGCTGGCTTTGTTCCAAGGCAAGCGTCTCTGGGACCGCAGAAGTGTCCGCAGCCGATGTTTCCTGGGAATTCCAAACCTGGGGTGAAAACTGTTGCATACCATCCGTCGTTAGCAGACTGTACAGAATCTCTGCTGCTGCTGTTTAGTGATAGAACAAAGCAATTGAGTAGCCACTAGGCCGTTGCTCCAGGCCGGTTTCTTTGCGTCTGTTGCAGCCCCCCTGGCCGCTGCTGGCGGTGCTCATTGATGTCGCAGCGCCGTTGTTCCACAGCCATAATATATGGATGTTTTCTGCAATGTTTTTCATATATGAGCAGGCTTCCGTGCCGTATGTCATTGTTTTGCTAAGGTCTTTTTTGGCCCTCGTCGTGCCCCTTTCAAGTTGATTACCAGAGCCAGTGAAGAGAGAAACCTGCGGCCCTTCCGGGCGCATTACGCTGACCGTGGTTATCGTTGTCGCTAGTAACAGACTTGACGGGTGAATCACAGTGAAAAAGTTTACCTATTTTTTCGTCGGCGTTCTTTTGCTGATCGTCAGCGGGAGCGCCCTCGAAGTCCATAATGTTGTTTCGGCCCATATCCAGCGCATCAATTCGTTTCCTGAGTCCGGAAGCCTGATCGTACTGGGTTCAGTTCTGATTGTCGGTGCAAGCTTCCTGCGTCGCAGAAGGGCCGCGCGCAGCCGTTAGGTTTTCAGGGACAGCAAACGGTTCCTGCTGCTCTTGAAAAATAAAGCCCTCCGTCAAGGAGGGTTTTATTATTTGTTCTGTTGTAGCCCATATTCTCGACTACCGAACACTTGCAACCGATTTGTAACGGTAATAATCCTTGTTCATCGATTCCTCGGCGGCGTTGAATACTACGCCTGCCAATTTCCGTGGATCGATCTGGGCCAGTACCTTAGTCAGAGATTCGCGCGCGGTCTTTCTGGCGCGCACCACCACCATCACGCTCTCAGCCGGGGCGGCAATCAATTCAAAGTCGGCCAGGTTAAGGACCGGCGGTGAATCAATCAGCACCAGACGGAATGACTCCGCTGCCCACCCCATGAATTCTTTCCAACGCGAGTTGGAGAATAGCTCTGATGGCGAGGCCGATGTCTCGCCAGCCGGCAGTACGTAAAGGTTGGGAACATCAGTGCGCAATACAGCCGATTGATAGGCTGTGTCTTCTTCCAATATCTTGGCCAGGCCGGCGGATTCGGGATCTCCCATAAGCCGGGAGAGGCCCTGTGTGCGCAAATCCGCGTCAACCAGCAACACCGGCCAATCCTGAATATTTGCATAACACAATGCGAGATTGAAGGTCGTAAGGGTCTTGCCCTCCCCCTGGACGCCGCTGCTGACCACCAGGGAGCGGGCGCCAGTGCGCGTTTGCTGCTTGACCAGCCGTGTACGCAGCGTGCGATAGGCTTCCACCGCCGCCTGCATCGTGGGATTGTATTGCGTCACCAGGAATGACTTTTCTTCAGTCCGGGGCAGGCGAATGCTGCGGCATTTTTCCAGCCTGCCTGCAGCGACTGCAGTAGCAACCTCATGGGAGTCTTTCAGTGGCTGCAGCAGGTGCTTCAGATCCACCTCGCCTGCGTGGGTTGCCGCCGCGGAGCCATTGCTTTCCATGCTGTGCTTGAGCGATCCAACCAGCTCCTGTATGTCGACGTTGGCTGTTGCTGGAACCGGGTTGGGTTTGTGTGCGCTGCGCGTTTCGTTAAAGAATTTGCTCATGCCGTCATTTGTCCCTGTTTTGTGAAATGTTTTGCAAGCGTTCTAGGAGCCCGTAGCCGCCAGTCCTGCAGCCGGAAGAGAGGGCGCCTCGAGCTTCCCGGAAGAAAACTCCAGAAGCCCAATCTCTTCGGCAGCTTCACGTACAAAATCAGCCCCGAGCTTTTTTGCCTGACGGCGGCATCCAATCGCCAACGTGTGATCGCATATGGAATTGATCAGCCGCGGCACTCCGTTGGTGGAACTGTAGACTTCCTCCAGCGCCGCTGTGGTGAAAGGACTTTCCTCGTGCAGCCCGGCTACATGCAGCCGTTCGGCGATGTAAGCGCGACATTCCACCAAGGTCAAAGGACGAAGTTTGGTCATCACGGAGATTCGCTGTTTCAGAGCTGACAACTCTGGTTTCATCAGCAGCGGAAGAAGTTCAGGCTGTCCGCAAAGGATTACCTGCAGCACGTTCGCGGGATAGTTGTCCAGATTCATCAGCAGGCGGACTTCTTCAATTAATGCGGGTGGCATTAGGTGCGCCTCATCAATGATGACGACCACAGCGCCATTGCTTTTGTACGATGCGAGAAGCAATTCATGTAATGCCCGTAGACGGGCGGGCTTGGTCGGCGCAGAAGCGTGGATTTCCAATTCGTCAAACAGCGACTCAAAAAGTTCATCCGGCGTGAGCGTGGGATTCACTACAAATGCCGAGCGGATCGGACGTTCCCGCGAAGCCTCATGCGACAGAATATGCTGGAGGCAGTACAGCAGAGTGGTCTTGCCGGTGCCGATCGGACCAATTGAGACTTGTAGCCCTTTGCGTGCGGCTATCCCTTCCACCATCGCGCGTAGAGTATTGCGGTGGGGTTCCGCCAGATGGAGAAAACGGGGGTCTGGCGTAAGCCTGAACGGTTCCTGATTTAAGCCGTAAAAAGATGAGTACATTTGATCCTTGGGGCGCCAGCCCTTACCAAACAAGCGAGGACGCTACTCAGGTTTATGGCAACTAAGGTGCCAAATAGCATGAACTGAGTTCCGTGTTTTCAATGGTTTAAGGAGTAAACACTCGCTGCAGGCGCGTTTTTGGCCACATCTATGCAAGAGATTTCACATTTTGCATGATGAATTTCCTTCTCCGCGGCGTTGGCTCAGTTGGCGCTGTGCACAGTAGTGGGCACAGCGTCTGCATAGGGTAGAGTCTTTTGCGCGCCGCCCACGCAGAGCGCAAGGCCGTTTACGCCTGATCGCACCAGGCTGCAAGGTTCATTCGTGGCGGGATCATCGGCAAGATAGGGATCGGCAATCACAACCGAAACCGGATTAGCAAAAAGACCCAGCAACGTGGTGCGCGGGAAAGCTTCCGGAAAGTCGCGTTTCAGTCGCTCAATGTTTTCCGGATCCATGGCGAGGATCAGGTCGGCGCTTCGCAGTTGCTCGCGGCTTACCTGCGTTGATCGATGGCGCGAGAGATCGACACCAAAAGTTCCGGCAATCCGAAGTATTTTTTCCGGGCAGCTTCTTCCCGCCTGATCGTGGAAGCCGGCGGATTCAACTTCAACTCCGCCGAGGCTCTTCATCGCGAGAGCGGCCGCCAGCGGGCTGCGGCAGATATTTCCATAACAGAGGAAGAGAATCTTTTTGGGGCCGGAATTCCCCAAGCGCCGCAATAATGCGCGGTGATGACGCAAGAACCGCCGTTCCCTTTGCCGGCTTTTGATTCTGCGGAGTATGGGACGGATCTGTCTGGAGAGCGCCAGGGCCAAAGTTCGCCGCGTAATGCCCAGGTCGCGCCAATCAAAATGGTCCCAGCTCTCGTGTCCCGTTAGCGGGCGCAGGAGTTCAAGGAAAGAAAATGAACGCGACCGGGTCAGGAGCAAACGATCCTTGTGGTCTGCTCTGAGGTTGTCCTTGAGCCATTCCACGTCCGCCAGCAGGTCACGCGTGTAGTGGAGTTTGTATTCGGGTTGCGGGGCAGGTTGCTCACCACGCGCAACCTGCAACAGGCCCAACGGGAAGTTAACGCCTGCATCAATCGAAACTGCTAATGATCCCCACAGTCGAGGATTGATTTCCATCAGCCAGTGTTGGCCATGGGCATCCATCTTGAACTCAACCATGGCCACGCCGTGCCACCTCAGAGCGGCCAGGAGCTTCTCCGCATCCTGCAACAGCTTGGCCGGAGGCTTGATGGAACGCCGGTAAGAGCTTGCTCCGCCGGAAAGCGGATATTCATGAACGCGCTCATGCACAAAGTGCCAGACCTTGCGGCCATGATGGAAAAGAAACTCCACTCCAACGCCCCGGCCAAAAACATATTGCTGCTGCAATACCGGCGTGAGTGGAAGCCAGCGCCGAAGTTGTTTCTGTCGTTCCGGCTCATCTTTCACCACGGCTACGGCCAGCGTTCGGAGCTCGCCTGCAATCAATACTTTGCTGTGCGTAGGCTTGAGCACAACAGGAAATTGCTGTACTTGCCCAATCTCAGCCGCAGACGAGATCAACGAACTGTGCGGTATAGGCACCCACAGTTCGCGGGCCAGAGTCCACGTCTTCTCTTTGTCGAGGGCGATATCGAGCGATTGATTGCCGGGGAGCACAGCTTTGAGCCTCAGCGGATCGTCGTCATCAAGTGCGCGAAGACCCAGGAGCGATGTCTCAGTCGCGGGAACAATCAGCGCGTAATGGCGCTTCCGGTCTTGATCTCGTAGCCACGCATGGAAGTCTGCGAGTTGGGCCTGTGCCGGCTGTCGCAATTTGCCGGTGGTATAGCGCGAATGAAAAGCCATGCAGTCCGCGCCTTCTGTGGCGATATCCACCTGAAATCCTGCACGGCCCAGACTTTGCAGGGCCTCCAGGGCCGCACGGCTATGTCCGTCAAGAACCAGTATCGTCATCTCACTCACGCGTCCGGCCGATGCAGTCGCCACGCGGTGAGCGCCGGATTTTCTCCGCTGGGAATGCGTGGGAGGCGATGGAGATCCAACTCATCTTTGCCGCTGAGCGCACCGGTTTCTGTACTTACTGCGGCGCGATAGTTCTTTCTTGCCGACTGATAGGCGCGCCGATCGTACGAGCCATTCGGATAGCAGAAAAAATCAACTGGACGCTGCAACTTCTCTTCCAGCCACCGGCGGCTCTCGCGCAGCTCAAAATCTGTTTCCTCGGCGGTAAGCGTAGTGAGAATTGGATGCGTTAACGTATGCGAACCCACGGTGATGAGCCTGGGATCGAGAGCGCGCAATCCGTCCCAATCCATGATGTCATACGCTTCCTGCTGAGCGGGCGTAGGACAAAAATTCGAGGTGACCGCGCGGATGGTTTCTTCCGTTTGCCGGCGTTGCGCGCTGCCGAGCTTTTTCATCCACTCGACTATACCCGCAACGGAAGGGTCAGGTGCGAGCAGCTTGATGCGCAAATCCGACAGGGTCTGCATGTCCAGCAGCTGCAAACGGCAACGCATTTCATGGTTCCAGAGCCATTTGCCGGAGTCGATCAACGCCGGACAGACGAAGAATGTCGCTGGGAGCAGCAATTCCCGCAGAACCGGATAAACGACAGATAGATTATTGCGGAGGCCGTCGTCGAAGGTCAGGACCAAGTCGTTCGCGCCGGCATCGCTTGCCAGGCGATCGACCATGGTTTCCAGCGACACTACATTGAAGTTGCGAACCAGATAGCGCAGTTGCGCCGCTAGTGCCTTCGCTTCAGCAGCGACGATCCCATGGTACATGAGGATGCGCGCACAACCCTGTCTTCTGGCCATCACGGCTGATGCGCCGGAATGAAAGGAGATGGAATGACCCAACGATTTCAATCCCATAGAAACTGGCAACATGTTGCTCCGAACGTGTGGCAGCCGAAATTTGTGCGGCAGCCAGGAAATTCATCTTCGATAGAAGCAGTTTGTCTGCCTTTCCACAACGTAGAGCCAAATGCGTTTCCTGGAGAAGCAACGCGGTCGATTAGACGAGTGTTTACAGTGAGTTATCGCTTTCGCGTCATTGATGGAGCCTGCGGCTACATTGTTGTGAACAGACAAGAACATTTCCCAGCATGTGCAATGTTTTGCACTGTTCCTCAGATGGTTCTGCTCTAGAGGCTTCAACACTCTGCAAACAAACGGCTTCAGAAGAAAATTTAACGGCATTCGTGTTGCATCTTGTCATTGCCGGGCAGAGCTCCGCCCAGCTTGGAACTGAAATGAGGGATTTTGATTAACTCCGTCAGCAATGAGAAGCCGGAACATGAAGATCGTGTGGCTGACGAGTTTCCGTCAACTCACATTCTCAGCGTGGACGTTGAGGACTATTTTCAGGTGGAGGCATTTGCGGGTTCGGTCACACGGGAAAGCTGGGAGGGCAGGCCGTCTCGAGTGGTGGCCAACACACAGCGTGTGCTGGACCTGTTCGACATGCATCAAGCGAAGGCGACGTTCTTCTTTGTGGGCTGGGTGGCTGAGCGATTCCCACACCTTGTGCGCGAAGTTCAGTCTCGCGGGCATGAGTTGGCCTGCCACAGCTATTGGCATCGTACGGTCTACAGCCTTACGCGCGAAGAGTTTCATGAAGATACCCGCCGAGCCAAGCGCGCGATAGAAGACATTTCCGGCGAAGCGGTAAATGGATATCGGGCGCCCAGCTGGTCGATCACGAAAAATTGCCTGTGGGCGCTGGACGTTCTGGCTGAAGAAAGATTCACCTACGATTCAAGCATCTATCCCATTCACCACGATCTTTACGGCGTGCCGGGAGCCAAACGGTTTCCTTACATGCACGCATGCGGCAATGGATTGAAGATCATGGAATTTCCTCCCGCAACACTGCGCTTGTTTGGGACGAACTTTCCTGTTGCCGGTGGCGGGTATCTGAGGATTTTTCCTTCAGCTTATACGGAGCTTGCGTTCAGGAAGTTTGAAAGAACTTATCGCGAGCGCGTGGTGGTCTATCTGCACCCATGGGAGCTTGATCCAGAACAGCCTCGGCTGCGCGGGCCGCTGAAGTCGCGCCTGCGCCACTATACCAACCTGCGTGGTATGCATGAGCATGTGAGCGCAATTCTAGAGCGCCACAAATTCGTGCCGTTCCATGACGTGCTGGCCGGCCAGGAACTTAAAGCGGCGATTTGCGTACGATCGGTTCAACAAGAAACCGCTGGCGCAAGTCTGGGTTCGACGCGCGAGCTGGCTCTGCCGCAGAGCAAGGGAACCCAATGATGCCCGAATCCAGGAAAGCAAATCGGGTGATGGTTCTTGCCTATCACGAGGTGATGCCGGAATCGAACTACGCTTACTGCGTCACCTGCGACAGCTTTGCCGGCCACCTTAAGCTGGTCAGCTCGTTGGCCCAACAGAATGATTCGCGGGCCAAGATCACGTTCGATGATGGCGAAGAGTTGCAATATCGCTACGCAATGCCTCTGATAGCGGAGCAGGGAATCGCCGCCACGTTTTTCGTTAATCCTGGACTCGTCGGCACAGAAGCGAAGTTTTTGAGCTGGGAACGACTCCGGGAGTTGCAGTCGGCCGGACATTCGATCCAGTCGCATGGTTGGTCGCACAAATTTCTCACGTCATGCAAAGAAGACGAGCTGGTCCATGAGCTTGGCGGATCCAGAGAGCTTCTGGAAGATAAGATAGGCGCCGCGATTAAAGAAATATCCGTTCCCGGCGGACGCTGGGACCAGCGCGTTCTTACCGCTTGCGCGCGCGCTGGGTATAGGCGCGTCTATGTCTCTGAACCGTGGATCGCGGCTGAGATGTGCGGGGTTGAGGTGGTTGGACGATTCATGGTGCGCCGCACTACGACTCTCGCGGAATTGAAGAAGATGCTCCAAAGAGACGGGCGTGCGCTTTGGACGCTGAAGATGCGGTCGCAACTCAAGCAGGGCGTTGTGAGCCTGGTGGGAGATGGTTTGTACCACCGTGTCTGGTGCCGGCTGACGGGCTACAACGAGTTTGAAGCGCGACGGCAAGATGATTATTCCTGAGGCAAGCATGTGAACGGCAGAGACGTGAAGGTCCTTCAACTCATCAGCAGCGGCGGCTATTACGGCGCGGAAAATATGCTGCTGAATTTGTGCGCCAGCCAGGAAAATGCCGGCTGCCGCAACAGCCTCCTGCTTTTTTACAACGTGCACGTGCCCAACGTTGAGTTCTATGAGCGGGCGCGGCGGTGCGGCATCAGCGTGCGGATGGTTCATTGCAAAGGCCGGGCTGACTTGCGCGCAGTGCGACAGATCCAGGAATACATCAGTGAGGATTCCATTGATCTGGTCCATACGCATGGCTACAAGGCGGACCTGTATGGGTATGTCGCTGCGCGCAGAGCAAAAAAGCACGTGGTGGCGACGTGCCATAACTGGGTCGGGGGCACTGCCGCCCTGGGGATATACAACCGGCTTGACCGCCTGGTTCTTAAAAGGTTCAATGCGATTGCCGCTGTATCCGACGAAGTGGAAGCTCGTCTTCTCAGCTCCGGTATTCCTGCAACCAAGATCAAGACTATTGCGAACGGAATCAACGTGGAGGCCTTTGCGCGTTCTAGATCTGCACTCATGCCGGACGATTCCAAAGAGAAGGTTGTTGGTGTAGTGGCGCGGCTGGATTGGCAAAAGGGATTTGAGTATCTGCTGTCAGCGGTGCATGAGCTCAGTAATTCCTTTTCAGGATTCAAAGTGGTGATCACCGGCGACGGCCCCGATCGAGCGGCAATCGAGCAGATGATCGAGCAATATGACATGCAGAACCGCGTGGTGCTTGCCGGACAACAGTCGGACATGCCGGCTGTTTATGCCGGCATGGATATTTTTGTGCTGCCATCACTCAATGAAGGATTGCCGATGACGGTGCTCGAGGCCATGGCCGCTTCCAGGCCGGTCATTGCCACTCGGGTCGGAGCGATTCCAAGCGTGGTGCACGACGGTGAGACGGGATTGCTGGTGAATCCACGAGACGCCGGTGGCCTGAAAGATGCCATTGCGCGACTCCTGACCGATCGCGAACTGTGCTGTCGCATGAGCGCACAGGCGCGCAAATGGGTAAGCCGCCGCTACACGTCCGATGCAATGGCATTGCAATACCGGCTCATGTATGAAGAAGTTTTGGGAAAGCAGAATTTGGTTGGGGCTCGCGCCGCTGCGTTGGATAGATCGAATGCGGGAGCCAGGAGCGCATGAGCCAGCTTGAACAAGCCGTGTCCACTCTTCCTGGTTCGCCGTTTTCGAAAGCGACGGTGACCGTGTCGATAATTATTCCCGCGTTGAATGAGGAGCGGATGATTGGGCGCTGCTTCCAATCGCTTGCGCAACTGGACTTCCCCCGAGATCGGTTTGAGGTGATCCTGGTGGACAACGGATCCACCGACCTCACAATCGAAATTGGAGAGTCGTTTCAGCAGCAGCTCAACCTCAGAGTTCTAAAAAAAACTGGCGTACGCATTTCCGCGCTACGAAACCTGGGAGCACACGAAGCGCAGGGCGCAGTTCTTGCATTTCTGGACGCGGACTGTATGGCGCCGACGGATTGGCTGCAACGGATCGTCGAATTGGCTATCAGCGATGGTCTGGGAGTAGTGGGCGCGCATTACCTTCTCCCGAAGAACTCAACATGGGTCGGCAGAACCTGGCATCGTTACCATGAAGCAACCAGATCAGGCGCAGTCTCGCATGTTCCGGCGGGCGATCTAATCATGCGTCGCAAAGATTTCCTACGCTTGAATGGCTTTGATGAGACTATTCAGACGAATGAGGACTATGAGCTGTGCGAACGCGTGCGGGCCGCAGGCATGGCTGTAAGGGCCTTCCCAGAAATCGGAGTAGTGCATCTGGGGACGGCGCAGAGCCTGCGCGTGTTCTTCCGCAAACAGGCATGGCATGGGACGCACGTGGTCAAAGTTTTCCTGCGCAATGTGTTCGGTTCCCACAATCTCAAGGCCGTGCTTTTTGCCGGGTACACGCTGTTTTGTTTGCTCGCGATCGTTATAGGACTGGCCTGGGCACTGTTCTGGAGCGGACCGTGGCTGCTTCCATTGGCCGCATTTGTGGGGCTGATGCTGCCGCCTGTTGCGCTATCTGGCAAACAAGTAGTGGCCAGCGAAAGATGGCGGGATTTTTTCCCACTACTCGTGCTTTACCTGACTTACGGAATCGCGCGAGCCGAGGCACTCTTAGGCGTGAAAAACTTCTTCTAGCCCTGTTTTAGTGGACCACGGCACGCACGTTCGTCGGCGGATTTGGCCGGGTCGTGCCGCTGCCGGCGAAGAATTCATACGCTCCAAGATCAAACGCCGCTCCCTGTGGACGAAGTACTCCGTCCTTATCATTGCCGATCGTCGGACCGGGATTGGGCACGAATGGGTTGTTCGGCAAGATCGTCAGCCCGGTATCTATTGCGGGGCTGGTGCCGTTCAAATGGAGATCGCCGAGGGCGCGATTCGTAAAGAGCGGGTCAGTGGTGATGTTGTTGGTGGTCTGGGTTGGCGCGGAGCCCACGCCGAACCACAGGTTTTTATCGCCGGTGATCTGCGCCGTGCTGCCGTCCACGTAGATTTCGCCAGGAAGCTGGTAGGCGATGTTGTTGCGCACCCGCATGATCAGTGTTGCCGGCCCGCCGCCGACCCCGAAAGCTCCGCGCGAACCGCTGGCATTGGCGGAGTTGTTTGCCGCGCAATCGGAAAGCGTGTTATTGAAAACTTCAACCGTGCCAGTACCGGCGACGCCGTTGTTAGTGATGCCGGCAACGTAGATGCAGGAAAACGCCGCACCAAGTTGCAGCGGGTCCATGCGTCCAACGTTGTAGATTACGTTGTTGTATGCTTCAACTGGGCCTTTGGAAGGATCAACTGTCGCCAAGTTGATGCCGTTGCAGTTATCACCGTGGATCAGATTGTCATGCACGTGAAGGTCGAACTGGTTGAATCCTGTAGTGTCGGCGCTGCCGCAACTGGGCGTGCACAGCGGTGATGAGTGGAACTGAAGCGCGCGGCAGGTGAAATTGTCGTGAATGTGGTTCCAGCCCACGTCGATGTGGTTCGAGTCCGTGCTGAAATAAACCGCGTGATAAAACTTTGAAGAAGTAGGATTGATGCCAGCGTTGTGGACTTCATTTCCGTAAAACTTGGTCTGTGTGCCCTCGCTCATTTCAAAGCAGCCGACCTGATCGTCGGCGCCGGGGCACTGCATTTCATTGCCGATGATGCGCCAGCCCACGCCGCCAAGGTCCATGGCCTGGGTCCCGCCAATGATGTGCAACTGTGAAATTACCCAGTAATCCTCATTGGTCCCGATATTTGGCGTGCGGATGCCATAGTGCAGGCCGCCCGCCACACCCACGGTCGCGGTCGCGTTCGGATAAGCAATCAATGCCTTGGGAGCCGCTGCGGTGCCGGAGTTGCTGGAACCCTGGTTATCCATGCTCAGGTAGGCGGTGAAATTGTCTTCAGAAGTTTGCGCGACGCCATCCTGAATGTAAGCAGTGTCTCCGGCCGCGATTGTGTTCTTGGCTTTGACGATAGTCTTCCAAGGCGAGGTAAAAGCGCCAGTGTTGGCGTCGTTGCCGGCAGTCCCAACAAAGAAGATGTTGCCCGCACGCACAGTAAACGGCAAGCTATTGCTGGTACCCATGCCCGGGACGTTAACTACCAGACTGCCGGCTTTGGCACTGACGCCTAATTGAAAGATGATTTTGCCGTCAGACCAGAGAGGATAGTTGTCCGCTGCTCCTCCACCAATGGTGACCGTGGAAGTTCCCTGAGTCGCGCCAAAGTTCTTGCCCCAGATAGTGACCCATACGCCCTTGTTATTCTGGCCGCCAGCGTTGGGGCCGCTCTCAAGATCAGAGAAGAAAATGCGCGGCGCCGTTTGCGCAGAAGCCAGGGTGGCTGCAAGAACCAGCAGCAGGAGCGATCCCGTATTGAGAAACTTACGCATTTATTACTCCAATTTCGTCCCGACGTTTCGTAGCGAGTTCCGGGAAAGTCAAGGCGTCGGAATGGTCACTGCAACTTCAGCCGACGCCGCGCTCTCCACTCCGCCTGTGCTCACGTCCGTTACAACATAAAAGTATTTCTGTCCGGACAAGGGTGTTGTGTCAGTAAACAGAAGCGTGGTGGAAGAGAGTGTCGGCGAGATTTTTGTATAAGGGCCGCCGCTAACGCCGCTGCGATACACGTTGTAGCCCAGCAATGTGGAAGCGGTGCTCGCATTCCATGCCACATCTACAGAATGAGCACGAGGCGCAAGGCCGGTACCGGAAAGCGGCACCGAGATCAGTGTGGTTCCATTGCTCATGAGCGCGAATGTCCCAGCCACGGAACCAGAAGCGGTGGGCGTAAACACCACCGGAACATTTAAGCTCTGAGTGGGATTGAGATTGATGGGAGTCGTGATGCCGACGCTAAATCCTGATCCCGTAATACTGTCCTGCGTGAGCGTAACCGCGGCTGTTCCAACATTGGTGATCTTCACCGGCAGGGTCACGGGCGTGTTGAGAACTTGCGATCCAAAGCCAAGGCTCGTGGGCGAGGCAGTAAGACTTGCCGAAGATGGAGACGTAGTCGGTGTTGGAGTAGGGCTTGGATTGGGTGATGTGCTTGCGCTCTGCCCGCCACCGCCGCACCCTGCCGTGGCCAGTAAGGCGACGATCAGGGCGAAAAAGAAGACGGAATATTTGCTCGCGATTGTTTTGTTGCGCACCGGCTAACTCCTCAATCAGAGGAACTCAGGTTGCACATGCTCTGCGCGTTCCTGTTGTTCTTCCATTCACTTCATCACTTCGGCAGTTGCGTCTCAAGACATAACTGCTCGTGCGTGTATCGTTCGACCATGCACTAGGAGGCCTGCGGTCCATTGCCTTCCAGCGAAAACACGAAAGCGAAAAACAAAACTTCATGCTTGAATGCTGGCCAGTCAAAAAAACCAAAGTTCCCGGAAGAAAAAGCTGTGAGGGTTACTGCGTGGCTGATGCAGAAGAGTGCACGAATGGTGCCAGATCACGCAATGTGCGGAAATGCTGGGCTTTCACGAATGTAAGAGTTGAAGGGAGGAATCAAAAGTGTAAATTCTTCCGCGACTGCCGGAGAAGCAGTGTAATTTCGAGTTCAGCGTTTTGTCTGATGTAAGCGAATGCGCAGTGTGCAACAAATTGCATACTGCGTTTGGTATCAGGCAAAAAACATGCGCGTCAGCTCGAGGCGGAAGATACTTTGTCCGAAGTAAGAGAGCGCTTTGGGCAACGTGGCGACGCCAGCATAGCGGAGAAGCTTTCCGCTGGACCAGCGGATTTGCGGATTGGCGAATCCACATCCGCTCAGGAGCTGTGCCCAATATTCCGGCTGCTGGTGCTTAAACCATTCGATATTGGGAGACATGGGATTACGAATTCCGAGGTCCCCAAAAAAATTACGTCTCGCCGCGTCGATAATAATCAGCTTCCCGCCCGGCTTCATTATTCTGGCAATATTGCGAAAGATTGTTTGATATTCCTTTTCCGCGTTGGCCGACTGACCCAACGCAACGCAGCTTTTCTCATCGAGATGATTAATGGAAGCCACGGAGAGAACGATGTCAAGATAATTGGCTGGGCAGTCAAACTCCTGGATCGTAGAAGGAAGAATCCTGGCCTGGGGCAGATCGAGGCGTTCCGCCATTGAGTGATATGCCTGATGGCACTTGATGGAATCGTAGCAGCCGTCAGCCAATGGCTCCAGGCCGACAACGTGCCGGGCGCCATGGAGGGCGGCCCACAAACACAGCATGCCTTTGCCACAGCCAATTTCCATCATCCTCTTGTTGCGAAAATCAATCTGGCGAAAGGTTTGGCGGGCAAAACGCGGGAAGTCAAAGCCATGGTTCCACAAACCCATTTCTTTGCCCAATTGCCTGATTCGCTCAGACGGTTCCAGCGTTCGATCATTCGAAAAAGTCTGGTACGTGGTTGACATTGATTTTTTACCCCGTAAATCGTCTGACCTAGTCACAGGCGGCCGCCTTGGTTCTTTGGCGCAGCTCAGCAAGCATTTGCTCTGGCAGTCTTCTTTTGAGCCATAGCTTGATTCTCTGTCTTTGACCACGCAATGCCAGGTGCGCGCGGCCGCGCAAGGATGGTCCAGCGAAGCGCAATGAGATATAGCTGCTTTTTTGCGCGGCGAACTTAAGTTTGTATGGGTCCGTACCGCCCATAAAGTCGTATCGGGTGGCGCCGGTCCGGATCATTTCCTGGAGCACGTGGGCGCGCAGCGCATAGCCGATCTTTTCCGCCGCGTATTTAGGATTGAAACCTTCTTGCAGCAGATACACCGTGCCGCCATAGCGAAAGCAGAACTGCGCCGCGACAGTTTCATCGTCCAACTGCAGCAGCCAGAACTCCAGCCATCCACGCTGAAGAAATGCATTGGCCATACGGAAATAAAAATCGCAACGCTCAGCCGTGGCGAATGCGCCCGGTTCGCCCCGCCCAGTCCAGCGCATCTGGTGCAGTGCAAAAAGCGTTTGCAGGTTTGCATCCAGATCTTCAGGCCGCTCACAGGGAGTGATCTGCACCCGGTAACGAGAATGCAGCCTTTTGGGATAGCGGGTGAGAAGCGGTCGAAATGCAGGTTCAAGAGTTTGTAAATACTCGGGCCAAGTTGGCGGGAGATCTATGAAGAAGTTTGGCGATGACTCCGATTGCAGCCGCCATCCGGCTTGCTGTACCAATTCCGAAATATGCCGTGCAACCACGGAGCCGGGCCGCAGGGTTTCCAATGTGCAAATGTTCCATTGGGATTCATCGGCAAGCCAGGACATGAAAGCTTTAGCACAACTCCGCTCATACCCGGGAGCAACGGTGAAGTCGAGCGCGTCAGAGTCTCCTGAGCCTGCACCAACCATGCGCAGGAGCATGACGGACATACCGAGCTGACTTTGGCATTCGAGGTATAAAAGGGCGATTCCGACAGTGTTTCCGGCAGGCTCGGTAAAGATCAAAGCGAGCAGACTTTTGTCGGCGCCAAAGGCGTGCCACCAGGAGCCGAGCCACTCAGGTGTCTGGAAGATGGAGGGCCGGAAGCAAGCCTGAAGCAGCCCGTTCCAGTCACCCCGGAACTTTTCCAATTCGTCCCAGGATTGACATAAGCGGACAGAGACCGGGGTCTCATCGGCAGACACAAAAACCTGGCTATCGAGTTGAATCGAATGGGCGGGCATGGATTACGCGATTAAGTGGGTGCAACTTCATAACCCATGTCCAAGAGGGGATATCCTGAATAAGTATATGTAGAAGCAATGACTTAACTTTGGGCCAAGATGGGGTAGGAAGGTGATCCGCAATTATGAACTGCAATTATTTTCATATTGTGGGCAAGAAACTTAGGTCATTTACATAGCAAAAAATTTACAGAAACTTGACTTGCAGCTTCGCATATATTGCACTATAGTACATTGTACATTAGGACAGTAAGAATTAGGCCAAGTGGACGACTCGTGTAGCGGGGTCTCAGAGAAAGCCCCAAGGTGGTTTTCGCTCGAAAGTTGAGGCGGCTTCCTTAAGTTCTGAGATCTGCACGCGGATCGACGGAAGCGGACACCTGGAAGGGGTAATGAATTGACTGTGACACCATCTTTCCTCGGTTGGTGCAGGGGCGATTGGTCCATTGGACCAGTTGCCAGCGATAGAGGCCTTCCAAATTGTCTTCGACCTAGCGGCATTGCTGCACAGCCCGCTCCGTTGAAGCTCCCGTTTCCATCACACTCAAACCTAGAATCCAGAATTTTCTGACAGGACCACGGTTGCAGCGGTTGATGGAGAAAAATTGAGTATAGCTCAAGTACAGTGTCCGGTGTGTAACAACTCACTTGGTTCCGAGTGGCATGTGTCCACGTGTGGCGCATATGAAGCTCGGGAAGTGGTGGAGGTTGTTCCGCCGGAGCGTCGTCGCCGGCAACTGAGGTGCGGGCATGAAGAGGTTGATCCGTCCGCGTTTCCACTGGTTTCCGCTGCCCATGAGTTCAAAACTCCTCTGATAGTCATGTTAGGGTACACCGATCTGCTACGCAGCGGTCATCTGGGAACAGTCAATGAAAAGCAGAAGCAGGTGCTGGGTGAGATACAGGAAAGCGCGCAGCGTTTGCAGAAGCTGATCCAGGACTTGTTACTGCTGCAGGAGCTGAAAGCCGGACAAGGCGTTGCCGAGAACCTGGAATCCGCCGACGCCAATCATCATGTTGGCGAGATCTTTAACTATTGGTCGGCAGCGACGATGCAGAAGCCGCTGAAGTATCAGTTCCATCCCGCACCGGGAAATCCGCGGGTGCAGATTGAACCGCCGAAATTACAGCACGTGGTTTCCAGCCTTATTGAAAACGCGTTGAAATACACGCCTGCGCACGGGACGATCCTGGTGACTGTAACCCCGTGCTTCTGGGAGAGACGGAAAGCGCAGAGCGAGTTCTTGTTCAACATAGAGCGGAAAGAACAGCACAAGATAGAAAATGCGGTACGTATCGATGTAAGCGACACGGGAAAGGGAATACCCCCAGAGCACCATGATGAGATCTTTGGAGACTTTGTACAGTTAGGCGGCTCCGCTCGCGGTACCGGGTTAGGACTGGCCATCGCCCGGCGACTGGTGGAAGCTCACGGTGGAGTGATCTGGGTGGAAAGTGAAGTGGGAAAAGGCAGCAAATTTTCCCTTTTATTATCTCAGCCAAGGTAGGAGAACCAAGGTGACAAGCGCGCCAAACATACTACTCGTCGACGATGAGCCCAGCGTACTGCGGTACACCAAGACCCTGCTGGAACTTGAAAACTACAACGTGGAAACTGCCGGTAGCGGAGAAGAAGCCCTGCAGCGCATGAACGAGGGAACCGCTCCAAACCTGATTGTGCTGGACCTGGTGATGCCGGGAATGGACGGCTTGCAGACGCTGGAAAACTGTAAAAAACTGCGTCCGGAGCAGAAAATTGTGATGGTCTCGTGCGTGAACGAGACCAATAAAGTGGTGCAGGCGATCAAGCTCGGCGCTTCCGATTACGTGACCAAGCCCTTTCTGCCGCCGCAACTGCAAGGCGCTGTCCGGCGTGCTCTTCAGGTTGTGCCTTCGCCGAATTCGCCAACCTTAACAGTGAAAGGCACCGAGGTGGTGGACGCGCTGGACGATGAACTTTTCTTCCTGGCTGCCAGCCCGTTGATGAAGCAAATTCGCGCTCAGGCGGCCCTAATTGCCAAAGTCGATGTGCCGGTCCTGCTGCTGGGCGAGAGTGGCGTGGGCAAAGAAATCCTGGCACGCTTGATTCACAAGATGTCAGTGCGCGCGCACCGTTCCATGGTGAAGGTCAACTGTGCGGCATTGCCGGCGGACCTGCTGGAAAGCGAGCTTTTTGGCTACGAGGCCGGGGCCTTTACCGGCGCCAACAAATCCAAGCCGGGAAAGTTTGAGCTGGCGCACAAAGGCACCATATTGCTGGACGAGATCGGCGAGATGAGCGCCGGACTGCAGGCCAAACTTTTGCATGTGCTGCAGGATGGCCAGTTCTCCCGCCTGGGCGGACGGGCCAACATCACCGCCGATGCACGCGTGCTGGCAGCCACCAACATCGATGTGAAGCAGGCCATTGCAGACCGCACGCTGCGTGAAGATCTTTATTATCGTTTAAATGCTTTTACCCTGACCGTACCGCCGCTGCGCGAACGGCGCGAAGAAATCCCAGTGTTGCTGCGTTATTACATGAACAACATGGCACGCCAGTTCGGCAAGGACTCTCTGCCGATCTCTGACCGGCTAGTGCAGGAATGCCTGCGGTATTCGTGGCCTGGCAACCTGCGCGAACTCGGCAACCTGGTGAAACGCTACCTGGTGCTGGAAGATGAAGGCATGCTGCTGGATGAACTCCAGGTGAAGTCCAGAGAAGGCGCCGGTGAAATTGACGGCGCGACTCCGGCCCAGACCCGCGGCGGTCTCAAAACCATGATGCGCAACTTGAAAGACGATGCTGAAGCCAGGGAAATTCAACGCGCGCTCGAAGGTTCAAATTGGAACCGCAAAGTGGCGGCTATGCAACTAAACATCAGCTACAAAGCGCTTTTGTATAAAATTAAGCATCATGGATTGTCACCGGCAGGCAGCCGCGAATACAGCCTGCGCGCCGCAAATGTAAACTAGAACAAGCTGGCCTGTCGGAATCGGCCGCGGCGATATAAAAAGCGTGAGGACCTGATTACATGGCGAAGTACCTGGTAACGGGAATTGCCGGCTTCATTGGATCGTCGATTGCCCGTGAGCTGTTAAGCCGTGGCGAAACCGTCCGTGGTCTGGACGATTTTTCCACTGGCAAATGGGCGAACATCGAAGAGATCAAAGACGACATAGATTTTCGCGGGGTAAGCCTGCTGGACAGAGGCGGAGTGGTTGCGGCCTGCGAAGGAATCGACTATGTGCTCCATCAGGCGGCATTGCCTTCCGTGCCAAAATCCGTAGCCGAGCCTGAGTTGACCCACGCGGTGAATGTGAATGGCACGCTCAACTTGCTTTTGGCGGCGCGCGATGCGCGGGTGAAGCGGGTGGTCTACGCAGCGTCGTCCTCGGCCTATGGCGAAAGCGAAGTATTGCCCAAGCGTGAAGACATGATCCCGCGCCCGATATCGCCGTACGCAGTGCAAAAGCTCACGGGTGAATACTACTTGCAGGCGTTTGCCGCGGTATACGGGATGGAGACGGTAAGCCTTCGCTACTTCAACATCTTTGGCCCGCGCCAAGATCCGACTTCGCAATATTCCGGAGTGCTGGCGAAATTCATTACGCAAATGCAGCAGGGCGAATCGCCGACAATCTTTGGCGACGGCGAACAGAGCCGTGATTTTACTTTTATCGCGAATGCCGTGAAGGCCAACCTGAAGGCCTCTATTGCGCCGGCAAAAGACGTATCAGGAAAGGTCTTCAACATCGCTACGGGCACGCGTTACACCCTGAACCAGACGTTTGACATGCTGCGGAAGATCATTGGCTTTTCCGGCAGCGTGAAACATGCAGCGCCGCGGAGCGGCGACATAAGACATTCGTTGGCGAACATCGGCATGGCACAGAAGCACCTGGGATATTCCGCCGACGTTGGTTTTGAAGAAGGCCTCGGGAAAACTGTTGAGTGGTATCAACGGCATGTTGTCACGCCCGTGGACATGCAACAGGTTTAGCCTAGACTGGTTCCATCACCAGCTACTCAGAGCCAGATTCCATGCGGACTTCGCGCTCAGCCTGGGCAGCCTGGCGTCTTACAGTTACGCCTTGCGACTCCATGTAGCGATAGAAGCGGACACGGCCACGCCTTTTCCAATAATGCGATGTGTAGGATGAGGTCTTTACTCCTGAACGCAGAGCACTCAAAAAAGTTGTTTCTTCCGGATCTACAACAATTCCCACATGCCCGCGCCATACAACCAGATCGCCCGGCCGGGGACGAGACACGCGTTTGAAGCCGTACATGCCGTCATACAGCGTCCGTGATGGAGCATATTCGTAGTAGAGTCCGGCCTGGTCAAACAACCACTGCACAAAGTGTGAGCAATCAAGGTCAGTGGCCTGTATCTGCGTGCCCATCTGTAGGAGGAGTTCTTTAGGAGCGAGCGGTCGTGGCAGAAAGCTGCTGGGCCCGTTCACGTCGGAGATAAATTTTGTGATCGCCGGATGAGTTTCCTGCTGGGCCATGAGGTTGCCGGCCGCGCCTAAGAGACAAAAGGCACCCAGCACAAACATGACAACGCTCCGGCACATCCGCATGCTAAGTTCGATGCGAGCTCCAGCGAATCCAGAGCTGGATTTCTCAGTAAAAATGCGGGTCGGGCGCGATGCCGAAACAGATGCAGAGGATGGCTAGCGATTTTTGAGTTGGGAGACCTTTGCATGGGTCTTATCGAATTCCGCTTTAAGAACGGGATTTGGAGCGGTAAGCCCGGCGACCACTTGCCTGGCCCATTCAAAATATTGCTGCTTGCGCTCCAGGTCCCAGCCGACGGGCGGATTGGCGAGCAGCGAGCGGAGATTAGAAATCTTGTCCGCAAGCTTCAGTGTTTGTGCGCGTTCCGATTTTCCCGGCGCATTCTGTATTTGCAGCGTCTTTCGCGTTTCCTTGGGCAGCGATTTATCGTCGGTGACCTCGGCCACAAGGGCGGCGATGTCTTTGCCAAAGCGTTCTTCCAACTCCTGAGGAGTTACGCCGGTGTCTTCCACCGTATCATGCAGCAATCCCGCCATTACCAGCTCAGTGTCGAGCACATCACTGCTGCCGGCGATCAACTGAGCGACCTCAAGCAGGTGATTCACGTAGGGCTCTCCATTGGCACCTTTGCGTTTTTGCTGAGCGTGCTTTTGAGCGGCAAAGCGCGCCGCTTCCAGAATGCGCTGCACATCTGCGGCGGAACTAATATTTTTCTCGGTTAAAGCCATGAAGAAATCCTCCTCTCATTTGCGCGCGTGACAAAGGTTTTTTCGCCGCTATCGTTTTTACCGCTGAGCAGCCACAATTTTTATCGTGGTGATGGCCTGGCCTACATGGCGCTGTGTGTGGTCGGCAACGTGGACTAGCAGTCCTCCCACGGATGTCGGCAACTGTTTTTTGCCGACCTTGCGTTCCTCTTCCAGTTGCGCCGGCGAAAACGTGCGAATGCGTTTTACTGCCTTGGCGAAGGCCACCACCAGCTCCGCTTGCAATTCATTGCGGCTGCTGACAGCTTCCAACTCGTTCTTCATCAGACCAATTTGCTCGGCTGTGAGCTGCCTGCCTTCAGCATACGTAAGCAACCGGTCAATGCTGCGCGCGATATGCCTTAGATGAAATGCTACCGGCGCAATGCCATCCGGCCTGGCGTTTAATTCGTCGTCGCTCAGCCCATCACACCAGCGATCCAGGTCTTCCCGGGCGGCCTCCAGGGCGTGAAGCACCGCACGTTGCAAGGCGGGAACTTCCGCCAGCGTGCCCCGCAGCCAGGGCTCAGGTAAATCAGTTTGTGTCATTCGCTCACGTCTCCGTCATTTAATACGGTACAACAAAAATGTGGATAGAGGTCACGGCGAGGCCGATTGACTTCATACAGCACCATGTTTAGGCTGACTGCTCGAATTATGGCAGCCCGCCTAGAAGGATAGACAATGAAAATACAAGTCGGGAGGCTCTGGTTTTGCGCGTGCAGCATAATTGTCCTGGCTATCGCTGGTTTCGCGCAGAAACCGGATGACTGGGGAATTCGGAACGCTATGATCGGGCCCGATTCGCCGATTGAAATCCGTACCGGCAGCTCCTATGACGCGAAAGCAATGTACCCGGTGCCTGACGGACCTTTATTTCCTTTGAAAGCTAGTGTGGAGTGGTCGATTGTGCCGGAGGTAAAGGGAATCACCATTGATGCAAAGTTGGGGAAGATCAGCGTGAGTGCAGAGGTTCCACATGGCGCCACCGCAACTATCCACGCAAACGTGGAGAACGGCTTGCGTCTGTTAATAACCAGAGTCTACGTCTTCAGGCCGGAAGAGAATCCGTTCGTGGGCCAGTGGTATGTAGATCCGCTGGTGGCATGTGGCGATGCTCAGGAAATGAAGCCACCGGTGTCGTCTCATCACCGGGTGAATGGCGCGAAATGGAAATTTCACGTTAATCGCCAGTTCTGGATTGGCAGAGAGATGAACATTGCCGCAGGCGTTGTGATGAGCGGAGGCTATGAATACGATCTCACGGCGAGAACGCTCAAACTTCTTCCTACGTGGCCGTCTGGCAAGGCGGCTTCATCCTGGAATTATTCATTCAAGGATGATGAGAAGAAGAAACTTCTGCTGCGCCCGCTGACGGCGGAGGACGGTCTGGATGCAGGCTGCAGCTCTGTGTTGCACCTGCCTTAAACGGCAGTCTCCACGGCGAGTTACGACTTACAGGGTACTGAAGTAATGAGGAAAATGTGAACATTGACGCGTCAGAAACCGATTTTACGGCCAATCATAGGGCAAAGGCACCCCCAGGTAAACAGTGAGCTTGCGGAGCAGCGCTGACTAATTCCAAGTAGTGCAAATGTTTAGCCACAAAAGAACCCTTGATTCTCAGAGTGATAGAGATCACGTTGACCATGCAGATGAAACCGGGACAATCAAGTCACAAAGGTAATCACTTTCCAGGCTCTCATAAGATTTTTTAATGTACCGCCCGAATTCTCTGAGGTACCGTATCTAATAACGAGGTAGTACATTTATGACGGATGCTCCTTCCGGGGCGCTCTCTGAGCGATTGCGACGGCTCTCTGCCGAATTACGTTCGGTGGAAACAGAACTGAAATCCGGGCAACAGCCCGATGCGATGCTGTTGCAGGATTTTCGCTATGTGCTGGACAACACCCGACTGACAGCCTGGACCGTCAGCGAGCTTTTGAATGCACGCGAACGAGAGCAGGACCCCGAAAAAGTGCTGACATTCATTGTGGCGGAAAGACTGCGCCGCTCCACCCAGATGCTGAAGGACCTGTGTGCCGACGTGACCCAGGAGGGCGTAACCTGGAAGACACACGGAGTGCAGGGCCTGTTTCAAACGGTGGATGCTTTGCAAATCGAGCTTAGCCGGCTGTTGAGTGAGCATCGGGCGATGTATGAGAAACTGGCTAAGGCGGCCCACTGACCGGGATTGCCCACTATATCCTCCCGTTGTTTCGTGAATAAGCTATTGAAAATAAATGCTTTGTATCCGACCACCTGGCGGGAGCAAGACCCTCTTGCATCGTAACTAAATAATTAGTTACTATTCTTTTTTGAGCGCGTCTAATTGATAGACGGGCCAATCCAAGAATCGAGGAGCAAAGGGAAGTGCCACCGAAGAAATCGCCCACGCTGACTGAAGCCGAACTTCGACTGATGGAAGTGCTGTGGCTGAAAGGCCCTGCAACGGTGCATCAGATTATGGAAGTGCTGCCGCCACGGCCTCTTCTGGCATATAACTCCGTGCTGACCACAATCCGAATTTTGGAGAAGAAAGCATACGTGCGTCATGCGAAAGAAGGCCGTGCGCATGTGTATACGCCGCTGGTGGGCCGGGAGGAAGCCACCCGTTTCGAAATCAAAAATCTGGTAGGAAGGTTTTTCAAGAACTCGCATGAACTCCTGTTGCTCAATATTCTTGAAGGCAAAAGCATTGACGCGGGCGAACTCAAGAGACTGAGCGAGCTCTTAACGGAGGAGAAAAAAGCATGATACTCTCCGCAAATCTTCACTGGATAGCTTCTGTAGCTGCTGAGCGCATGTTTTTCAGCCTGGGTATTGGCACCCTGCTGGCCGTTATTGTATGGCTGCTGCTGCGAATTTTCCCCAGACGAGACTCCCGAACCAGCTTCGCGGTCTGGTTCGCAACGCTACTGATTACTGCAATGTTGCCGCTGGTTGGCCTTTTCGCCCGTAACACCGGACAGGCGGGCGGAACGCAGGATGCGGCGATCACCATCTCAACCTCCTGGGCTGTGTATATTTTCCTGGCTTGGGCAGGCATTGCTGCAGCTGGACTTACGCGCGTTGCTTTTGCGATATGGCAGGTGCGCAGGTTGCGGTCAACGTCAGAGCCAGTGGACTGGCAAGGTCTTGACCCTGAATTGAAGAGCTTGATCGAAAAATTCAGGCGTACGCGGCCGCTTTCACTTTTGGTTTCGCAGCGGCTGACCGTGCCGACGGCAATCGGGTTTTTTAAACCGGCTGTGGTGCTGCCCAAGTGGCTGCTGGAGGAAACGCCCGCTGATGAGTTGAAGTACGTCGTTCTGCATGAGCTTGCGCATCTTCGGCGGCGCGATGACTGGACGAACCTGGCACAGCAAGCACTAAAGGCGGTCTTCTTCTTTGTGCCCAGCGTGTGGTGGATTGAGCGCAGGCTTTCTCTCGAGCGCGAAATGGCCTGCGATGACGCCGTGCTGGCGCATTCCGGCGGCACGCCGCGCGGCTATGCAGAGTGCCTGGCGCATGTGGCAGAACGAAGCTTTCTACGGCGGCAGATCGCGCTGGCCCAGGCGGCGGTGAGTCGCGTGCGGCAGTTGACCGTGCGCGTGGGGAGGATATTGGATCCTCATCGCCAACAACCAACGCCATTGTGGAAACCGGCAATCCCCGTTGTAGTGGCGGTAGCAGGGCTGTGCGCGTTTTCCGCTTCGCAAGGTCCGGCGTTGATCAGCTTTGCCGATAACACTAGGGCGAACGCGGCGTTGTGGGAGCAGCCACTCGTTGCGGGGCCTGCAAACCCACCGCACGTACGTGCGTGGGACGCAGCGCTGAAATCGAGCGAGACGCCGATGCCGATCAGAAAACACACCGCGCGGAAGCGGAGCAGCGTGACAGATGCTGCGCGCGTTAAAGTTGCGTCATTCAAAAAGAGCGACAGGCCGCAGATGACGCTGGCTGGATTGCAGCCGCCGCAACAGTCGCCTGAATATGTGACCGTCCGTGAAGAATTTGTGATGGTGGTGACGCAACGGCAAGGGTCGGCAATGCAGGAGAGTTGGCAGATGCACGTGGTGCAATTCATCATGGGGCCGGCAAAGCGTCCAGAAAAACAAGTTCCCAGAAAAATTTAATACTTAGCCGGATTTCAGGAGAATGTATTTCTTTCGTCCGCAAAAACTAAATAACTAGTTGCAAGTAAAGTTCGCGAGCGATTTTATTTCGCAATCAACAAAACGGAGATGAGCAGCAAAATGAAAAACGTGATAGAGCAATCAAAATCTTTCCTGAAGGGCAGGGCGCTGGCGGCAATGTTGACGCTGGTGTTGACGGCTTCTTTTGGGAGCTACGAAATTCTGAAACCCGCGGCGGCGAGCGCAGCAAGCATCGCGCCGGCAGCAGCGGCACTGGACGACAACAGCGTGACGGCGCTTACGGCGCTGGACCACGCGATGGAAACTTTGGCCGCACACGTTACGCCGGCAGTGGTAAACGTAACGGTAGCGTCGCGCGCCAAACAGCAACAGCTTTCCGGCCGCGATCAGGACGATATCCAGCGGTTCTTTGGACCATTCGGCTTTGGGCAGCAGGGTCCGCAAGGGCGCCAGGGCCCGCGAGTGGAACATGGATTAGGAAGCGGCATCATCATTTCTCCTGACGGTTACATCGTCACAAACAACCATGTGGTTGACGGAGCGACCGATATTCGAGTGACCTTAAACGATCGCCGCGTGCTTCCGGCGAAATTGATTGGCGCCGACCCACTGACCGATCTGGCAGTCATCAAGATCAATGGCAGCGGTTTTCCGAGCCTGCCCTGGGGCGACTCCACCGCGCTCAAGCCCGGACAGACCGTTCTGGCCTTCGGCAATCCATTCAACTTCCGATTCACCGTAACTCGCGGCATCGTGAGCGCGCTAAACCGTCCTAACCCCTACGCTGACGACGCGCGCAAGCCGGGTGAATTCATCCAGACTGACGCGGCCATCAACCCGGGCAATTCCGGCGGACCGCTGGTGAACGCGCACGGGGAAGTGATTGGCATCAACACTTTTCTGATCTCTCCTTCAGGAAGTTTCTCCGGCATGGGCTTTGCTATTCCCACGCAGATCGCGCGTCCCGTAGTCGATACGCTGCTCAAGGATGGCAAGATTGAGCACGCGCGCATGGGCGTCGGCATCAATGATGTCACTCCGGAAAATGCGACGTTCTTCCATCTAAACAACGCCAGCGGAGCGCTGATCAGCCAGGTTGAGCCCGACTCTCCGGCCAGCAAAGCCGGTATCAAAGTCGGCGATGTGATCGCCGAACTCAACGGCAAGAAGATGGAGAACTCCGGCCAGCTTCAGGCCGCCATCAGCAGCCATCGTCCGGGCGACAAAGTCACCCTCGGCATCTTCCGCGACGGCAAGAGCCAGAGCATTCCAGTCACGCTGGAATCCATCAACAAGAAGTCGGAAGAAGCCAGCGCCGGCCCGGGTGAAACGCACGGCAAAGCCCGTTGGGGCGTTGGCCTGCAAAACCTCACGCCTGATCTGCGCGATCAACTGCAACTGCCCTCAGAGGTGAAGGGCGTTGTGGTCAGCCAGGTCCAGCCGGGAAGCCCCGCCGACAACGCGGGTATCTCGCGCGGTGACGTGATTCTGGAAGTCAACCGCAAACCGGTGCAGAGCGCTGACGACGTGAAGCGCGAACTGAACAGCGTTGCCAAAGATGGAGACGCAATGGTCCTCATCTGGTCCAACGGCGGCAGCTCATTCCGCGTAATGCACGCCGCTGAGCCCGGTTCCGACCAGAACGGCGACTAATTCCTTGTTCCAACTAACAGGCGCACTCCGCAAAGGGGTGCGCCTATTTTTTGGCGATGGTGGCTCATGGGCCGAGCTGCGGAAAAGGTTTGTTCACTTTTTCTCTGTGTCATCTGTGGTTGATCCCAATTTTCCTCAACGCCTCTTTCAGCTCCAGCACCTCCAGCGGACATTCCGGCCAGTTATGCTTCCAGCACACAATCAGGTCGCAGTCTTCCACCCGATGCAGATGCACCAGAAAATTCCGGCTTTCGTATTCAAATTCAATCCTTACCTGCTGGCATCGTTCATGGTCCACCTTCCGCGTCGCCTCGCAGTCCGGATACTCCGTCTGTATCCGGCTCACTGCGAGCCAGTTTCTCCGTCGCCTCCCAACTGCCGGTCTGCGTGGAACGGTGGATCTTTGTGCCGTTGAGGAGAACTCCGCGAATCCATTTGGGACAGTGACAGCGCCGCCAGTGAGCATCGCCGGAATGTGCGCACTTGACCAGATGGCGAGTGTAAACGTGGAGCATTTTGCCGCTTCCTTCAGAATTTCTGAATTAGCGCCGAGCGTAGAGGCGAACCAAAATTCGGGCAAATCAGCTTCGGGGAAGGGCAATTTTCGGTGCAGAAAAAACGGGTGGGCGGTACATAGGAGATACACGGCCGAGAACCTGTCGCTAACTTATTGATTTCAGAGCCGTTAAAATGGTGGCCAGGGACGGAATCGAACCGCCGACGCCAGCCTTTTCAGGGCTGCGCTCTACCGACTGAGCTACCTGGCCATACTCTGGTGATTACACACGTGAAAGCTTCGGTGGGAACGCTGAAGACTTTGTGCGTACAGACGTTCTTGATTATAGCAATGACGCGAGGATCGCTCAAACCACGCAGCGCGAGGTGCACCGCAGCAAACTTGCATCGAGCATTACCCGCCTATCGTGCGATATGCCCTTTCTTAAGCAACGAGTGTGAAGCCTCAAGTGCCGGGCGTCCGATGCTGTGATAGTTCAGGCCCGCGTCGGCCATTTCTGCATGGCTGAACAAATTCCGGCCGTCCACCACGAGTGGTGAGCGAAGGAGTCGCTTAATACGGACCAAGTCCAAATTCGCAAATTCCTTCCACTCGGTGAGCACCAGCAAAGCATCTGCGCCCTCGGCTGCGGCGTATGCGTTGGCGGCGTAGGAGATTCGATTGCCGAGAATCTGGCGCGCACGCTCCATGGCAGCGGGGTCGAAAGCCACGATTTGGCACTTTTCTTCCAGCAGGCTTTCGATCACGCGAATGGCGGGAGACTCGCGCACATCGTCAGTGCCATCTTTGAAAGCGAGGCCCAGGACTGCCAGCTTCTTATTCTTCAGCGTACGTAATGTTCCCTGGACTTTTCTGATAAAGCGGGCGCGTTGTTCCTCGTTGATCCGCTTTATTTCATCCAATAAAGGAAACTCATAGCCGAACTCTCTCGTGACGGCGCGGAACGCGGCCACGTCTTTGGGAAAACATGATCCCCCATAGCCTATGCCGGCGCGCAAGAAGTCAGAGCCGATTCGGCTGTCACTGCCGATTCCTTTGCATACTTCCTCAATATCAGCGCCCACCGAATCGCAAAAGTTCGCCACCGCATTGATAAAGGAAATTTTCAGCGCCAGGAACGCATTTGAGGCGTGCTTAATAAGCTCAGCGCTGCGTGGCAGGGTTTCAATATACATGGGCAAAACGCGGGCGCGCTCTGGCCGCGGGACCGCGCTGGCCTGTTGCGAGTATGTACCATCAATCAGCGCAGCATACACCTCGCGCATGATCTCGGCGGCCCGAGGGGTGCTTGTTCCCACCACGATCCGGTCCGGATAGAGAAAATCCGTGACCGCGGTTCCTTCACGGAGAAACTCCGGATTGGACACCACATCGAATTCGCGCTGCTTCCCGCCCTTGCGCGCTATTGCATTCTGTATCCACTCGCTGGTGTAGACGGGAACAGTGCTCTTTTCCACGATCACTTTATAGCCTTCAATTGATTCGGCCAGCGATCGCGCTACCGTCTCCACATAGGAAAGGTCAACCGAACCGTTGTCAGCTGAGGGGGTTCCCACAGCGATAAAGATGACAAGAGCTTCTCTCGCGGCATCTTGAATGGAAGTAGAGAATGAAAGATTTCTGCCACGATGGCGGCTAAGTAACTCCTGCAAGCAGTCTTCGTGGATGAGCGTTTCGCCGGCATTCAGAGCAGCGATTTTTGTCGAGTCACTGTCTACACAAACCACATTGTGACCCAGTTCCGCTAAACATGTCGCTGCAACAAGACCCACGTAGCCTGAACCGATTACAGAGATTTGCATTTTTCTTGCTTTTCTCCAAGCAAAACAAATCCCGCACACAGTTACTTGGGATTATTCTGACCCAGTATCTATTCAAACAGGTACACTCGTCAAATCAGAGTTCATCCTCGTGTTTTGCTAATTTGTTCAATGAAATAAAGATCTCCGGTTGTCATTTGCATTCTTACTTCCGAACCTACCAAGCCTGTCAATTGCTACTGAATCCCATGAACCCATTTTTGCGCGGTGTGGTCTTTTAACACGATTCTGGGGTGTAGCGCTTCTGAAGGACACACGAGCCAATTAGAACCATTCTTTGTGCAAAACGATCCGGCCTTGATCTAAGGTCAGTTCAGAGGGGGGTTTATAATCTGGATTCGTAACCTGTTTGCCTCTATGTGAGGTTAAGAGGAAATATGGGGTAAGCTAAATGGTCACAGGGGTGCAGTAGCGGTAGAAGACCTCTGAGTTATGAGAGATCTCGCCGCCTTGGAATTGAATCGAAACCATTATCCGTAGGCGGCCGGACTTGCTCTTCATTTGCGATTGTAGCCGGCACGATGTGAATTGGTGAGCAACAATGGTTTGCAACTTTACGTAGGTTGAGCTGTTTAAGATATTAAAGAAGGGGTTGGAATCATTGGCAGTATCCACACTGGATCCGCTCGAAATCGGGGAGAATGCGTTTGTGGGGCTCGCTTTGAGTGATGGACAGGAGGCTGGCGGATGCCTTTAAGCGAAGCCGAAAGAGACGTTCGAACCAGGGAAGCGAACGTTAGCCCATTACCCAAACCCGCCCCTCAGTGGTTTGGATGGACGGAGGCTTTTTACCGGCTTTGGTTACAGCGCGGCCGAATTGCACGCTGGGTCGTGGTCGGGTTCGCGCTATCACTGTTTATAGGGTGGCGTTATCCCAAGTTCGAGAGCACGGCACAAATCATGCCGCCAGACAGCGGTAATTCTGGCCTGGCCGCGATGATTCCGGCGCTTGCTAAATCGCCGGGGATGATTGGTCTGGCCGGCGACCTGCTAGGCGCCAAGAGCACCGGGGCCGTTTTCGCTAAGGTGCTTGAGAGTCGCACAGTCAGCGACCATTTGATTGATCGCTTCGACCTGCGAAAGATCTACGGCACAAAATATTGGGAAGATACTCGCCTGAAACTGGCTGATCGCACCGTGATAGCCGAGGATAAAAAGAGCGGTGTAATTGCCATCACCGTTAAAGACCACGATCCCGAACTGGCCCGGAAGCTGGCTAATGGGTACGTTGAAGAACTGGACACAGTGATGGCGCAGGTTTCGACTTCGGCAGCGCGAAGAGAGCGCATTTTCAT
This sequence comes from Candidatus Angelobacter sp., assembly GCA_049802395.1. Taxonomy (GTDB): domain Bacteria; phylum Acidobacteriota; class Terriglobia; order Terriglobales; family Acidobacteriaceae; genus Angelobacter. Next base: position 46,885 of record JBARMK010000386.1, read on the forward strand.
CGAACAGCGTTTGGCCGAGGAAAACAAAAGCCTGCAGGAAGCCGAGCAGCAGTTCAGCCAGTTTGCCAGTGCGAACATGGCGCTGGATGTCCCCGAGCAGATGAAAGTTACGGTAGAAGCCGCAGCCAGGCTGCAAGGAGAGCTGATTGCTACCAAAGCGCAGCTTGAAGGGCTCAAGGAGACGTACACACCGGAAAACATTCGCGTAAAGAGCGTTCAGGCTCATGTAAACGAGCTGGAACGCGAGCTGGCCAAGATAAATTCCGGCAAAACCGCTGGCGGAACTTCGCAAGACGCCTCCAATCCATACCCTTCCGTCAAGAATCTGCCGCTGCTGGGTGTGAAGTGGGCGGACCTCTATCGCAACAATAAAATCCGAGAGACGGTAGTTGAATTGCTTACACAGCAATACGAGATCGCCCGCATCCAGGAAGCCAAAGAAATTCCTACTGTCAAGGTCCTTGATCCGGGGTCAACACCGGAGCACAAACGTCCCAATGGGCGGCTTATCGCTTTGGTGGGAACGCTCTTGTTCGCGATGCTGGCTTGCGCGGGCTATCTCCTCAAAGATTGGTGGGACCACTGGGACCACGATGATCCTCGACGGATGTTGATTGCGCATGTCGTTGATAGCGGTCCAGGACGTGTAACTCGTATTTTTAGGCGGCGTACAAGCAAGGCCGGATGAGATGTCACAGATATGAACCAGACCCAGTCAGGAGGTTCGGGTGTCAACACAAGAGGTAGTTAAGGAACAAGGCAATCTCTTGGAAGTCTCCCACTTTACAGGAACTCAGATCCATCGTTCTCTGTCGCACGAGAGAGGCACGGGGCTGGGGGCTGCAGTGGCGATGTTGGAGGCCTTAATCGTAGTAATCTCAGGCTTCGTGGCCTATTCAGGTCGGGGTTTTCTGGGGGAGATGCTGGGCATCTCGTCGATCGATGTCACCACTGCTCCAGCGTTGCGCTTATTTGTCTTTCTTCTGACTTATGCCTGCCTTACCGTAATCTGCAATGCCGCACAAAATCTTTACTCGGAGGCCGCAATTCGCTCTGCCCGGGTTGCTCGGGTAAGAATACTAAAGGGCTTCATGGTTTCATCCATGATCTCCATCATGATCGTTTTCATCGCCGGCGAGCAAGCTGTGCCGCGTCTTATGGTGGCCAGCACAGGCTTGTTCAGTCTGGCAGGCGTCGTTTTTCTCCGGTATGTCATGGAGCGGTATAACCTCAAGCGCATCGAGCGCGGGATTGGCAACCAGCATGTTCTCATCGTGGGGAGTGGAGAAGTTGGACAAGCCTTTCGCTGTTACTTGCAGAGCCACACGCACCTTGGAAAGACATTCTGTGGATTTGTTGATTGGGAGCCCAACTCTGCGCCCTTTTGCCTGGGCACGCCGGACGATTTGCCACGTATTCTCACAGAAAACTTTATCGATGAGGTCTACTTCACCCCATCTACCAGCCGCGACTTAGTTGTGCGCATTGCCTTGGAAGCACGGCGGCAGCGCATCGGAGTCAAAGTAGTGCCCGATCTCTATGGAGGGTTAGCCATCGGCGCCGGGATGAATTACATCGGCTCTGTGCCGGTGCTTGAGTTGAATCGCCAGCCGATTCCAGCTCTGGGGCTTTTCGTAAAGCGCATCATGGACCTTTTTATCAGCAGCGTTACCTTGACCGCCACGTCGCCTATCCTGTTGCTGACCGCTATCGCAGTAAAATTTGATTCACCAGGCCCAATGCTTTACAAAGCTTGGCGCGTAGGGCGAAAAGGGCGCAAGTTCCGCTGCTACAAATTCCGCACCATGGTGGCTGACGCCGATGCGCGCAAGAACGGCCTGATGCACATGAACGAGCGCAACGGCGCTACCTTTAAGATCACCGACGATCCTCGCATCACCCGCTTAGGACGCTTTTTGCGCAAATACAGCATTGACGAGCTGCCTCAGCTTTTTAACGTCCTCAAAGGAGACATGAGCGTGGTGGGGCCCCGGCCCCATCCCGAAGATGACTTTAAGAGATATGATCTGGAGCACTTCCGTCGCCTGGATGTCACTCCGGGTCTCACCGGACTTTGGCAGGTGACTGCCCGCCATGATCCGTCTTTCGAAAAAAATGTCTTGCTCGACCTCGAATATATTGAGAATTGGAACGTGATGCTGGACCTGAAAATCCTGTTGATGACGGTGCCGGTCGTATTTCGCGGCTCCGGACACTGACAGGTAAACTATTTACCTCCGTTTCCCATCCAGGTTCACCTCAGCGCCATATTCTCGTCATTGCACATACAATAAATTTGGAGGAGTGGGATGGCGCTTAAGCGCGCATTGATCACGGGCGTGACCGGGCAAGACGGATCCTATCTTGCCGCGCTTCTTCTCGAGAAGGGCTATGAGGTGCATGGGATCAGGCGCCGGTCCTCTTCTTTCAATACGGGCCGAATCGATCATCTAATTCAAGATCCGCATACTCCGGGATGTCGTTTTTTTCTGCACTATGGCGATCTCACAGATTACAGCAGTCTGATTCGCACCATACAGATCGTCCAGCCGGATGAGATTTACAATCTGGCGGCGCAGAGCCACGTGGCAGTTTCTTTTGAACAGCCCGAATACACAGTCGAGTCGGACGCGCTGGGCCCGTTGCGAATGCTGGAAGCGATCCGTATTCTCGGCCTGGAAAAGAAGACCCGCTTTTATCAGGCGTCCACGTCGGAGATGTTTGGCAAAGTTCGCGAGATACCGCAACGTGAAACCACTCCTTTTGCTCCCCAGTCACCGTATGGAATTGCAAAGCTGTATGCGCACTGTGTTACCGTCGGGTATCGCGAAGCCTATGGCATCTACACCTGTAGCGGAATTCTTTTTAACCATGAATCGCCGGTTCGCGGAGAAACCTTTGTCACGCGGAAGATCGTTCGTGCCCTGGTTCGCATCAAGCTAGGACTTCAGAATTGCCTTTACCTAGGGAATTTGGACGCTAAGCGTGACTGGGGACACGCCCGCGATTATGTGGAAGCTATGTGGCTGATGCTACAGCAGGACCGCCCGGAAGATTTTGTTATTGCCACCGGAGTACAGCATTCCGTGCGCGATTTTGTTGGTGCCGTGGCCCGCGAACTGGGCAATGATATTCGCTGGCAGGGAGCGGGAACCGCGGAAGAAGGATTTGACGCCAAGACCAATGCGCGCATCGTGGCCATTGACCCGCGCTACTTTCGTCCGGCGGAGGTAGATACCTTGCTGGGCGATGCCAGGAAAGCCCAACACATACTGGGCTGGTACCCGCGGACTAGTTTCGGTGAGTTGGTTGCCGAAATGGTGCGTGGAGAATCGCAAATCGCTCAACTGGAAAGCTCGCGTGGCAGAGCACAATCTTCGTTGGCGTGAAATCTGCTGGATTGGCTGTTAAAGTCTTGCTTAAGGGGGTGCCATCTGGTCCCGGAAACTGAAGAAGCCCGCGTACCGGCCGCCACTGCTGCCGCCAACAGACCGCTGCGGCTCTCAATTCTTATTCCTGTTTATAACGAAGAGGAATTCATTTCGGCGCTGTTGAATCGCGTGCTGGATGCTCCGCTTCCAGATGGCATGGATCGCGAGTTAATCGTCGTTGACGACGGGTCGACGGACCGGTCTTTCGAGATTGCCCAGGAGATTGCCAATCAGAATCCAATCATCCGTTTGCTGCGGCATCCCAAGAACCGGGGAAAGGGCGCTGCGATTCGCACCGCCGTGGACCATGCAACGGGCGATTTCAGTGTTATCCAGGACTCCGATCTCGAACTGAGTCCTAACGAATATCCCCGGTTGCTTAAGCCGCTCCTCGAAGGCTCCGCCGATGTTGTATACGGATCTCGTTTCATGACAGTTAGCGAACGGCGAGTCTTGAATTTCTGGCACGCTCTGGGCAATCGAATGCTGACCAACATATGCAACATGTTCGCCGGCATCAATCTGACGGACATGGAAACGTGCTACAAAACGTTTCGCACGTCGCTGCTCCAGAGCATTCCTATTCGAAGCGATCGCTTCGGTATTGAACCGGAATTGACGGTGAAACTCGCGCAAAGGCGCGCGCGTATTTATGAAATTCCGATCAGTTATAACAGTCGCACCTACGACGAGGGAAAGAAGATCGGGCTGTCTGACGCCATTGATGCGGTGTACGTGATAGTGAAAACCAGCTTTGTGCGGGATATCTTCAAGGATCCTGCTGCAAAAACGCTGGAAGCATTTGCAAGCGCGCCGCGCCTTAACCGCTGGCTTGCGGAAAAACTCCAGCCATATCTTGGCGATGAGATCATGGAGGTAGGTGCCGGGGCAGGGGCCATTACGCGGTCCCTTGTTGCTGGTATGCGCCGCTACACTATTACCGACAATAACCCGGAGCATCTAGACTACCTCTCCGGCCGTTTTGGACATCGTCCCAATGTGGAAGTGAGGTTCGTGGACCTGGCCCAGCCGGAATCGTTTGCTCCATTTGCCGGTGAAATGGATTCCGTGGTCTGTGTGAATGTGCTCGAATACATAGATTCTGATCTCTCGGCGCTTAACAACATGCGGTCTGCTTTGCGTCCTGGCGGAAGAATCATAGTTGTTGTGCCTCAAGGAATGGAGATTTTCGGAACGCTCGATGAAGGGCTGCGGCGTCGCCGTCGCTATTCGCAAGACGAATTACGGCAGAAGTTGCAGGATTCAGGATTCGACGTGGATGAACTGATTCAATTCAACCGTGCTTCCCGTCCCGGATGGTACTTTAAGGGAAAGGTTTTAAAAAGAGATTCAATCAGCAGACGACAAATGAGGAGGTTTGATCGTCTTGTTCCGCTCTGGCGCAAGCTGGATGCGCTGTTGCCGTGGGCCGCCACTTGTTTAATAGCGATCGCAACCCGGAGAGCGAGCCGAGTGACCCAATGAAATGGCCCCATTCAAGAAAAACTCAGCTGGACTTATGACTCCACCGGCAACGGACGAAGCTCCACAATCAAGTTCTTCCCATGTCACCGCTCCTGCGATTCGCTCTTTGATACGCGACAATAAGGATGTTCTGCTGTATGTTCTTGCCCTGGCGATCATAACGGGTACCCTGTATTTCTGGCATTTCCATAATCATTACTTCCCAGACTCGCCTTCGTACATAACTCCAGCTGCCCATCTCTTGTCTGGTCACGGATTCACAGATTCCAATGGCTATCCTGCAACCATTCCTACGCCCGGCTATCCGTTGCTGATCTTGCCGTTCCTTTGGGCGCACCTGAATCTTACGTTTCTAGTGTTGTTTCAGCACGCGCTGCGGGTATTGCTTGTCCTTGCGAGCACAGTGTTTGTGCTTCGATTCGCAGGCGATACACGCAAGGCCTTACTGACCGGCGTTTTGCTTTGCCTCGACTTCCTGCTGCTGGAAGCAGCCAATGCGGTGCTTACAGAAATGTTGTTTACAGTGATCATTTGCGCAATCTTGTGGTTGCTGTGGTCGGAATCAGGAAAAACGTCCAAGCCTGGACTAATGTGCCTGGCGGCCGGCTTGTTGACGGGAGCAGCTGTTTTGGTACGTCCGGTGGCAATTCTCTTTTTTGTTCCTGCCGCACTCTACCTGCTCATGACACGTCAACGTTATAGAATTCGCGCGGCAACGGGCTTTGTGCTGGTCTCTTTGTGCCTTCCGCTCCTCTGGGCAACTCGCAATTATCATGAAACCGGCAATTTCACGTTGAGCTCTATCGCCGGCTATAACGCGTTGTTCTACCGCGGAGCCGGCGCCCTGGCGGCTAATGATCCGGGCGATTTCCGGCAAAATTTCCCGCGCCGCCAGCAAGAATTGGATGTGCAGGCCTGTCATGACCTTGAGCGGGAATACCGGCAGGAATGCTCCGCTATACCATTCGCGCAGAAAGCAGGCTATTATTCGCGACGCGGTCGCGAAATCGTCTGGCACAATCCTATAGGATATGCGAAAGCTTGTGCTCGGGGGGCTTTGGTGATGTTGCTCGATGGGGGCCCGACCAGTCTCGCCGGTATTGCCGGGACGACTTGGCCTGTGGGAATGCGGGTGCTGATGGTTTATACGCTGCCGCTGCTCGGTCTCGCGTTATTCGGCTTGGTTGCGTTCTGGAACACGAGCAGGAATTTCTTTTGGCTGGCCCTTTTAACGTGGGGGTATTTTGTAGGTATATCAGCCGGCCCCGAGGCTTACGGACGTTTTCGGGTTCCGTTCTTGCCTTTGTATATCATTCTGGCGGTTACAGGGTTGGAATGGGCACTAAAGCGCATTCGCGGCGCCTTCAATGTCGCTCCTCGTTTGGGGTAATCAAGAACGCTTAGCTGCCGTCATTCGTTGTTCCGCGAACGTTAGCGAGCTTGTCTGATGCGCGTGAAAGCGGATGGTGTCGATGAGAATCGTATCTAGTGGCAGAGACGGCGTGTATCCGATGAGCCGGTGGACCTTTGTCAGATCAGGAACACGGCGCCGCATGTCTTCAAAGCCTTCCTCATACGCTTCGTTATAGGGGATGAAGACGATCCGCGACTTGGAGTCGGTCAGTTGCTTGATTTTCTCCGCCAACTGCAGAACCGAGATTTCTTCTGCCGATCCGATATTGTAGACCTCACCGTTTGCATCGGGATGCTCAGCTAAAGCAATCAAAGCGCGGGTTGCATCGCTTATATGTGTAAAGCAGCGCGTTTGTGCGCCATCGCCGTAGACTGTCATGTCGTTCCCCGCGAGCGCCTGTTTGATCAGGCTGGGGATCACCATCCCGTATTGTCCAGTTTGTCTGGGGCCGACAATGTTGAAGAGCCGGGCAATCACGGTTGGCACTTTCTTTTCCTTCCAATACGCAACCGCCAGAAACTCGTCAATGGCTTTTGAGCAAGCATAGCTCCAGCGTCCTTTATCGGGGGGGCCAAGGACCAAATCATCACTTTCACGGAAAGGGACGCTATCACGCTTTCCATAGACCTCGGAGGTTGAAGTGATAAGCACCCGTTTTTTCTTCTTTGCGGCAAGTTCCAGTACGATTTCTGTTCCTCGTATGTTCGTCTCTATGGTACGCGTGGGGTTCTCCACGATGAGCCTGACACCTACTGCGGCGGCCAGATGGTAAATGATGTCGGCTGAGTCAATCAGTTCAGCCATCAACCGCTGATTAGTTAGGCTGTCGAGGAAATATTCAAAATGACTTGCTGTTTTGAGGTGCTGGATATTGTGAATCGTTCCGGTAGAAAGATCGTCGATAACGGTGACGCGGTGATTGCTCGCCAGGAGTTGTTCAGCCAGATGTGAACCTATGAAACCTGCGCCACCCGTAATAAGAATGTTCATTGACAGTATTCTATAGGCAAGGTTGTGAATTGCGAAACAAGCAGGCCAATGGTATCGTCGCTGCAAACAGGCATCATTTTCTCGGCTATAATCGCGACCAAGACAGTTTTAATCCCTTATGCGCCTTGGTCCTTCGAATTCGTGATGGGTGATGAAACTTAATTTCCTCCGAAAAACTGGCTCGGACACCACCAACAGAAAGATCTTTCGCGCGGCGTTGATCGTGGGCTTTCTGGGCCTGCTGGTCAAACTTGTGACCGCCGTTAAAGAGTTGGGCATCGCCAGATCGTTCGGGCGCGGAGACTCCGTAGATGCATTCCTGATCGCCTTCGTCTTGCCTTCATTCGTGCTGAATATCGGGATGGCGGCTTTAGGTTACGCACTGGTCCCCGTGTTCGTTGAAACGCGCCACAAACGGGGGATTCAGGCGGCACAACAGCTCCTCTCCAGCATGATGCGCCTTGGAGTCATTGCCATGGTCGTAGTCGCGGCGTTGCTGGGCCTTGCTGCCCCCTTTTATCTGCCTTTCCTGGGCCATAGCTTCTCTCCAGCCAAGCTTTTCCTTACGCGCGAGATTCTTTACCTGCTGCTGCCCTGGATCATTTTCAGCGGTATCGCCAACCTGGCGGCTTCGGTCCTCAATGCCGGCGAGAAGTTTGCCCTGCCTGCGCTCATCCCCATGTTCACGCCGCTCATTACGCTTTATCTGGTACTCTTCCACGCTGCGCGATGGGGGATCTTCACGCTGGTGGCCGGTGCCGTCATGGGAAGCTTGCTTGAAGCGATAATCCTGCTGCATCTCTTGCGCGGACAGGGTATGCGCTTCAGCCTTCGCTGGTACGGCCTGGATGCAAGCGTGCGAAGCGTTCTGGCTCAATATGTGCCCATGTTGACCGGGGCCATCCTTGTGGGCGGTACCGCGGTGGTAGACCAATCGATGGCCGGGATGCTCCCTTCAGGTAACGTGGCGGCGCTGGGCTACGCCAATAAAATCATCGGCGGAATACTGAGCATCTGCGCCCTGACTCTAAGCACGGCCACCCTGCCCTATTTTTCTAAAATGGCAGCGGCCAATGACTTTGCCGGCTGCCGGCATACTTTAAAACGCTATTCTTTGCTCGTGGTTGGCGCGACGGTCCCGTTGACCCTGGTGATAATGGCCTTGTCCCGGCCAATCGTGAGAGTGCTGTTTCAACGCGGCGCATTCACTCCTGCTGACACCGAACTGGTGAGCTGGGTCCAGATATGTTATGTCATCCAGATGCCTTTCTATATATGGAGCATGCTTTTCGTGCGCTTTATTTCGGCCATCCGTCGGAATGACGTGCTGATGTACGCCTCGGCCGTCAGCCTTGTTCTGGACGTGGGGCTCAATCTCTGGCTGATGCGTGTGTGGGGGGTTGCCGGCATCGCGCTCTCCACCTCCATCGTGAGTATCGTTGCATTCATGAACATCTCCATTTGGTCGGTCAGGTTTCTGGCGCGGGAGCGCCTGGCCTCGCTTCCTGTATTGCCGGCGGAAGTCAGCCGCTAATCACATGCGTCTGACATTGGTCATTGCGTCTCTGGGGCGTGGCGGGGCAGAACGCACCGCCTCGGTACTTGCGGGCGCCTGGGCCGAACAGGGAAATGAAGTCACGCTGATCACCCTGACAATAGACGATGTCCCAGCCTATCCGCTTCATTCCGCGATCAGCCTGCGCCAACTGAAGGTGCGAGGCGGCGTAGCAAAGAACATGCTTCATGGAGTCGTTCGGCAGCTCAGGACTGTGCGCGCTCTACGGGCGGCCATTTGCCAATCCGAGCCCAATGTCATTATTAGTTTCATGGATATACCCAACGTCCTCACTTTGCTTGCCGCGCGGGGGCTCGATATCCCGGTGATTGTTACTGAACACACTCACCCCGCGTACTATCGCATCGGCTGGGCTTGGGAGACGCTGCGCCGCTTTGTATACCATCGAGCCAACGCACTCGTCTGTATGACAAAGCCAGCCTTAGCCTGGTTCCAACAAAGAATTAAAGTAAACGGCTATGTGATTCCCAACCCTGTTAGTCTTCCACCGTCACGCGCCCAAACGGGTGAGCAAAAGACGGAACGCGAAACCGGCCGTACTATCATCGCTATGGGACGATTATCCCGAGAAAAGGGATTTGATCTTCTGCTCGATTCATTTTCTCGCATCGCCCACCTCCATCCTGACTGGATTCTCAAAATTTTGGGCGATGGGCCGCTGAGAAGCGACCTTGAGGCACAAATAGAGGAGTTGAATCTTATTGGCCGGGCTGAGCTTGCGGGCGCGGTTTATGATCCATTCCCGATGCTTTACGGAGCTGACCTGTTCGTCTTCTCCTCACGATTTGAAGGCTTCGGCAATGCTTTGTGCGAAGCTATGGCCTGTGGTTTGCCCGTGATCAGCTTTGATTGTCCATCAGGTCCAAGGGATATTATCCGCCATGAAGTAGATGGACTATTGGTTGCGGCTGAAGACGTCGCATCGCTTGCCGCGGCCATGGACCGCTTAATGAGCGATCCTGGCGCTCGGATTCGTCTGGCACAACATGCTCCAGAAGTCGTTTCGCGTTTTAGCTTGAAGAGGATACTGAACTCGTGGGACAAGCTGTTCGGCGAAGCAGCGCTAAAAGTATCGAATGACGGTATCAGGCCAGTGGAGCGCAATCGATGACAATGACGCGTCGTAGAGTGCTCTTCTTGTTTCCGTTTCCATCGCTTGGCGGAGGCGGAGGAGCGCAGCGTGTTTTCTCTAACCTTCTTCGTCATCTCGATCACGACCGTTTCGAACTCCATCTTGCGCTCTTGCGGGCCAAACGAGGTGAAGATGACGAGATCCCTGCGGGCGTGGTGGTACATGATTTGAATTACACCCGGGTGCGATATGCAGTGCCGGCGCTGATCAGGCTGATCCGGGAGGTGAAGCCTGATGCCGTGCTTTCCACGATCGGCCACATGAATCTGGCGCTGCTGCTATCCAGGCCCTGGCTTCCGCGTGCGACAGGTGTATTGATCGGCGAATCCACAACTCTCAGCGTGTACCTGAGGCAGGCAAAGCGTTATCCGCGAATATGGATGGCCCTCTACCGCTGGCTCTATAAGCATGCCGATAAAGTCATCTGTTTATCGGACGCGATGAAGCGGGAGATGGCGGAACTTTTCGCCGTGCCGCCGGAAAAACTTGTTCGCATCTATAACCCGTTGGACGTGGAGATGATCCGCCGCTGTGCACAACTTGATGGCAACCCATTCCCAGGGTCTGGCCCCCATCTGGTGGCCGCAGGGCGCTTTGTCCGGGAAAAAGGCAATGACCTGTTGCTCGATGCCATGCCACGCGTTCTGGCCTTGTTCCCGCATGCCACGCTCACTCTCCTTGGCGAAGGACCGCTTGAAAAAGAATTGAAACAGCAAGTACAAAAACTTGAGCTTCACAACGCAGTCAGATTTGGCGGCTTGCAGCCGAATCCGTGGAGATATTTCCGCCACGCCAATCTCGTGATTGTGCCTTCCAGAGTGGACGGTCTGCCTTACGTTCCGCTCGAAGCGCTTGCCGTGGGAACCCCGGTGGTGGCCACTGACTGCCCCGGCGGCATTCGGGAGGTCAGTGAGTGTGGTGAACGCATCTCGCTTGTTCCTCCGGAGGCCCCAAACGCCCTGGCGGAGGGAATTATTTCTGCGCTGAAACAGGGAAAGGTCGATCGCGAACAGCCGGCACAGCTCGATAACTTCAATTTGCAGCAGGTGGTCAATGAATACAGCAAACTGCTGGAAACAACTAATTAGCTGACTTCTTTTCGGCAAGGAATGTGCTTCGTCGAGCGGGATTTAAAGATCTATGAACGGGACAAAAATAGCGGGCAAGACATTCCTTTCTTGCCCGCGCTCTACATCTTAATTCAAGAAACGTTCTACTGTTGTGTTATAGGCGTAAATGTCCCGCTCGCGCCGTTGTCATGTATACGGTTTGTACCGTAAGAGAAGATGTTTCCGGTTGTCTTATTCAAAGCAGTGCCGCTGTTGTAGGCATAGGTTGTATCTGCGGTAATAATGGCGCCTCCCGTCGACACAGCCCCGCTGGCGTTAGAGACTACTTCACTGCGATCGATTGCGATGATTGAGTCTGCGCTGGGCGAATCCGATTGAATGCCTGCAGAGGTTGCTGCGGAAATCATGCCATCGTTGATCGAAATGCTTGCGCGGGCTGATGCCTCAACCCCAATTGTGTCCAAGGCTATCTCTGTGTGGTCTATCCCCACCTTAACCGAGGGCAATACAGCATTGGTCGCTCGAATTCCAACTCCGGTATTGTTCTTGAAAACCGAGTTGTATACGTGCACCGTGGCTTGAGTGGCCTGGTTCAGCGCAATGTCAAGTCCGTTTTGGGTGAAGCCGAAAATGTAGCAATTTTCGACATTCAAGTCCTTGCCGGAGAGGAAGCGAACGCCATTGAGTCCTGTGCCAATCCCATTGATGCGCAAATTTCTGAGGATCACAACATCGTTCGGCCCGGCCTGGACCACGATTCCGTTTGTTCCGCTGACCAGGACTGAAGCCACCTGGCCTCCGCCACCGTCAAGCGTGATGGCTTTGGTAATGGTGAGAGCGCCGAATCCGCCTGGATCCAGCGCGTCAATTTCTCCGCCTGCCGCCGTTTTAGAAATGGCGCCGGCAAAAGTCTTGCAAGGGGCCGTGCGGCTGCAGGGATTCGCGTCGTCTCCCACACCCGATACCCACGTGCGGCTGGCCTGCCCGTACATCGTGGCTGTTCCCAGTGCGACAATAGCTAGCAACTTTATTGCATTGATTTTCATCTTCTTCTATCTCCTTTCAATGATTGACCTTTTCCTGTTTACGAGGGAAGTTGGTCCCCCAAATCTCAAAATGGGGAAATTTTCAGGCCCTTCTACAAGTTGGCGCTCTTTCTGTCAGAGGGTAGTGACGCCGGCTGAAAAACCGTATCAATCTTTCTTGGTCAGAAGGCAGAATTTCAGCTGCATGGCCAAGTACCGTGCTCTGGTAATCCTTAGTGGTGGCGCATCCTCTTGTTGCAGCGCTGCTGAAATTGCAGCGAAATTTTGTCCGCGTGAAGCGTACTCTATCAGCTTTTCTGAACTATGCAAACCATATTTATGGTTTACAGGCCATACGAAACAGTACAAAAGATGGCATCGTTCTACCATGTCTAAGGTGAAACCATTTGCACCCAATGCACGCTGTCAACGCTCAGCGAGGATATTGCAGAAAGACGGGATCTCTCCGGGCGTTTCTGCTAGCGCCTTCTCTAAAACGGTCAATGTGGAGAAATGGCTGCGCAGATAGCTTAGAAGGGCCTGGCTATTTCCAAAGGCTTCAGCATATTCCACGAACAACTTCAGGTGCGGAGATCGTTTCAATGTCTGCTGCATGCCCACTAATGCCGCAAACTCCGCTCCTTCGACGTCGATCTTGCAAATGTCCAGCGGAGGCAGGTTCAGAGAGTCGAGCGTTCGGCCCGCAACGGTCCCTATGAACTGGCCTCGTTCAAGGATATTGGATTCTCCCATATTCTGAGGATTGCGATAGAGAGATACCGTTTTCTCAATTTCGGTGGCTGCAATTTCCAGAACTGTTACGCGTCCCTCAAATCCATTGATCTTTACATGATGGCGAAGCATCGCGGCATTAAGAGAATCGGCCTCGACAGCAAACACCTGTGCGCCGCGCTTGGCCGCCAGCAGCGTGTATAGGCCAACGTTGGCTCCCACGTCAAGCACGGTGCAGCCGGGGATAACCAGGGAGCAAAATGCCTCAATTTCTTCTTTCTCGTAGAAGTTCGGATAATGCCAAAAATACAATCCAAAATCACCGGTAAGATCGAGATCGAGACTCAGATCGTCATCAAATTTCGTTCTTACTAAGAAATGCTTAGGAAGAATTCTTTGATAGAAGTTCCGCAGCTTATAAAACCCCCGCACTCGAGGCAAAAGCCGGGTCGCGCGACCTCCCCGGAGAAGAATGGTCAGACCGGCGTGTGCAAGAGAGCGGGCTGCCGCCTTCCAACCGCTCTGTCTCACTGGTGTTTCCAAAGGCTTTGCCAGCATGTCTAGGAGATGAGCTTAATGTATACCACGGCTGAGCTTTCATTGGTGTTGTGCTGATTCTTACACTCTTCTTCCAGCCAACAGGCCTCTATAATGAGGGCAAGTCCAACATATGAGCGTAGCCGAGAGTCGCACTCGTCAGAGCGGTGCCCGATGAAAATCCTAATGCTGCACAATCGGTATCTGGTTCCCGGAGGAGAAGACCGGATCACGGCCTCAGAGGTAGAACTGCTGACCCACTATGGTCACGAAGTCGAATTGCTGGAGGAAGACAATCGCCGCGTGCAAGAGTTGGGCAAGACCAGAACGGCGTTGCGCACGGTGTGGTCGGGTGAATCTTATCGCCGGATAGATGAAAAACTGAGGGGTAAAGCCTTTGACGTTTTGCACGTTCAGAATTTCTTTCCGCTCTGGTCACCGTCGGTCTACTATGCGGCTTCACGGAACCAAACTCCGGTGGTACAGGCGCTGCACAACTACCGCTTGATGTGCGTCAACTCATTGCTCTTTCGCGATCAACACCCCTGCGAGGATTGCCTGGGACGAATGTTGCCCTGGCACGGAGTTGTTCATGCCTGTTATAGAGACAGCCGTACTGCCAGCGCAGTGGTTGCAGGAATGGTAGGCGCGCACAAACTGGCCGGAACGTGGCGTACTCGCGTGAGCCTCTACATCGCGCTCACCGAATTTGCACGTCAAAAGTATATTGCCGGCGGCCTCCCCGCGGAGAAGATCATGGTTAAACCCAACTTTATTGATCCATCTCCAACGCCGGGCGACGGCGGCGGGGGGTATGCCCTTTTCGTCGGGAGGTTGAGCGCGGAGAAAGGCATTGGCACGATGCTCGAGGCGTGGAAAACAGCAGATGCCCCGCTTCCTTTGAAAATCGCGGGCGACGGGCCACTTCTGGAGGCTGTGAAGGCCGCCGCAGGCGCTAACCCATCCATTCAGTATCTGGGCCGAACCACAGCACAGGAGACCCTTGAGCTTATGCGCAATGCGCTATTTCTCGTTTTTCCCTCTGGCTGTTACGAAGGCATGCCGCGGACCGTGATTGAATCTTTGGCTGTGGGCACGCCAGTTGTGGCGTCTAATATTGGAGCCTCGGCTTCTATGGTGGTTTCCGGCGAGAACGGATTTCACTTTGCGCCCGGGAGCATCTCTGAACTGAGGGAGAGAGTCGAGTGGTGCGCGCGCAATCTTTCTCAGGTTCGAGTTTTGCGAGCTAAGGCCAGGAAGGCTTTTGAAGCCAGCTACACGGGGAAAGCCAACATAGACATATTGCTTGCCATCTATCGCAAGGCGCAAGAGGAGCATTCCCTCCCAGTAGCCCGTGAAACCGCTGCCTTCTAATCGAAAAGTACCCGCCTTGAAGGTGTCTTGCGAACAAGCTATGTTTCCGTGTTATTCTCGACCAAGATTTAAAATCTTACATGGGGT